>JAPKMT010000068.1 GCA_026645735.1 Flexilinea sp.
GAT
The DNA here is from genome assembly GCA_026645735.1 of Flexilinea sp. Taxonomy (GTDB): domain Bacteria; phylum Chloroflexota; class Anaerolineae; order Anaerolineales; family Anaerolineaceae; genus Flexilinea. Next base: position 4 of record JAPKMT010000068.1, read on the forward strand.
TGTTCTTCAGATCGTCAACTTCCGCTTTTGTTAACAACAGTACTTCTTCACTGCCGTTTTCAGTTTCAGCTTGATTTTCCTGGTCTTTTCCTGAATTTTTTCCCTCAACTTTATCTTGATGGTCCATTTTCTTTTCTCTTTTGGATTCCTTATTTTCGAACTCTTTTTCTTTTTTTGCCATAGCCTTTCACCTTATCCGAATTTTTTGATACATTCTGAGCTAACTTTCTTTTATTCTGCCAGCGCGTCTGTAACTAAATCACTGAGCAATCCGGCCACAAATCGCACGGTCGGGATATTCCTGCTGTACGGCATCCTCATTGGTCCTAACACACCCACTGTGCCTGTCACGATTCCCGGCATCCCGTATCTGGCAAGCACCAGAGAACAATTTCGAAAATTTTCAAGAGTTCCTTCTCCGCCAATCAGGACTTGAATGCCACCAACTTTTTGCTCCAATGTTGTCCGTGATAGAAAGCTCTGCAGTGCAGGTTTTTCTTCCAGGATTTTTAGTGCCCGTCTGGCATCTTCAGATTCCGTAAATTCAGGTTCTGCCAGTACATTACTGAGTCCGTCTGTAAAGACTTCTCCGGCTTTCATTGCGTCTGTTTCGTACATCGCGTTCAGAACATTTTTCAGGATCGTCTCAATCATCGCGGATTTATTTTTTTCTTTGCTAATCTCTGTATGAATTTGTTCTGTTGTCATGCCCTTGTACCGAAAATTGATGGCATTCGAAATCGCGATCAACTGTTCTTGTGTAATCTGTTCTTCCACATTGAAGAACCGTTGCTGCATTTGTCCTCCGATTAATACGAGGACCATTAAAATTTGTTTTCCGGCAATCGATACCAACGCCAGATGTTTTAGCTTCGTCCGCTGGGGAAGCGGCGCTGAAACAAAAGAAACTGCATGTGACAAGGAAGCTAATATCGATGCGGACAACTTCATCCAACCGTCAATACCCTGTTCCTGCTGCGTTTGATAAAACTGATGTTCAATCATCCTGCGAGTCGTCTCTGAAAGTTCCTGCGTGCGCATAAGAACTCCGACAAAGTATCGATAACCCGATTCGGTAGGAACCCTCCCAGCCGAGGTGTGAGGTTGCCGCAGAAAATTCATTTCTGTCAGAAAAGCAAGTTCATTCCGAACGGTTGCCGGACTCATTTCAAGCTGGAACTGGTTAACCAGATTTTTCGATCCAACCGGTTGAGCTGTCCGGGTGTATTCATGGATCACCAGACTCAGAATAAATTTTTGCCTTTCACTTAAATTTTCCATTTTTTCCTCGTGTTAGCACTCTCTTTGTTCGAGTGCTAAAAGCTTCCATAATATTACCACGCCAAAAAAGAGAGGTCAAGTTTTCCAGGAGTTTTCTAACAAAAGATTAATAGAAGGGAATCAAAAAAGTGGGTGAATGAATAAAAAAATGGAAAGGGAACGAGAAGAAGACGAGTGAAGTCCAGTGATTCAAATGATGTATTGGACGATTAGTTGTTCTCATGTTCTTGCGCTTTCCCCAAAAACATGCGATCTCATTTCAGCTATTTATGCCGGGAGCGGGTTCCTTTTACGAATTGCTGCGTGAAGCTCATCGATTTGTAATTCAGATCGACCTTTCGAATTCAATGAGGAGTCCGATAATCCCCCGGTTTTTTAAGGGCGCTGTTATAATCGCCAAAAAATCGATTCCAATGGAAGCAGATTCGGATCGATGATATTTTTCGTGTCCATGATGACTGGACGGGAGGCCATGCTGGCTATTCCAGGAACAGGATCAAAACCTTCAAAAAGTCTGTTGAGGATCAATAAAGCATCGGCATCACGGACAGCCTCCGTAAAGGATTCTACTTTAAAAGGGTATTGACTGCTGACATTACTGTCAAAGGCTGCCACAGCAGCTCCGGATTGCATGAGTTTTGTGCAGATATCGATTGCAGGACTCAGACGATCATCAGGAGAAAAATCTTTCATGGCCAGACCGGCTATAGCGATTTTGCAGTGATTCAATTCCTTTCCGTTTTGGCGGAGCAGCTCGACTGTTTTTTTGCAGATCCAATCCGGAAGCTGATCATTCTGTTTTCTTGCCAATTCTAACAAAGGAAGGCTTAATCCCAATTCCTGAGCTCTGGCGTTCAGATAATAAAACGCATTCGGAATACAATAACCCCCGACGCCAGGCCCCGGATTCAGAATGTTGACGCGTTTGTGTGTGTTCGCCAGATGAATCACTTCGAAAATATTCATTCCTGCTGCTTCAGCAAAACGTGCAAATTCCTGGGCAATTGCAATATTAGCATCGCGCTGCAAGTTTTCAAGCACCTTAGAAGTTTCAACAGCGGTTGGTGAATCAGAAATAATAATTTCCGCTTTGCTGTTAATCTGAATGATTTCTGCTGCTTTCTGCTGACTGATTATGTCCGATGCACCGATTAAAGTCGGCATGGTTTCAAATTCTTCAAAAGCCTTTCCTTCAGCGATTCTTTCAGGAACATAAGCGAGAAAAATTTCCAGGCCGGTTTTATATCCTGAAATGTCTTCGAGCAGAGATTGACAGCGGTTTTGTGTAGTTCCTGGCACAACGGTGCTGCGGATCAGCACCAGACTGCCCCGGTTTATATTTTCTGCGACCGTCTGACAGGCGGCATCAAAATAATCATAAAAAGGAATTCCATCATGAACGGGTATGCCTACTGTAACAATGATGGTATCCGCCTGTTGTACTGCCCAGGCGCCATCCGAAGTAATCTGATAGGTTCCTTTATCAAGCTGCTCTTTTAAAACATCCTGAATACTTTTTCCCTGATATTTTTCTGTCTGATGTGTTTTCCCTTGAGAAAGGTTGCTGCACAGAGCTACATCACTGTCAACGCCGATCACGTTGCATCCGTTGATTGCAAAGCTCAAAGATAATGGCAGTCCGACATATCCCTGACCAAAAATTGTTATGTTTTTCTTCATCATAAAAGCTGTAAGACCTTATATTTCAGATTTTTTGAATTCTATCACGCAAGATGGACAAGCAGAAATTTAAATTATCAGGAATTCTGATACTGGAAACCATCCTGCACGATTTCAGTAATTCGAAATTTGGAAAAGCCTCTTGAGAAAAAAACAACACAACAACAAATAATATTCCCCATATTTCGAATCGCTGGCACGGATTAGTAAAGAAATCTTTCAAAAAAACGGATTACGAAAATGAAATGCCGGTGAATGGAACCAGCATTTCCTCTCTGGAAACACCCCCATGGCGTGCATGCAGTTTGTCCGGACGATTTGGCCACCAGAAATAGGCGTCTTTTTGCGCAATGGCGATCAATTCCCCGACACGATTCTGCAGATCCGGATGTAGATGATCACTTCCAAAGATTCCATCGTGAATCATATCCATTGAAGCAACAAAACGAAAATCATCCGGCCATCTTTCCTGTATAAATTGGATCACATCCTTTTCTTTTCCATTTTTAGGATAAAAGTAGGTAAAACGATTTTCACCGCAGGGTAGTATTGTCAGGGTATCTAAGAATTTCGGAAAGTTTTTCAGGTCGCGATCGGGATCCGGAATATTCCTGATTTGACCATGATCAGCAGTAATCAGGATCAATGTATCTCCCAGATTCATTTTTTTCAGGCTCAGATAGGTTTTTTCCAGACCATAGAAGAATTGATCCAGGTCAAAATAAACACGTTCGTTATCAATTCCCATGAGATGACCGTACGTGTCTATGTCATTCCAATAGATCATTTCACATGTTCTGCTGGTTTTGTCTTTTTGCAGGTTTTCTTTCAGATTCTCCCACAAATCACCGAATCTCCGGTAGGGTATGACGGTTGATCCTGACATTTGAGCCCTCGTTAAATTGGACGATGAAAGCAAGGCTGGCATGTAGGATCGTGAAAGGATTTGATTTTTTGACAGGATTTGTCCCAGTGTCTGTGACGGGAACATATTTTCCGGCGGGATTCCTGCTTCAGCAATTAACCCGCTTTTTCCTGACAACGCGATCGGAGAATATGGCAGATAGTTTACAACCATACCCAGTTCTTTCAGCCACATTTCGTACCCGACAAGGCCATGACTTCCGGGAGCACAGCCGGTCCAAATGGATGTTAACGCCGCTACGGTGGTACTGGGTATGACGCTGGTGAGTGTGGAGGCAATTGCCTGTTTCTGAATTCTTTGGATCCAGGGATTTTCTTGTAACCGATCATATACCGTTTCAGTTTGGAGCAAGCCCAGCCCGTCGATGACAATCAGAATAATATGCCGGAATTGTGATCCAAATTCCTGTTCCAGCGAAATTCCGGGCAGCATATCTCCGGTGTCTGAATCCAGCCAATGGCAGATGCTGGAGGGGATGTTTGCAATTGAAAATCCGTCAAATATCGGGCGAATCGAATTTTCTCCAAAATTCAGACTGTTTTTCGATCGCAATTCGATTTGATCAATCACCTTTTCAATTAGATTCTTCATGTATTAATTCTCCCAATAGCATTGATTTTACTGGATAAATGCGTTTTGAAAGGCTGTCCAACAGTAATTCTCCCCATATTTCGAATCGCTGGCTGTCCAAGATTTCAAATAGCTGAAGAGGCTTCTTATATATGACAAAAAATGCCGGGCGGATGATGGAAAAATATTGCGATTATAATAAAAAAATCTAGCAATTTGAAATAAGGAGATTTTTTCCCATACTTCGAATCGCTGAAAAAAACCGCAGAAATGCAGTGATTATTGAGGATCAGGTTTAAAACAAAAGTATTCTGCCATTCATTGAGGGTTTATTTGGCGGTCTGAACAATTATGGAATCTTCAAGAAGTGGCACAATCATGTAAAAAATCTGTAATGATTGAAACGATTTTTAAAAATCATGTAGCCCGGAGCATATTACATTTCCATGAACAGCAGGCAGCATCAAATGAAAATGAGAGAGAAGCTGATTAGCCTCATTGTTCTAATCGGGATCTTGTCCTTGCTTTTGTATTCAGTCAATCAGGATGTTTTTGAATATGATGATGTTTTTCTGATCGGAAGAAATTTCTTGAAGAATACAGATGCAAAGGGAGATTATTTTCTATCCCCAAGCATGACATTAAAACCGGGCTTGTATGATATCGTGATCAAAGGCAGCACAGATGGTGATTTCAACTCAATTTTGATTTCTGTGGACAATGTAATTCTTCAAAGAATAGAATTTCCAAAAGAAACGACAGAATTAAAAATCCAGTATACCGTTGAGAAACCTTCTGAAACAATCAGGATCGGAAGTTATTTTGATCAATCTTCCGATAATTTTGCGATCGATGAAATTTCCATCCATTCAAGCAATGTCATTTACAAGAATTCGGTTTTATTTCATATTGTGATCAGCCTGTTTTGGGTAGTGACAATTGTTTTTCTGGGATTTAGATTTATTTTTCCGACCTCCTATGAACGTTTGATCGGACACCGTTTCTCATCTGCAACAAAACAAGCGTTCTGGATAATTTTGTTATTGACATTATTTATCAGTATCCCACTTTATAGTTCGGATTATATAAAGGGTGATGATTCAACCTTTCATATGTCCCGCATTGAAGGCATCAAAACGAGCCTGTCTTACGGATACTTCCCGACAAGAATCCATTTGTTTACTGTTTTTGATTATGGATATGGGTCTGGCTTATTTTATCCGGATATTTTCTTATATTTTCCCGCAATTTTGAGATTGCTTGGGTTTGATTTTGTTCTGACCTATAAAATTTTCATTTTCCTGTTGAATTTTCTGGCAATTGGGAGCGCTTATCTGGCTGCCAAAAATATCATGAATTCCCATGATGCAGGGATTGCTGCTGCAATTCTTTATGCTTTTGCTGCTTATCGGATCATCGATTTTTATAACCGGGGTGCTGTGGGGGAAGCATTGGCATTTGTTTTCATTCCATGGATAATCTGGGGATTTTATGAAATATTTGATGGGAAACCTCATCATTGGCCGATTTTGGCTGTTGGGTTTATTGGTATAACCTGTTCTCATGTTATCACTTTGGCGATGGCTGGTTTTCTTTCCTTGTTATTTTTGATAGGATCCTTCCGGAAAATTTTGGAAAACAAAGAAATTTTTTTATCGATTATTAAAGCTTTTGCAGTTACCATTTGTGTGACAGCTTTTTTTCTGCTGCCTCTTTTCGAACAACTGATTGAAAACAGTACCGGTTTGGTTTATACTGACAAAAATCCGATGCAAGGCGGTTTACCTTTCAGAACGATTTTTACCGCTTATGCGGATTGGTATGCTCCAGCTAAACCATCTGTTGGATACCCGCTTTTGATTGTCTCGATTTTCCCATTGATTTTCTACAAAAATCAGTCCGAAATCAAAAGAACCTTAAATGTGCTGGTTCTGTTTGGAATATTATCGGTATTGATGACTACAAAACTATTCCCATGGGATAAATTTGTCGGGATCAATCAAATTATTCAGTTTCCCTGGCGTTTTTTGACGATTGCAACACCTTTATTCGTAATCGCCGGCGGTGGATATATCAGCATCATTCCTCCGATTAAATCAAAATCTCTGGTGTTGATGATGTTGGTGATGGCTTGTTCCTTATATACGATTCCGGCATTTTCTGCGATTCTGCAAAGTAACAGAATCAATGTCCGAGGATATCACCTGGAACAAAACCGTGTCGGGAATGGAGAATACCTGCCAAATGGAGCGGATATCAGTTTTATTGAGCACAATAAGAATCAGGTATTGTCCTCCGATCCGACATTTATCAATCACGAATTTGACAGAAAAGGTCTCGAGTTTTCTTTCCGTTTTTCGGTTTCAGACGATTCTGTCATTTTCGAAATACCCCTCCTGTTCTACAAAGGATATCAGGCATTTGTAACGGATACCTCTGGAAAGACGCAAAAATTGACGGTTAACCCGGGAAAACATGGATTTACATCGGTCAGGGTGGACGAGATACGGGAAGGAAGTATTAAAATATTTTATGCCGGGACAGCGATTCAGAAAATCAGTGATGGAATCACCTCGATTTCAATCCTGCTAATTCTATTTATGTTATTCTATAAAAAACACGCAAAAAGGACAATGCGGATACCTCGGTAAAAACCGGAATCTCTCTTTGGACCTTGTAATTTCTTTAAATAACGAACTTTTTCGATCTGAAATGAATGGGAAAGGGATCATCTTTTGTCGATAAAACTGCTCAATAATAAAATCGTTTTTTACATACTGGTTGTTTTCTTTGCGGCCGTTGCTGTTGTTGTCCGTGTGCACGATTTTGGCAGCTATCCGGCAGATATTAACTGTGATGAATCAATGGCCGCAGTAGAAGCCATGGCGCTTGTTGATAACGGGACCGATCATCTTGGTACTTCTTATCCGGTTTATTTTGAAGCCTGGGGCCATGGACAAATGAATGTTCTCTATTCCTATTTATTGACGGGTTTCTTAAGATTTTTTGAAATCAATACACTGATTGTTCGTCTGCCGATGCTGATTTGTAGTCTTTTGGGTATTGCAGCATTAACGCTGTCTTCCGGAATTATTTTTTCGAAAGAGGCTGCACTATTCGTTTTAGCGTTCATATCGATTAACCCATGGCATATCATGCAAAGCAGATGGGCTTTAGAAAGCAATATATTCCCACATTTTCTAATTTTTGGATTAGCTTTTTTGTGGATATCCATCTATTGGAAGCAAAAACTCCTTCTGTATATATCCTTTCTATTCTTTGGATTGTCATTATATGGATATGGCGTTGCTTATGCTTTTGTTTCGATTTTCTTGTTTTGTTCAGTACTTTTTTTTTACCGCTCAAAGACTTTCAAGGCTGTAACACTCTGTACGGCTATATTTTTCTTTTTTATGGTAGCCTGGCCGATTTTTCTGATGATGTACATCAATTTGTTCAAACTTCCATCCATTTCTGTTGGATCCATGACAATTCAACTTTTTGAGAAAACTACTCGGACCAGCGATATCTTATTCTTTTCAGATGATAAAATACATCAATTTTTTAGCAATGTTCGTTATCTCTGGAATATCATTATGCTGCAAAAGATGGATGTCTGGTGGAATCAGCTTCCTGCCATTGGAACGATGTATAAGATTTCATTACCGTTTTCAGTCATTGGAATTGTAAAAATTGCACAATTGGCAATGAAGAAAAATGAAGCAGGAGAGACGAATTATCGAAAGATTTGCAGCGCCATTTTATTAATCAATTTAGCCGCATCGTTATTCACTGGTCTCATCATTAACAACGTTAATGTAACCAGAATGAATCATATTTATTATCCGTTAATTCTGGTAACCGCTTATGGAATTTATTGGGTATTTTCAAAGAATCATTATTTCGGGATATTCATTTCTTTGAGTTACGGAGTCTATTTTAGTTTCTTTTGCTATCGCTATTTTTACAGCGAAGACCGGACGTTTATTAACTATACATACGATCAGGGACTGGAAAAGACTTTAGTACAGGCATCTTCTTATCAGGGAGAACTTTGCATTTCCACGCATCAATATCGGAACGATTATCTGATCACGGAGATTAATACACGCTACTTATTAAAACTTCCTTATTCCTATTATTCCGGAGGAATGACTGCTGAAGAAATAACCGCTTCCGGTTACGGCTTGTCGTACCAGGAACGATTTCATTATTTCGCAGATCTGGAATCAGCCATCGAGCAGTATGATGATCGTTGTGTGTATGTGGTAAATATTCGTGACAGAGAAGTTTTTGAAAAGAACCGATTTATAATAAAAAGCGAAGGGTATTTTAGCGTAGTTGTCCCTAATTCTTGGATACCGGTAGAATAAAAAAGTTGCCAATTATGAAATTTATCCAAAACCATAAACAAAGCATTTTTTTTTACAGCAGTCTGATCCTTTTTGTAGTGCTTGCTTTGGTTGTACGCTTGCATGATTTTGGTACATATCCGGCGGATATCAATTGCGATGAAGCCATGGCTGCTGTTGAAGCTATGGCAATTATCGAAAATGGTACCGATCAATATGGTACATCTTATCCGGTTTATTTTGAAGCCTGGGGACATGGACAGATGAATGCGCTGCTCATTTATCTCCTAGCAGGTGCGATGAAGCTGTTTGGTTCGGGAATGACTGTTGTGCGGCTTCCTATGTTGCTATTCAGCCTGGCAGGAATTGCAGCGATCACCTGGATTGCGTGGATGTTGTTTTCGAAGGAAGCAGCTTTATTTGTCCTTGCGTTTGCCGCAATCAATCCATGGCACATCATGCTCAGCCGATGGTCATTAGAGAGCAATTTGTTTCCGCATTGTCTGGTGATCGGATTGGCTTTGTTGATTTATTCAATGAAAAACAGAAAATTGTTCTTTTTTTGTCTATCAATGATCTGTTATGCGATTTCGCTCTACGCATATGGTGTTGCCTATGCTTTTGTGCCGGTATTTCTGGTTCTAACCTATATTTTTCTTTATAGAATAAAAATTTTCAATTTTTCAGCGCTGGTGATTGGCGGATTATGTTTTCTTTTATTCGCCTGGCCGATTATCTTGATGATGATCATCAATTTTTTCCATCTGAAAACGATATTAATTGGTCCAATTTCGATCCAATTATTTGAAAAGACTACCCGAACAACCGATTTGATTTTTTCCTCCGATAATTTCCCTGTTCAATTACTGAATAATTTGAGACATTTTTTTGACATTGTGATTCTGCAAAAGATGGATTTCTGGTGGAATCAACTGCCGAAAATTGGGCCGATGTACAAGATTACTCTGCCATTTTTTCTGATTGGTTGTGTCATTTCAATCAAAGGAATATGGCTCAATAGAAAAACAGAGCAACAAGATTTTCAAAAAAAGGGGATTTGGGTTTTGGTGATCCATTTATTTTCTTCTTTTATTTCCGGATTGATTATCAACAATGTGAATGTGAACCGGATCAACAGTATTTTTTATATCCTCATCCTTTTTAGCGCTGTTGGAATTTATGGAATAACTTTAAAAAAGCGCCCTGTCGGCGGCATCATAGCAGTGCTTTATGGTTTTTGTTTCCTGTTTTTTTGTTATCGTTATTTTTACAGCGAAGATCGTTATTATCTCAACTATGCCTATGACAAGGGATTTGAAAAAATCATTTTACAAACATCAGATTTTCATTCGGAACCCGTTTGTATCTCAATAAGATCATATCGACCTCGACACAAGATCATTGATGTCTATTTAAAGTATTTCCTGCACCTTCCATATCGCTACTATTCGGGGATGATGGACCATGACGAATTGATACAAAGTGGATATGCATTACCATATACTGAAAAATATTATATTTTTGATAATCTTGAAAAAACCTATTCGGATTTTTCGGATCGTTGTATCTATGTGATTAATATGCGCGATCGGGATTACTTTGATCGCAATCTTTTTACTGTGGAGACCGAGGATTTTTTCAGTATTGCGATACCAACCTCTCTCATAAATTCAGAAAATCAGTAATTCGAATTTTTGAAAACCCTTTTGATCAAAAATAAATCAACAACAAATAATCCCTCTCATAATTCGAATCGCTGCTGCCAAATAAAAGAAGGCTGTAAAAAAAATTGATCGATGAATTCAGAATTGAGAAGATTCAATGAGGAATTCAATTATGGCGAAAACCACTGACAGAAAAATATGAAACAAAAACGAATTGCGTGCATCCTATTCTTCTTTTGTTTGATGGTTGCAGCATTATTCTTAGTGAATTGGGATGTCTTTCATTTTTCAGAAATCTTTCAAATCAGCAGGACTTTTTCAGGAGAGATCGATGATAAGGGAGAAAAAATTCTGATTGATGATCTTGTGTTAAAAACAGGGTCATATATGGTGACGCTCACGGGAGAAAGCACGGGTCCTGAAAATGTGTACATAATTCGTCAGGATGATAATTCAGTTATTTCTGATCGAATTCCTGAGGGCAAATTTGCTATCCGGGAGATCATAGAAATAAAGGATACCATTGATCGAATTCAGACGCTTGTCGATTTCGCTTCCGGTTCATCCTCCCTGACAATCGACCAAATTGATTTTAAATCCGGGCACGCAGTCTATAAAGAATCCATACTCCGACATGCGGTGATCAGTCTGTTGCTCATCCTTGCTTTTTTGATAATCTTCCTCAGAATCTTTTACAGAGCGCTTTATTGCCGTATTTTCAAAAACCTTTCTCAACCTGAAGCTGAAAGGGTTCTGCTGTTTTTGATCTTATTAACCATCCTGGTCAGTATTCCTTTTTTCAACCAAAATTATGTTTTCACCAATGATGGCTATTATCACATGATCCGAATTGAGGGAATCAAGGAAAGCCTGAGTGCCGGACAAATTCCGGCCTGGATTCATCTGTTTGTGTTGAATGATTACGGGTATGGAGAGGGTTTCTATTATCCGGATCTGTTTCTGTATTTGCCGGCTGTCATTCGACTTTTGGGTTTCAGTGTTCTGACGACCTATAAGCTCTTTATTGCAATCTGTAATTTTCTCAGTTTCCTGAGCATGTATTTTGCTGTCCGCGGCATGACAAAATCACGTTATGCGGGTCTGCTCTCTGCTATGCTATATGCATTTGCAGCATACAGGCTGATTGATATCTATTATCGCGGTGCTGTCGGAGAGGTCCTGTCCTTCATATTTATTCCATTTGTTTTTTGGGGGATTTATGAGATTTATCGGGGAGATTGCCGAAAATGGTGGCTTATAACCATCGGATATACCGGACTGATATTCTCTCACATGATCAGCCTGGCTATTGCGGGTGCCGCTACGCTCGTTTTTGTATTGCTCCATATTTCCAGAACATTGAAAAACAGGCAAATTCGAATCGCCTGGTTGAAAGCTTTCATGGCATCCATGGCGCTTTCGGCAATTTTTTGGCTTCCCATGATCGAACAGTTAATAAAAAACGACGTGATCGGGGATGTCCTTTATTCGACGGTATCCTATACCATCGATTCTGAACGATTATTGTCAGTTTCGGATTTATTTGTCGGATTTGCTCCATGGGATCGCGTGAAGCCGTTTCTTGGATATCCGTTGTTATTTGTGATTTTCATTGGGATTGGCACCCGGTTGGTCGAAATTCGAAGAAAACCAACTGATCTTCATTTGTCAAATTACCTGTTTTTCTTCGGACTCCTGGCTGCTTTCATGTCTACTGCACTCTTCCCATGGCAATGGTTTGCCTGGTTCTACAACAGAATCCAATTTCCCTGGCGTATGCTGGTTCTGGCGACTCCGATTCTGGCTGCATCAGGGGGGATTCTGTTTGATAGCCTCTTTGAAAAAAGCGAACGCAGGATATTTCTCACCGCATTGTTTTGTTTCTGCGCAGCGGTTACCGTCCCGTTTTTCAATGAAGTCTTAACCAACCGGATTTTTCAAGGCGATGGGTTTCGGTTGGAAAACAACCGTATCATGGGAGCGGAATATTTACCCATTCATGCCGATAAAGAGTTTATCGATAAAAACCGCAATACAGTTTTATCCAGCGAATCATCCTTCACGAACCAGCAGTATCAAAGATCGGGACTCAGTTATTCTGTAGACTTTACTGTTAAAGCTGAAAACGGGAAAAAAGTTACCGTCGAAATTCCGCTCCTTTATTATTATGGATATCAGGCAATATTGACCAATGCCGACGGACAGAAAACCGCGCTGGAAGTGTATCAGGGAGCACATGGGCTGACAGCAGTGGATATTCAGGGAGTAAGTGAAGGAAAAATCCACGTTTTCTATGAAAATACGTCGCTGCAGAAGGCTGCCGGCGGGATCACCTTTTTTACTGCGCTCTTGCTGCTGACTGCTGCCATACGTAAAAAAAATAGAATCGCTGCTGACCTGGAAAAAGATTGATCAGCAGCCAGGGTTTTCCATGAAAATCTTGGGCAGTGAATCAACAATGCCGGTCGCCTGGGAATTCAGTGATTTTCTTTATAATTGATACAATCATGGGTGATTTGGAATTGCTTCCGAATGCTATAATGTTAGGGGAAAAAAGTGATGGCATATAAAAAATATCGAACCGCTGCAATCATCTGTATCGCGATTCTTATAGTTTATGATGGCTTGCAACTCTATCAGGCTCCATTAGATACCTACACCTGGACTGAACTTCTGATCAATTATGCTGCAGGTTTTATCCGCCGTGGTCTGATCGGAAAAATCGCCTATTGGGTTTCCCCCTACATATCTGTGAAATTCTTTTTGTCTGCTCTGATCACGATAACGTATCTGCTCCATTTGATACTCTATGCAAAGATTACACGCAAAATCGATACCTTTATTTGGATGCTGTTTCTGCTATCTCCGGCAGCTTTTTTGTTTCCAGTTTATGATTTTGCTGCGTTTGGCAGAAAAGACGTTTTTCTGATTCTGATCTTTTTCCTGTCGATCCTCCTGATTCTCAAAAGAGTCAACTTGCTGTTGACGTTGGTTTGTGTGTTGATTCTTAACGAGATCGGTGTTCTGATTCATGAATATGCATTGTTTTTCTTCCCATTTATACTCGTTCTTATTCTGATCGGTTATCGCGATCAATCACCGAAATTATTGCTGCTGACGGTTGTGCTTGGCGTCGTTTTCATGATCGGGAATCTTACCGGTTTATATGTTTTGTCCAGACAATACTATTCGTTGGATCTGATCGCTGAATCATGGCAGGGTCTGATCAAAGACTATGATCTCACACCGCAAAGCGGCGCTTTTGGCTGGATGGGCGTTCCGCTGAAAGAGGGTTTGCAGCCGGAATTCGATAAACTTTCGTTTCCGCGTACCTTCTTCTCGTATATGGCAGGAATTCTTCTGTCTATCATTCCCGCTGTTCTATTAAACGAACGTTATCAGATTTTGAATGCAGTTGAAAAAGCATATTCGGACCAAAAGTGGAAATTTAACGGATTTGGATTGCTCCTTTTAACCTCTGCAGCTGTTTTTATTTTCAGTTCGGATTGGGGCAGACTGATGTATTTATTCACATTCCATAGTTTTATCAGCCTGATTGTTTTGAAGGAATTACTTGGATGTGAAGACACCATAACGGAAAATACTTTTCAGGGATCCTATGCAAAAATCATTTTCATCGTTCTCATACTCCTGTATGCCTCAACCTGGTACGTCAAGCATTATGTGGACGGCGATCACATTGCGCTGCAGCAGGGATTGCTGTTCCGGATATTTGAATGGTTATAGATAATCATGGTTTTTCAAAGAATTCCCTGAATGGATGATTCTGGGAATTCGGACTGTCACAGATCGAAATCATCGCGTCGGTGTGTATCAAAAGAAAATGTTACTTTGCGGGGATCGAAGAATCAAATAAAAATGTTACCCAACAGCCACGAAAA
>JAPKMT010000069.1 GCA_026645735.1 Flexilinea sp.
TGGACTGAGTGGTTCTTCCTGCAATTATTCAAAAATGACCTCGCTTATCGAAAATTTTCACCTGTAGATTGGTGCCCGAATTGTAATACAACACTTGCTCGCGAGCAGGTATGGGGCGATGACCGCCATTGTGAACGCTGTGGAACCCCGGTGATTAAGAAAGACTTGAATCAGTGGTATTTTCGTACAACAAACTACGCGGAAGAACTGCTCGATTTTTCGGAAATGGATTGGCCAGAAAGAGTGCAGACCCTGCAAACGAACTGGATTGGCCGCTCAGAAGGCGCCTCAGTAACATTTTTCTCAGAATATGGAGAAACGCTGGAAGTTTTTACAACAAGACCAGATACGCTTTGGGGAGCGACGTTTATGGTGATCGCTCCGGAACATCCGCTGGTACAAAAATTGACCACAACGGAACATAAAGCAGAAGTATCGGCTTATGTAGAACAGGCAAAACGTCAGTCTGATATTCAGCGTGAATCTGCTGATCGCGAAAAAACAGGCGTATTTTCAGGATCCTATGCAATTAACCCGGTCAATCAATCAAAAATTCCTATCTGGATTGCTGATTATGTCCTGATGGGATATGGGACTGGTGCCATTATGGCTGTTCCTGCCCATGATGAACGCGACTTTGCATTTGCCAGAAAATTCAATTTGAAGGTCATTATTGTCGTCCAACCGGAGAACATGGAATTGTTGGATGGGGACACAATGACTGAATCAGTACCTGCTCATGGGACACTTGTTAATTCAGATATCATGACAGGGACTCCGGGAGACAAAGCCTTCGACCGCGTTGTTGGTTGGCTTGAAGAAAAAGGCATCGGTCATCGTACGGTAAATTACCGTCTTCGGGACTGGTTAATCTCTCGTCAAAGATACTGGGGTGCGCCAATTCCAATGATTTATTGTCCAAAATGTGGAGTTGTCCCCGTTCCGGAAAAAGACTTGCCAGTGTTACTTCCAGAAGATGTTGAATGGAAACCGACTGGAGAAAGTCCGTTGAAATTGCATCCTACCTGGAAAAAAGTAATTTGTCCGCAATGCGGAGCAGACGCTGAACGCGAAACTGATACCATGGACACCTTTATGTGCTCCAGTTGGTATCATCTTGGTTATCTGAGTCCGTATTATCAAACATGGCCGTTTGACCAGAAAGAATATGATTATTGGATGCCGGTAGATATTTACACAGGCGGAATTGAACATGCTACGATGCACCTCATTTATACGCGCTTCTTCCACAAAGCTGGTCGTGATATGGGTATCATGAAAGGAAAAGAACCGATGCTGATGCTTCGCAACCAGGGAAGTGTTCTGGGAGAAGATAACGAAAAGATGTCAAAAAGCAGAGGTAACGTTGTAGATCCTGACAAGTTAGTTGCTCAATATGGTACAGATACTGTTCGTGCGTATTTGATGTTTTTTGCCCGCTGGGAATTGGGAGCACCCTGGAATAGTTCCGGAATCGAAGGATCATCCCGCTGGATTCGCAGGGTATGGTCGTTATTCCTTGAACCGGCAGAGAGACAAAATTGTGCAAATCTGGATACATTGCGTACAATGCGCAGGAAACTGCATCAGACAATTAAAGCCGTAACTCGTGATTTGGAAAACTTCCAATTCAACACAGTAATTTCTGGTTTAATGGAATTGCTGAATGAATTAATAAAAGCAAAACAAAATGGAGCCTATGGATCCAAAGAGTGGAATGAAGCGGCCAATACATATCTTCGCATGATGGCTCCTGTTGCACCTCATATTTCCGAAGAAATTTGGTCCTTGCTCGGATATCCCTATTCCATCCATAATCAGTTATGGCCGGAGCTTGATGAGGAAGCTGCAAAAGAGGAAGAAATTACGCTTGTAATCCAAATTAATGGAAAAGTCCGAGATCGCATTACTGTTCCGGCTGATATTTCAGAAGAGGATGCCAGAACGGCTGCGCTTGCTGCTGAGCAGATTCGATCCATTGTTCAAAATAAAGAAATCAAGAAGATTATTGTTGTACCCAAAAAACTGATCAATATCGTTCTGTAAAGAAATGCAATCAAAAAGGGATCCTTTTCAAAATATCGAAATAGATCCTTTTTTTTGTTCGCAATATTCAAGCGGTTTGGTTTTCAGTACAGTTATTCCATTTGTAACATCTGAACTTGCATTTGATCCGATTCATATGGCAGAAGAAATGATGACAATTCCGCAATTGGGCGATCTTCCATCCATTTCCAGCGATTTTCTTGGTTAAGAATTACTGGCATTCTATCATGATATGCTAGAACCAGTTGATTCGCGGCACAGGTTATGATCGTTGCAGAATATAATTCATTTCCGGCAGCATCCATCCAATATTCCCAAAGACCGGCAAATGTAAATGCATTTTCATTCTTTAAGGAAAAATAATGTGGGATTTTTTTCCCGTTTGTGTTTTTCCATTCATAAAAACCGGATGCAGGAATTAGACAGCGTCTTCGTAAAAATGAAGTTTTATAGGATGGTTTTTCTAGTAGAGTTTCGGATCGGGCATTAAACATCTTTCTGCCGATAGAAACATCTTTAGCCCAGGAAGGAACCAGCCCCCAATAAAACAGCTCAACATCTCTGCTTTCAGCATTAACCACAACCGGAATTCCGGATCCAGGATAAAAATCTTTCATGAAAATCAGTGAAGAAGAAATTGAACCCAGATCTAATTCAAGTTGCAGTTGTTCCGGTTGAATCATGATCGTAAATCGACCGCACATTTCGCAATGCTCTTAGTATACTTTCCTCAGGAAATCTAAAATTGTTCTTTTACATTCTTCATATGAATCACGTTGGATACTGTGTCCGGCATCCGGAAAATTAACAATCGTCCATTCCCGATGTTTAGCAGCGATGGCTGCGCTTGTCTCCGGAGTAACAATTGAACCCAATGTTGGATTTCCGGTCAATAACAGTGTCGGACATTGTATTCGATCTGCTGTTTTTTCCCATCCATCAACAATGGAACGGATGATTGGAATAACTTCCTCTTTTACTTGCTGCTTGGATTTACACCATTGCAGAAATTCATCTTCATCCCAATTTGGATGTTCTTTTCGAATATGCACATCCAGTTCCTGTAATGTCATTTGATGGAAATTGCGAATATCCTCTATGTGTGTTTTCCTGCTAAGTTCATAATGCTCTTCTGAGTAAAGGTCACCGCTGAACCAGGGAGGATCAATCAAAACGACACCACTTAAACTTTCAGGATAATCAGCAGCAAATCTGGCAGCAGTAGCAGCACCCATGGAGTGTCCGATAACCATCGGTTTGTGCAGATCTAACACAGAAACTAAAGCCTGTAAATCCCTAGCAAATTGAGCAACATCATATCCTGTGCCTGGTGCTTCTGAAAGCCCGTGTCCTCTGGCATCTGGCAAAATAACGTCATAGAATTGATACAAACTAAAAGCAAGTCGATTAAAACAGAGTCCGTTATCGGTAAGCCCATGCAGCAGAATGACAGGAGGAAAATTCTGGCTCGTTCTAGAATAATGGATTTTTACTCCATCGGAGCTAATACTTCCAATAAATAATTTTTCCATTTTCTATCCGTTGATAATTTTCATTCCCGAACTTGTTCCCAGTCGGTTTGCACCTGCAGCAATCATTTTTTCAGCATCCTCACGAGAGCGGATACCGGCAGAAGCTTTGACTCCAATTTCATCACCAACCACTTTTCGCATTAATGCAACATCTTCTTCAGTAGCCCCACCAGTTGAAAATCCTGTCGATGTTTTTACGTAATCGGCATTTGCTGTTTTTGACAACAGGCAGGCAATTACCTTCTCTTCCTTCGTCAGCAGACACGTTTCGATGATTACTTTTACAAGAGCACCGGATTCATGTGCTGTCTCCACTACTCCGTGAATATCTTTCGCAACCATGCGAAGATCCCTGGCTTTTAATGCGCCAATATTGATCACCATATCAATTTCTGTTGCGCCATTTTCGATAGCACATTCCGCTTCAAATGCTTTTGCTTCAGGAATCATAGCTCCAAGAGGAAATCCGACCACACTGCAAATCTTCACATTGCTTCCACGAAGAAGTTCAGCACATAACCGCACCCAGCATGAATTTACACAAACCGAAGCAAAATGATTTTCTTTTGCTTCATGGCATAGACTTAAAATTTGTTCCGGTGTCGCATCCGGTTTTAATAAGGTATGGTCGATATAACCGGCAAGGTTCGATTTTTCTTCTAAATCGCTGCTGTCCTCGGAGGAACATACACGGGCATCGACCACATAACCATTTGAATCATAGGTTGTTAAAACCTGTAACCCTTCCGCTTCTTCAATGATCATTTCTAAATTTCCGGAATAATCATTTTCATAATTCTCAAAATCATCTTCAGACTCATCAAAAAATTCTTTTTTCATCGCCATCTCCTCTTCTAAACAAATACTAAAAATATTATATCAGGATTGATGTGACATAAAATCCAGCGATTCGAATTATTGCATGAAACCGCGAGCACCAGCAGCTTTTCAAAAAATGAAGAAAATTTTTGGATTTGAAAGGCAAATCTTTTTTATATTGTTGCATTTAACCTCCTTTACAGTCTTTTACAGAAATGCTATGATATGCGTTTATGCAAAATGAGCGAAAATTGACCAATTCTATTATTCCGTCTTTTCCGGAAAAAATTGTGGTGATTGGCGGCGGACATGGCTTGTCAACAATTCTCCGCGGTTTAAAGAAAAATCCCACGCAATTGACAGCGGTTGTCACCGTTGCCGATGACGGAGGTTCTTCCGGAGCGTTAAGACGGGATATCGGAGTTCTCCCGCCTGGTGATATACGGAACTGTCTGGCGGCGCTTTCAGCAGATGAAGATTTTTTCTCGCAAGTGCTGCAGTATCGGTTTTCGACTGATTCAGGTGTCGGTGGTCATAATTTAGGAAATTTGCTTTTAACCGCATTAGCGAATATCACAGGAAGTTTTGAACAGGGCATTCAAGAACTCGCAAAAATATTGGCTATCAAAGGAACAGTGACACCATCTACCCTGGAAGACGTCAATCTTGTAGCGGAAATAGAATACTCTGTAGAGGGAAAAATTGAGCATGAAACCGTTTTTGGAGAGTCAAAAATTCCCAGAGACAAAGGAAAAATTCTCAGTTTGTCCATTGAACCTTCGAATGTAAGTGCCAATCCAGAAGCGATCAAAGCAATCCTGGCGGCTGATTTAATTACATTGGGACCAGGCAGTTTGTACACCAGTATATTACCAAATCTAAAAGTATACGGAATCGCCCAGGCTCTCAGCGCTTCGCGTGCAAAAATTGTCTATATTTGCAATGTTACAACGCAACCTGGAGAGACAGATAAATATAATTGCTATGATCACATTTCTGTTATCCACGAAACCTTGCCAAATGTTCACATTGACGCAGTAATCTGTAACGATTTTCACGAATACAACATTCCTGATTATGTATCTTGGGTTAAAATTAATCAGAAAATTTTAGACGAATTTCACGTATATCATGAGAATTTAATTGATGATCAATTCCCATGGCGTCATGATTCGGAAAAATTATCAAAAATGCTGATTAATGTCTATCGTGACTTAATCTCCACAACAAATATATCATAATGTGCCACGATGAAAGTGGTATCCATCTCTGCCCTGATGCAGGACAGAGAAGCATATAAATGCAATCTTTTGGAGGAAAGAAATGACAGTAAAAGTAGGTATTAATGGTTTTGGTCGTATTGGTCGCCAAGTTCTCAAATCACTGATCGAAAACTATTCAAAGGATTTAGAAGTTGTTGCAATCAATGACCTTTTCGATACAAAGTCGAATGCACATCTTTTTAAATATGATTCCACCTATGGGATTTTTGATGGTTCAGTAGCAGTTGAAGGAGCGGATTTAGTAATCAACGGAAAAACCATCAAAGTTTTTGCAGAAAAAGATCCTGCCAACCTTCCCTGGAAAGATTTGGGTGTTGAAATCGTTATTGAATCGACAGGAATCTTCACAGATGCCATCGGTGATCCTGAAAAAGGCAAACCAGGTGCCAATGTCCACATTTTGAAGGGCGGCGCGAAAAAAGTTATCATTTCAGCTCCTGCGAAAAATGAAGATATTACAATCGTATTGGGCGTCAATGATGACAAATATGATCCTGCAAAGCATCATGTAATCTCCAACGCTTCCTGCACTACCAATTGTCTCGCCCCAGCTGCAAAAATTATCAACGATGCATTTGGCATTGAATATGGTTTAATGACAACTATTCATAGCTATACGAATGATCAGGTCATTTTGGATCAGGGACACAAAAAAGAAATGCGTCGCTCCCGCGCCGCCGGTTTGAATATTATTCCTACCACAACAGGTGCTGCAAAAGCTTTGGCATTGGTGATTCCCGAACTGAAAGGCAAATTTGATGGTTACTCGTTGCGTGTTCCGACCCCGACTGTATCCATCGTCGATTTCGTCTGTACAGTGAAAAAAGAAACCACCAAAGAAGAAGTCAATGCATTATTCCACGCTGCGGCCGATGATAAATTGAAGGGCATTCTGGGAGTAACGGACGGAACCTATGCTGATCCGCTTGTTTCATCGGACTTCCGTGGTGATTCCCGCTCTTCCATCGTTGACTGTGCGCAGACAACGGTTATGGGTGGAAAATTCCTCAAAGTGGTCTCCTGGTATGATAATGAATGGGGTTATTCAAACCGCGCATGCGATTTAGCGCTGCTGGTTTCAAAAAGCCTCTAAATTAGACGTCCTACAGGCAGCAAAAAAATGAATTCAAAATCTTTGCTGCAAAATCTTTGCTGCTTTAGTCAAAGTGATCGGAAACTGGTACATCAACCGGTCCGATCACTTTTTTCAATAAGGTACAAAAACATCCAAAGGTCCCACATACAGATCTGTGAAGGAGTAAAAATGTTCAATAAAAAGACAATTAAAGATATCGAAGTCAAAGGGAAAAAAGTACTTGTCCGAGTGGATTTCAATGTCCCGATAAAAAATGGCATTGTGGGTGATGATACCCGTATTCGCGGTGCACTTCCCACTATTCAATACTTGCTTGACCATGGTGCAGCTGTAATTCTTTGTTCTCACCTTGGCAGACCAAAAGGTACTGTTGATCTGAGTTTCTCATTAAAACCGGTTGCAGAATATTTACAGACATTAGTTTCCAATAAGGTTTTTTTCTCGCCTGACTGCATTAACGAACCCGCAGAAAAAGCTGCTGCCGCATTAAAACCCGGTGAAATTCTGGTTCTCGAGAATACACGTTTCTATGCCGGTGAAGAGAAAAATGACATGGATCTTGCGCAAAAGCTAGCTGATTTAGCCGATCTTTTTGTGAATGACGCTTTTGGTACAGCGCATCGCGCGCATGCATCGACGGAAGGCGTAACGCATTTCAAACCAGGCGTAGCTGGTTTCCTTCTTGAAAAAGAGATCCAATACCTTTCCAGCGCTATTGAAGATCCCAAACGACCATTTGTCGCAATTTTAGGTGGAGCAAAAATTTCAGACAAAATCGGTGTAATTAAAAATTTGCTGAATAAAGCTGACAAAGTTTTAATCGGCGGTGGTATGGCTAACACTTTCTTTAAAGCTCAGGGATTGGAAATGGCAGATTCTTTGGTGCAGGATGAAGCTTTGGAAACCGCCAAAGAAATCCTAGCATCCGCATCCAGCAAACTGGTGTTGCCGGTTGATCTGGTAATTGCTGATGCATTTGATAACAATGCTGCCATCAAAGAAGTTCCCGTAGGCAATATTCCTGCCGGCTGGCGTGTTCTGGACATCGGATCTGCTACCATTTCCGCATACAGCAAAATGGTTGCAGATGCCGGGACTGTTGTCTGGAATGGGCCGATGGGCGTTTTTGAAATGCCGAATTTCGCAAAAGGAACTTTCGGCGTTGCCAAAGCAGTTGCTGACAGTAATGCCATTTCCATCATTGGCGGTGGTGATTCAGTAGCAGCAATTCAAGAATCTGGCTTAGCAGAAAAAGTTACTCATATTTCTACTGGTGGAGGCGCTTCACTCGAAATGCTGGAAGGATTGGTTTTGCCCGGCGTCGCCGCTTTGGAAGATAAATAATCAAAAAAGACATACCCTGAAAACTTAAATATTTTTTCAGCGGATAAAAAAAAGATATTCTAGATCAAAGAATATCTTTTTTTTATCTACTGGTGAACACTTTCTTTCGATTTTGATTGACTTTCGTCAGGTTTATCCGTATCCATGCATAAAGCATTGGAATTTATTTCAGCAGGTTTTATATTCTTTTTCCGAAATTGGTTGTAGCGAACCATCTCCATCTGGCGTGCTCGACGAGTTTTTATTGGCATAAAAATTGAATTTGCTGCAATAATCCCGGCCAGTGCTCCGGCTGAATCAATAAAAAAATCAATTACACTCGCTTTTCTGCCAGGTACATACGCCTGATGAACTTCATCGGTAGCAGCATAAAGCATCCAAAAAACAAATAATAATGCGAACAGGACTTTAGGTTTCCCTGGAAGCAGACCAACTGCAAGACTCACCAGAAAACCAAAAATCATGTATTCAAAAAAATGAGCCAGCTTCCGGAAAGGAATCTGCCAATTTTCAATGAATTCGGATTTTTGATATTCATCCATCCTTTGGTAAGGCTGGTATGTTTTTTCCGCAATCCATCCAATCAACTGACCACTTTTATTTAATGAGTCACTTGCCGATTTCGACGAATGATAGAAAATGAAACTCATCCAGAAAACAAGAAGAATCCAAAGAAAAACATTCAGTTTTTTCGGTGGTTTCACAGATTACTCCTGCCACTCGTCAGTTTTCTCCGAAAGCAGTTCTCAGGATGCGAATTTCCTCCTGATATCCCTCCACTTCATTAGGAGTTTCCAGATAAAAAGGAATACCTTGTAATTTCGGATGTTTAATAATTCGCACAATCGCATCCAGTCCAAGTGTACCTTTTCCGATTTTTTCGTGCCGGTCTTTATTGCTGGCAAAAGGAGTCATACTGTCATTCAAGTGAAATGCTTTTAACCGGTTTAATCCAACAATGTGATCAAACTCATCCAGGACTGAATCTAAATCCTTCACGACATCATATCCTGCTGAATATAGGTGACAGGAATCCATACAGACGCCAAGTTTGTCAGAAAGTTCAACACGGGAAATAATTGTTTGGATTTCTTCAAATTTACTTCCGACTTCACTGCCTTTACCGGACATCGTCTCCAACAATACGGTTGTTTTTATTTCTGGTTTTATCGTTCGATTCAGGACATCAACAATCAAATCAACACCGATTTCAACACCCTGTCCGACATGACTGCCAGGATGAAAGTTATAGTAATTGTCCGGAAGATACTCCATGATACGGAAGTCATCCTCCATCACCATCAGAGCAAAATCACGAACACGCGGATCGGCTGAACAAGGATTCAGCGTATAAGGTGCATGTGCTAAAATTGGAGCAAAATGATTGGTGTCCATCAAACGAATCAACGCTTTGATATCATCCATGTTTATTTCTTTTGCTTTACTGCCTCTTGGATTTCGAGTGAAAAACTGGAATGTACTTGCATCAATTCTTAATGCTTCCTCTCCCATGTGAAGATATCCATCAGCCGCAGATAGATGACATCCGATGTTTAATCTATTATGCATTTATGATCCTTCGCTTTCATCGTCTTTTTTAACTTTGTTTTCCTCGAAAGTAATTTGATCTCTTTTAAATTCTCTTCGTCCGACATCAGGAATATCCACAAGGACAGAATCCCGCAGCGGGAAGAGTTCAAGCACTTTCCCTTCACCTTGTGGAGTGCCCACTCGTTTGTTCTTCTTCGGTAATAGTTTTCTGCATTCAACATAATAGTCATTTTCATAAACCAGACAGCAACGTAATCGGCCGCACATACCGGTTATTTCGGTAGGTGTCAATGAAATGCCCTGTTCTTTGGCCATCTTGATTGAAATACTGCTAAATTCTGTCAAATATCGCGAACAACAACGACATGCCATACCGCAAGCACCCATACCGCCAAAGATTTTTGCGACATCTCGTGGGCCAACCTGGCGGATTTCAACATTCGGCACAGAAAATGACTTTTGAACATCAAATTTTAAAGATTTTAAATCGACTTTTTCTTCAATGGAACTGGAAAAGACAATCGTGATTCTCGATCCATCATAGCTAAATTCGGCATCCAGGATTCGAATGTCTTTCATATTCATTTCTGAGATCCGTTGTCTGCAATATTGAATAATTTCTTCTTTTTTCGAATTCCAGGTCTCGCGGGAAACCAATTCACGCGGAGTAGCAATGCTTTCTATCGGTTTTAAAGGTTCCCCCTCAACCTCAAAATCACGCCTAATTTGAACTACTTCCCCGATCTGTTTTCCTTTACTTGTTTCAACAATTACATAATCATTTAGGCCAATTTCTTTGAAATTTTTGGCATCGAAATGATAGATTTTATTGACTCTTGAAAAACGTATACCGACAACAAGCGGATAAATTTCTGACATGATATCCCTTCATAAATCATAATCGTGATATTTGTGTTTCTATCTTCGTTGAGCTAATGTGAATAGGCCAATAATCAACCCTAAAATAGCACTTGCTGAAATAACCAATCCCATTGGAATCGCTCGATTAATAGCGGAACTTTGGTTTGTTCGAAATGTGGGGATTGACAATGGAACCGGTTGTGTAAAAGTAGCCAAGCGGGTGGGTTCCACTGTAATAATGAATTGTGCGGCCAGCGTGGGATCGATCGTGTTCGTAATTCTGGGCGTTGGAGTATTTGGTATCATGACTATCGGAAGATCACCTAAATAATCCACATAGGATGAATAAACCCAGGCATATCCACCGGGACCGCCAGCGTATTCAAGCAGAATCCAACCGCCCCCTTCCGTTCGGCCTTTCGCTACTGCTTTTTGGCCGATTACCATTGTTCCAACTTTGTCATATTCAGTTCCCGGTCCGGAACGAAGATTGATTTGTGGATTGGCAGGATCATTCTTTACGGTTACAACCACTCCCTGATCTGTACTGGTAACAGTTGGAATACTCACGGTTGGAATTTGCGCCGAAACGATAAGGGTATGGAATAATAAGAAAGATAACAAACTGAAGATCAAGGGAATGCTCGATTTTATCCTCTTTCCCTTTTTATGTTCCATTTTTATCTGCATGTCTTCTGCTCCATACCTGCGCTATTATTCTACAATTTTTCAATCCTAATTTTACTATAACATGATCTCTCGCCTGTATTTCGAAATTCATATCAGCAAGTCAAAATATGCGAAGAATCATTGTTTACTGTATTGCTCTTGTATGAAGGGGGGAAAAAAACAACACAACAACAAGTTTTCTCTTTTTTCTCAAACGTTTTTTTAAATTTCGTATAACTAATGGAAATGGTGAAAAATAATTGGTTTTATTCGTTATAATAGTTCATAAATAGATGTGGATGATTTTTCTCTTTAGCAAATTTGCATCCGGATTTTAAAGACAATAATTGGATAAGAGGATTCCATATGCTAACTGATTGTATTGAGGTTAGCACAATTCATTCCCATCTCCCAAAAGAAAAAAATAATTGATCCGCACCAGGATAATTTTATGAAATTTGAACCGATCTCAAAAGTCCCTGGATTTAAATTTGGACACGCTCAAAATCAAGAGGCCTTCACAGGTTGTACTGTCATTTTATGTGATGAGGGTAGTATTGGGGGTGTTGACCAAAGAGGGGGTTCTCCGGGAACACGGGAGACGGATTTGTTAAGGCCGCTGCATATGGTTGAAATTGTGAATGCAATTCTTCTGACAGGCGGTTCAGCTTTTGGTCTGGATGCAGCCACAGGAGTAATGCAATTTCTGGAAGAGAAAGGCAAAGGAGTTGATACCGGCTTTGCCCGGATTCCGATTGTCCCGGGTGCAGTAATTTTTGATTTGGGTTTTGGTAACTCAAAAATTCGGCCTGATGCTGCCATGGGATATGAAGCATGTAAGAATGCAAGTGATCAAGAGCCCCAACAAGGCAATTATGGAGCCGGTATCGGTGCCACTGTGGGAAAAATCTTAGGAAATGGTCAAGCGATGAAAGGTGGTATTGGTCATGCAGCATTACAAATCGGTGGCGGTATTTGGATAGGAGCATTGATGGTGGTTAACGCTTTGGGTGACATTGTGAATCCTTCGAACCGTACCATCATTGCCGGAGCCCGGACCATTAAAAAATCGATCATTAAGATCGGAGAATCAGATTTATTCGCGAATACCATATCTGTGATGGGCAGTTTCATCGGGCAGAAATCTCTGTCTTTTTCTGCAAAACAAAATACGGTCATCGGAGCTGTCCTCACTAACGCAAAATTATCGAAAGACGAAACGAACAAGCTCGCTCAGTCAGGTCAGAATGGTCTGGCATTATCCATCCAGCCATCCCATACTATGTTCGATGGGGATACGATGTTTGCTGTTTCCTCACAAAAAAAATCATCCAATATCAATTCAGTTGCTGCATTTGCACCCATAGTGGTTGCACAAGCAATCGTCAATGCAGTAACTTTTGCGGAATCATTAGGCGGCATTCCATCCGCCAGCGATTTAAACCAAGTAGAGAAATGAGGAAATATGACGCGAATCATAGGTGATACAACGTCAGGTCTTACCCTGGATCAGGCAGCTGAACTGGGTATTGGCTTTATTCCCCAAATTGTAGTATTTGAAGAAAAATCTTATCGTGATGATACAGAGATCGACAGTGATACTTTTGTAAAGATGCTTGAGGCATCTGCTGTCCTTCCTAAAACAGCAGCACCGCCACCTGCTTTGTATTCACCATTATTTGAAGAACTTCAGAGAACCGGGGATAATGCCATTATTATTTGCCCGTCATCAAAATTAAGCGGGACTGTACGCAGCGCGATGACAGCAAAAAATGATTTTCCAGATTTAGACATACGCGTGATCGACACTGAAAGCGTCGGCAGCGGTGTTGCCATGGAATTAATCCAGGCTTCCAAATGGGCAAAAGAAGGAAAATCAATTGACGAAATCGAAGCTGGTATTCGAGATATGATGTCAAGAGAACGGATTTTTGCAGTGGTTGACACGCTGGAGTATTTGTACAAAGGCGGAAGAATTGGCGGTGCTTCAAAATTAGTCGGTGATATCCTGCAAATCAAACCGATTCTTACGTTGCGCAACGGAGTTGTAGAAACGTATGAAAAACAAAGGACAAAGAAAAAAGCGCTTGCAAGAATTGTTGAACTGGTTGAAAATGAGTGTCCGAAATCAGGCGATAAAGGCTTCCTTTCGCTCTCACTTCAGAAAAATATTTCAACTGCTGAGCTGGAATATTTTCAAAACGAGTTTCAATCAAGGATAGGTATTGACCATGTGCCTTTCTATAATATGCCCCCTTGTTTCATGGTCCATGCTGGTCCAAGCGTAATTTTTGTCAGTTTTTTTGTTGATTAGCTATTTTTACTATTATTCTTATTTTTCTTTCAATTGGGACTGCTTTTTATCAGCAGTCTCTTTTTTTTCGCAATTTCAGGTTATCTTGTATGATTCTGAATTATGAAGTTGGCAAAGCAAATAGTCTGGAATTAGATGAATATATGAACTATTTTCAGATCTTTAATTTCGTTCGGTGTGTATCAAAAGAAAATGTTACTTTGCGGGGATCGAAGAATCAAATAAAAATGTTA
>JAPKMT010000006.1 GCA_026645735.1 Flexilinea sp.
GCCGCTGCACCACACGCTTCACAGAAAGACGATCCCTCTTCCACATCTGCTCCACATTCCAAGCACTTACCCATTTTCATCTCCATTAATCAACTCCCTGATTGAATAGCAATTTGAAATATGGAGAGAATCAATATTTCGAATTACTGTTAACTGAATTCTAAAATTCAGTAATCTACTTTAAATAAAATTTTGTGGATCCATAGACGGATAGCGGCAAGCACGACACCTTTTTTCACCAATCGGATAAACCTTTCCGCATACCATGCACAACTGGTTTTTTCCATCCCGATTCAGCTTTTCAGGGAAATCATAGCCCTTCACTTTAATCACTTGATCGCCCACCGAATAATACTCCATCAAACTGGCATTGCCAAACAGGCTTTTTTTCCCTTTGTCGGTGTTAAAAATGAACTGAACGCCATTTTCTCTTTCTATCACCTTAACAAGTTGTCCTTTCCAGGTACTGCCTCCTTTTCGAAGGGTAGCCACACCCAATATCGTGGTAAACACAATAAAAAAGCCTAAAGACAACCAAACATCTTTTGATAATTCGCCTACATCTTTCCAAATGATAAATAAAACGATGGGAATGAGTAGCAGACCAAATATTAGCGCCCATGCAATACGTTGACGCATGAAGCTGCCTGATCGGGCATGTGCCTCCTTACGGTCAATTGCAGGTTCTGTTGCCTGACTTTCTTCCGATTCCAGTAGCGGATGGCCACAGGCATCACAAAAATTACTGTCTTGTGTAATTTGTGCACCACAATGATCACAGTACCGATGTTCGTCTACTGACATTTTTTTCTCCTTGCGTTATCGTCTCAATCACTTTATCAATAGTTCCTCTCCAGATACTGGATGATCTATACCAGCGATTCGAAATATGAGAAGGAATATTCGTTATCGTGTTGATTTTGCGCGGAGCGCAAAATCAACACGATAACAATTTTTCTCTTTTTTCTCAAGAGGCTTTTGCAAATATTGAATTGCTGGATCTATACACAGCAAATTGACTTTTCGAATCAATTAAGAACAACAATCCATTCTTTTCATCTTTCGAATTGCAGGCCCATCGCCAAATAAAACACCTGATCAGGTTTCGTTTCCCTGGTTGATCTCACCGCTCTAATTCCAGGATCAACTCACCTTCATGCCGCAATTCTTGCAAAACGCCGCTCCAGGACGGATAGGCTGTCCACATTGTTTGCAGATGTTTACCGGTACTGGCGTTGCCTCCACCTTGGTTCCACAAACCTTGCAAAAGCGCGCGGTAGGGCTAAGTGATGCACCGCAACTGCTACATACGCTTGTACTGGATTGTCGACTGGATGGATGGATGAGCTGCTGAACTGGCGCAACAGGAGGTGGAGCAGGAGAAATCACTGGTGGTGTCGGCGATTTCCGAGCACGAGATTGCGCTTGTACGGTCACCTTTGAATCTTTCGGTCGAGATGCGCCAGGCCGTTCGGCTTTTACAAAAGAAACTGGCTTCTCGGACTTTTTGGACCCCAGCATATTGGATATAAACTCAAAAACACGCTGTTTTAAAACCCATCCGCTAATCATTTGCGGCACGATTAATTTCTCTTCTAAGTTCGTTGGGATGAACTGCCAAAGAACGGATGACTGCAAACAATATATGGATTTCATAGCGTCATGTCCATCCGTAGATACGCTCTCCAATCCTAAAGTAAGATCCCACCAGGCCAAACAACGCAAAGCCACTAACAGGTCTTTGGCTACAAAATACACTGATTCTACTTCGCCGGGATATTGATTCTCATTTTCCAGCCCGAGATAGAATTCATTGACAAAAGCCAATAACCAGAATTCAAGTTCTTTCAGCGTCACCTGTGGCAAAGGTTTGCCAGTAAGGCTTACATAAGCAGCGATCAAAGATTCATGGGTAGTACCATTCACCCCTTTAAGGATCCGCTCGTGCCACGAATTCAATGTTAAGTTCAGTGGGCGGTTGGGACGCCAATTAGGATCGGGGTATGGATAGATCTCATTAAAAAGGTCTGCTAACGCAAGCAACGCAGCAAAACCGGATGGTGCAAGCGGAGGCAAATAATCCTGCGGAAAGCTCAGGTTTGAAATATGTTCCATGGGATTACATAATTCATCTGTCAGGGTTTGAAGGTAAAACGGAAAAATCAATTCAACGCCTGTATCTGGTCGGGTTTTAAGCAGTAAGATTTCACTTTCAGGAGTAACCTCATATGCGAAACTGCTGCTGACTGGTTTGCGGTGGTAACCCTGTTTGATGTGAATTGGCAATTTTGCCCCTGCCATGGTTCTCAAATAGGTTTCCAATTGGTCAACAGGCAGCTTGCTTCGCAAGACTTCCATAAGATTTGAAACGTGGCGTTGCTCTGGCCAGCGATTAAGAAGAGATTGCTTTCTCAGTGGGTTATTCTTCTCAACGACAATGCCATAATGCTCCATTAAGAAAGCCAGTTCACCCGGCTGCAGCCAAATGCGGTTGATGGATGCTTGTTCCATTTTGTCATGACCTCCAGAAATCCCAGAAACTTTATTTCTTCTTGGTGGCAAGCTTCATGCTCTCAAGGTTACTGGATATGTATTTTTGGGTGAAATCATCCACATCTTTGCCTAGGCCTAGGTCGTTGATTAATTGGTTCGTCTGAGCAATCGATTTCGGGCTGAATTTTTCTTTTTTAACCTTGGTGATCGCATTCATAACTTGCTGAACTTTCGGTTCGATCGTTCCAACATCGTAGTCCTGATTTTCATATCCTTCACGTACCTGATTAAGCTGTTCTACTCCTTTTGCAGCTTGAGCGTAAGCATCAGCGAAGGCGCCTTTTTCCATGCTGTCTCTCACCTTTGTTTCGTACATGAGACCCAGTCCTTGTGCGTCTTTTAATTTCGATTTACCCTCATGCACTTGTGTAATATTTGAGCCCACCTGTGCTTTTCTGTAAGTTAGTTTTTTGTTTTTGTCATGTACATACTTTTTTCGCCACGAATCAGGATCTTTTACGATTTTGCCGCTTTCGTCGATCCACACAATCCCTTGATCAGTAAAATCCGGGCAGGCTTCTTTATTGAATCTTGCAGCAGCCAATTGACCATGTGCTTCGGTATATTGCCTGCCTTCTTCCATGGTGAATTCTCTACCTTCAGCGGTTTCGGCAAAGATCTGATAAGACTTGCCCTGGTAAAGCTCTTCCTCAATTTCAATGAATTTTTCCTCGCCTGTATCCGGATCGGTTTCTATGTAACCCAGGCGATAATCACGATCTGTCCCCAAATCCAAACCGTCTTTCCCGGGTGTCCGAAAATCACCAACAGTTATTCGCTTGCCTTTATACTGCGGCAGTTCTTCCTGTGCCCAATTGACCAACTCCTCATCATGTTCACGATATATTTTTTCACGCGCATTAGAAAAAGCCTCCTGTATCTCACGAGGGGCATTTTTTAAAGTACGCGTAGCGTCCAGGTCACCCATTATTTCCAACACAGCTTTCCTGTCTGTTACAAATTCTCCATCAATTTTTCTGGTTGCTTTTTTGATCTTATCCGTTGCCCATTTATATTTCGGGTCATCTAAATCCGCAGAACCAGTAACCCCTTCTTGATCCTCGGTTTCATCCTGATCTGGGGTTTCCTCCTGTTCTGTCCAGCCACTTTCTTCATAAGCCTCCATAATGTCGTCATAAGCCTCTCCAGCTTTTAACTTGGCGAGCGACGCTTCCTTTGATCCTGCAATCTCTTCCTGTAATACCTCGGACAAATTCTTATCACCTTTTTTACCCACTAATTCGCCAAGGTAATCACCAATAACATCATCAGTGGCTTCCCAGGTGGTCATTTTTGCAGCTTCATAAATCGATTTCCCTTCAAGGTACAGCTCCATAAAACGAATAAGGGGCTTAATGATCTTGAATACCACCCAGCCAGGAATGACGACTCGCCAGTTGCTGCCGACAACGATTATCTGACGGTTTTCCAATTCCTTTTGCAGCCATTCCATTCCTTTATCTCTGGCTGCATCTTTAGCGACTTTCATCATAGCCCAAACATCGGTGAGCTGACTCAGGATTTGTTGAATATATCCTTGTGCCCATTCAAAGGGAGTCTTCTTTTCATAGATCCCGGCATTGATGCAGTCAATCAACAGATTTTTTACAAATGGAGCCCATTTCTGACCTGTCGGGCCAAGTTTTGTTGCGATGATGGCATTAAAGCAGTGATCGCCCGCCCATTCTGTCCATTCCAAAACAGTCTCAATCCGTGCAGCCCAATTGCCCTCTGCCAGGTAACCTTGTCCCCCTTCTCCCAGGATCAGCAATTGTGTGATATTCCAGATTTTTCGGCGCAATTGGTAGAGACCTTCAGGTCCGAGCACGGGTGCATATTTGTCAAAGATCTCTTGCATCTTGCGTTGATAATCACCGGGGACAAATTTGGTGATCATAAGCTGGCAGCGCTGCATTTCCAACATGCGCTCAAAAATCGGCATCGCCGTCGTTTCTACGCCCAGTGTGAACTCAGCCGAAAACTCTCCCGATATTGCCATGTAATTAACTCGCATGACACGACCATCCACCAGCAGCTCGTGCTCGATCCAAAAACAGTATCTCTCTGCTGCCAATCCGCTGCGTTCAAATTCGATGCCCTGTTTTTTGATACAGAGATTCCCAACTTCCATTGCGTTTGCAGTTTCTTCATCCGAAACTAATGAACTGAACTCAATGTCCAGTTCTCTCTCCGGGTTTGCTTCCAGTTTGCGTCTCTCTGGATTCCATAGAAGCAGACGGAAATCAATCAATCGAGGTTCTTGACTGCCATCAGCCATCAAATGGAATGTGCCGTCACGTGATTGACCTTGTGTATCGATGAAGAGCCCTTCCTGATAAATCCCGACACTAACCCTTTTCTCCAGTTCTATTTCATCCTGTGTGGCAGTAATGTTGAGTTCACCCGAGGCATATAAACCGCCTGGGTGCGTGGTTAACGTTGAGTCCTTTTCGCCGCATTCGGTGATGACCAACGTGGCACTGGAATCCTCAACATCTTCAAATGAAATCTTGATCGGCAGGCGCGAATTATCCCAATTACAGGTGAAATCCCAAACCTCTCCGCTCTGCGGGTTGATCCAAAATTTAATCTCGGATTTTTCACCCGCACCCAACAGAAAGTTTGCCCTGTCAGGTTGGTACTCAAGCGTAACTTCACCTGCCAGGCCGATGGTGATGGATGCATTCAGTTCCTTCTCCTCGTATTTGCCACTCACCTTAATCTGAACATCATTAGGCGGTGGTTGACTACCTGGATGATCCTGCGGTTTGGAAGCCTGAATGTAGATATACTGCCACTCCCCTTCTTTTGTTTTCTCGCTTGTCTCAAGCCAAGTCTTCCCAACGCCGCTGATTGAAAATTCCAGTGATTCTTGTGCTGCTTCCAGCTTTTTCTCATCTGTCTCACCTTCCACCACCACGCAGGCATAAACATTCAGTCCATCTTTGCCATCCGTTCGCAGTGTGCGTCGGTTGTCACTGGTTTCAATCTTGATCGCAATCTCGCTCTCAATGTCAATATTGACCTGAGCGCTGGAGCTCGTGCCACCCACCCTGCCAATCACGTTCAATTGAAAACTGAGATTGGTCACCTTACCTGCAATACTTAAATTGCTCTTCAATGAACCCTGCGCACGGCGCGGTGTGATGTTCAAAAAATTGGTATTGGCTGGCTGTTCAACGGATAGATCAGCTTTCGAGGCCAGTTTGTAGCCACCCTGTTTGTTCACCTCCCATACCGTCGCCTCCAAATTAGCCGGCTGATTCTGGTTGATTTGCAGGTGATCCTGGCTGATCTGCAAAATGTAACCTGCAGGTTCATCATCTTCATTCTGATCTTTTTTATTTTTCCTTGTAGAGGGATTTTTTCTTTTTGCCCGGGCCGCCAAAGCCCTGGCGGCTGCTCCCACCGCCACACCTCCTGCAGCGATTGCACCAACCACAGTCACCCAAGGTGTACCTACTTCATTGCCTGTTTGCGATTCGCTCTCCCCAGCCAATCTAATTCGAAACGAGTTTGCTAAATCCCAAAGATCACTCGAAATCGCTTGATCATATGATTTGTAATCCCCCTGATAATTCGTATATGTAAAAACATCAATCGCAATAATCGAACATAAAGCGTTTTCATCACGTTCCTCAGCCACACACATTAATCGATGAAAATCCTTAGCCCTAGAGTAGTTTTTTGTTATGTCAATATAGATTGCAGGAAGGTGATGAGATGATGCGTTATTCAACGGAAACATGATTTCGGTGAAGTCCGAGTAAGCTAAATCCCCTTCTTCTGAAAATATTTCTTGATTTAAAGAACTTAAGTCATAATTGGCGACAAATTCCGAAAATTCGCCATACGTGATGGATGTAAATCCATCTTTCGGCGTGTCGATTGAGCCCCTAGTACCCCGAGTTGTATAAACATATAAAGCATATTCATAAGCGATTTCTTCTTTCCTAATGTCGTTTGGAGATTTCTCAAAGGTATTCCCTGTCTCTATATATCTCTCAGGCATAGAACACCATATTTCGTGATCAAATAAATCAATAAAGGCATTCGATTCGTTCCCTGGATATTGGCAATACATCTCAATACCAAGATCTTCCATTTTGGACCCAATCCAGAATCGGTGTGAGTCCATGTTTTCATCGAAGATCACAAAGGGTAAATCCGAATCTTCGTTGAGCTTATCCTCTTGAGCCAATCCGATCTGATGATGTCCAAGTAGCACGAATCCGGTGAGGATTAAGACTAGAAAGGATCGAGTATTGAATTTTGACATTTCTTCGCCTTTTCACCAACTTATTTTCGCAAACATTTAATTCCAGCACCTACCGCCGCCAGCACGGACAGACCTTGTGTGATTCCATCGGGCAATAGTCCACCCAGCATAGTTGGGTTGTCCATTACTTGTATGATAGTGTTAAGTAGAGGACCTCCCTGCATGAGCGCCAGCACGACGTTAGCGATCAACATGAGGATGGATGCCAACCCGCGTCGTTTGCCTGCAATCGCTCCAGTTATTAAATTGACCAACGCCAATCCAATCTTCGGGACCATCATGCTTGCGCTTTGGCCGCTATTCGTCAGAAGAGGTGGGACCAACGCAGCAATCGTGGTAATAAAAGAGAAGAAAGCTGGTCCCAAGAGTGAAGAACCCAGTTGAGCTGCTCCGGAGGAGAGAGACTTGCCGGCTGACTGAACGGCGGCCAGGCCGGCTGATTTCAGGATATTTTGAATGGCATTGGGAGGCATCTGATTGCCTACCACCACCTGCCAGGGTGCGCCCGAGACGGCCGCTTTCAATGCGGCTGTACCAGCAGACTTGGCAGCTTGGCTGATTGTTGAGGTGATTTGCGATTCGTCTTTCTTTCCAGCTTGTATTGGATTCGGGATACTTCCTTGACGCGAAACAGCTTGCTCTTGAGGTTGGGCTGCACCCACCACAGCCAGTGGCTTGCCGCATGCTTTACAAAAACGCGCACCGGGTCGTTGGCGCTCACCACAGTAAGAGCAAAATAGGGGTTGGACATTCATTCTGTTACCTCCGTGGTTTCTTACCAAGAGATGCCGGGGGAGGATTTCTTATAAATTCTATTCCTACACAGGGAAGTAAAAATCCTGGCAGAGTTTCAGGCACATGTCTCCTATTAATAAACCGTCCAATAATGGTTGGAGTTGTGGGAATTGATGTTTTAGCGCAAGAAGCGTTGACGGGTTAACCAGCAAATCTTTGTTTTACTTGGTCGCTTTTCAAAGACCGAGTTCTTTCTGATGGTGGCAGTCCCATTAAATCTTTATCCCCACGGTTTGCTCGAACGCAAGCGGATCAAGACTTGGCCTGACTAAGAAACTTCTATTTCTTAACCCTTTAAGATTATTTGTTTAATAAAGAGTTTAATATAGAGTTTAATAAAGAGTTTAACATAATTTGAGATGTAATTCAATGATTGCACGCGAATCCGAATAAATAATAACTGTTTTTTGCGACACTTTTTTCCAGTCAATCGAAATATGGATTGACTTTTCGAATTAATGACTATTTTCTTAGAGACTTGAAAAGATAAGCCTATTGGGCACAGGGGAAATAGGTAACCTCTTTATAAATTTTTGTCTGATAAGAGCCGTCTGGAAGAAAAATTTGGAATTCAAACCAGGACTCACCCAACAGCGGTGGGTAATTGAAATTGTTTGTTCCTCCCCACACATCAGCATTCAATGTATAAGAAAACTGCGTAGATGAATCTTTTTCAAGATAGTCCCCTTCCCAATCCGTAACCTGGCCATCTTTTTTGGTATTTAATCGCCATCTAAAGGCCAAAACAGGAACACTTGGATCCGTGTTGGCTTTAATCGTGAGCGTGGTCGGTCCATCCGATGAAACACAGTAAAAGACATCGCGATCAGTACCCACATGAAAGATGGGTTCACTCGAGGTCGAAGAAGCAGAATCGACTGCAGGCGATTGTTTTTTATCTTGCGTAGCAGTAGTGCTCTCCAATTGAGAAAGCAATGAAGTGATTATTCCCGGGGCTGTCTCTTTTAATCGGTTAATCCACTGGCCAGGCTTGAGGATCAGGATGAATAGAACCACGAACACGATGATAGCTGCTGCTCCGATCAATATATACTTGCCTTTTCTGGATGGTTGAGTGGATTGTGAGGATGTCTGTGGAGTTGGTTGTGAAATTGGTTGTTGAATTTGTGGTGGATAACTGTCATGCGGTTGTGAAACGACAGCGTGCCCACAAGCTTCACAAAAATGAGCATCTGGAGCTAATTGGGCTCCACATTGTTCACAAAAATTATTTGCCATTTTTGCCTCCTTGTTCGAACGACAAATGTATTATCGTTATTGCAAGACACACATTGTTAGCCAGTATATTCAACCCTGATGATGATCATTGTAACAAGTCTGCTTGTTTTATGCAAATATTGAATATAACAAACAGCATTCGAAGTATGGGGGAAAAAATTTGTAGTGTTTTTACGAGGAGAGCAGATACACTCAGTTTGAGAGAATGCTGATGGACCAGGATGTTTTGCCAATCCATGGACGGTTTTACCACCCACAGACCCAGGGGAAAATTGAACGTTTACCATCGCTCTTTGAAAAATGAGGTGCTTTTCTTGCGGAACATACAGAACCTTGATGACGCAGCGCGGACATTCAAAAACTGGCAGCAAATCTATAACTTTGAACGCCCACATTCAGCTCTTGGGAACAAATGCCCTGCAGACATATACTCCAGCAGCCCAAAACAATTTCGAGATACTGTTCCTGTCTATGATTACAACACTGAATATCGAATGTATCGCATTAATAACTGGGGGTTCTTGAGGTTCGCAAAATACCAAATCTACATCAGCGAAACCTTTCGAGATACCCATGTTCAACTGATCCCTGAGGAAAGTGAGGACATTACTTTGGTTTGTTACAGAATCTTTATTATCGCAAAAATTGATGTTATGTGCGGAGAGTTGCTCAGTCGCAAAGCATATCGATTGAACAACTCTGTATAATTAGCTTAGGAGTGTTACTCATGTGGTTGCACAACCTGTTACCTATGTTGCTGTAAACAGCAAGCCCTGCCCCTACATTGAAAATGGATGATCAATTTTTTTTAGGGACAACCGCACAGAGAATTCTGTCAGAAATTAAAACGATGAATTTTCAACGGGCGATTTTGTGCTGCAATTTGTTGTTTTCCTCGTAAATACGGAACAAGTCCAGACAACCCTCGCGATCCAGTTCCATCATTTGCAGCAATCCCGGATCCTTTTCCTCGCCGCGGATGTAGCGGTAGACAAAACCGCCGCGGAATCCGTGCATTTCCGCATCTTCCGGACTGCAGCCGTAATACACCGTTTTGATATTCGCCCAGAGGATCGCCGAAAGGCACATCGGGCACGGATAGCCGGTGGCGTACAGCGTGCAGCCGCTCAGATCAGGCGTGCCAAGAGCCGCGCAGGCGATGCGGATGGCATTCATTTCCGCATGAGCGGTGGGATCGTGTGTTTCCTGCACACAGTTGCCGGCTGCGGCAATGACCTGCCCGGCTGGATCGGTGATGACTGCACCAAATGGTCCGCCGGCATCCCGCCGCATGGTTTCCTGTGCAGCCTGGATGGCCAGTTGCATGAAGCTTTCGAGTTTTTTTCGATTTTCCATTATTTTTAATTTTCCTTTATTTCCGGTAAATGATGGTTGGTGTTACACGCAGCAACGCGTCAGCCTGTTCTCGGGTGTTGGATCCGCAATGGCAAAATTCAACGCTATCTGTATTAAGAATACGGAAAATTTCATTTTCGTCAAATATCCGCGATTCTAAATATGTAAAAAAAAATTGTTATTGTGATGTTTCTGCGCGAAGCGCAAAAACATCACAATAAAATATTTTCTTTCTCTATTTTATAAGATTGTCCATATTTCGAATTGCTGGATAACCGCTCCCAACGTGAGATGTAAGGTAAAATCAGGAAAGAAATCATTATCAAACGCCGCTAATTGGAATAGAAGGACAGCAGTCCATTCGAATATTTCAGGAGATTCAGACAGGAGATACCATGACTTTCCCAACCGTTAATGGATCAAATTTACTCAGGCAGAAACTGACTTTGCCGCAGGATTTTCAGTGCAGGTACAATCTGGTCTTTGTCGCTTTTCAACAGTGGCAGCAGCGTGAGGTGGATTCCTGGATGGCGCTTGCCAGCGAACTGGAGGAATCATTCGACGGGTTGGCCGTCTATGAGCTTCCGACCATCCAGAGCAAAAATTTTTTCTACAAGACGCTTATTAATGAAGGCATGCGGGCTGGCATCCCCAATCCAAAATCGCGGGAACACACGATCACGCTGTATCTGGATAAAGCGGATTTCCGGAATGCGCTGGATATGACCGATGAAGCCCACATTTATATTCTGGTGATCGATCGCCAGGGGAACGAGTACTTCCGCACCCGTGGAACGTTCAATGCCGGGAACGAGGCGGTTTTGCGCCAAATTCTTGGACAGCTTTTCCAATAAGAGCGGACACCATGTCTCAGCGCGCGATACGCACACCCGGAATTTATCATGGTTTGTATCAGAAGCTGCCTTTTTTTGAGGGGTAGTACTTTAAACTGGTCAGAGCCGACGAACGTTATAAAATGATCCTGATTCCTGGAGTGATCCTGGGGCAGGATGGTCACGCCTTTCTGCAGGTCATGAATGGCGTGGATGGCACGACCGCCTATCTTGAATTCCCGTTGACCGATTTTCGGGCTGATGATCGAAAATTCTCGATCGGGCTGGATAAGAACCGCTTTAATGAGCGCCATCTGCACCTCGAATTGGACGCCGCCGGCTGCCAGTTGGAGCGTGACATTCAACTGGGACCGCTCAATCCCTGGCCGGTAACCTAGTTTTCACCGGGGATTATGGGCTGGTTTGCCTGGTTCCCGCAGATCCCTATTTGTTCACATCCGAATTTCGTTTGTTTCAGCATCAAAGCTCGCAGTCCATTCAGGTAGGTTTCTGCCATTCGAAAAATGAGAGGATTTATATGTTGTTGTGTTGTTTTGTTTTTTTGCGTTCCATGCAAAATCATAAAAACAACATATTTCCTTTTTTTATTCGAAAGGTTAATCTATATTTCGAATCGTTGGGTTATCACTACCACACTGGTAAAATTGATCGGAATCTGCTTTTCGCTGGCTGCCTGATGCAGCCAGCGGCGCTGTGATCCTGACGAACCACACCTGGAGTATGGGTCCATCTTCACCGTGGAAAGCGATTAAGAAAAAGCAATGCGTCAATGTAACAACCTTTTGTATTCTAAATGTTCTGGGAGTGTTCGATGAAACTGTTCCTGATTACCGTATCCATCTTCGCTGTCGTGAGTTTTATATTGTGGCTGGGTCTGCAAGTTTCGCCCCGACCTTTTTCACAGCCTGCCCTATCCCAAAGTGTGGTCGAGACAATAGCCCTGCCACAAGGGCTGCCCGCTCCGGTCGAACGTTTCTACCGCAACACGTATGGCGATGAAATCCCGGTAATCGAAAGCGTGGTCATCACCGGACGCGGGAGATTACGGCCGTTCGGGGTGTGGATGCCTGCGCGTTATGTGATTGTTCATCGCACCGGATACGATTACCGACACTATTTCGAGGTCACGTTTTTTGGACTTCCCTTTTTACGCATCCATGAGGGCATCATCGACGGGGTCAGCTTTTTTGAGAGCCCGATGGGGTCCTATATCGATGATCCCAACACCAATCAGGCGGCAAACCTGGCGGTCTGGGCTGAAGCAGGCTGGTTCCCGAGTGTCTGGATCACCGATCCGCGCGCCCGCTGGCAATCTGTGGATGCGCAGACCGCAATTTTGTTCGTCCCGTATCAAGCCGGCGAAGATTCTTTCGTGGTCCGTTTTAATCCGGATACAGGTCTGGTGGATCAGATGGAAGCCATGCGGTTCAAAGCTAAAGGCGATACCAGCAAAACGTTATGGATCACCAATGAGGTCCGCAAAGTGTCCTATGCCACCTGGCTGGATGACGGCAAGCCGTGGGCTGCCCTGGGCCTGGATGAAATCCGCTTTAATGTGGATGTGTCCGATTACCTGCGGCAGCGCGGACAATAGCCGGACCGGCCATCTTTCATGTACAGCAGCCTGACGGATTCAGGATTTAAAACGGTGCTGCCTCCATCCCCGATGGATCTCCTTCCGCTGCATCGACCACACTTTTTCGCTGGCTGGCTTCACAAAAGCTCTGTCGCTTCAATCCCGGCGGTGGTCCGATCATCGTGTCTTAGGTGATTAAGTTTGCTCTTATTCAGCGAGAAGCGGATGTTCAGGGGGAGCACCATTTCTCTAAAGCACATTATGTAGCATTCGGTTTATTTTTCAGGTACAGCGCCATTGGGAATGGCCGGCCATGTCCCGGGTAGACCGTCTGAATTTCGAATTGCCGCAGCTTTTCAACGCTGGCACGCGCTGCCACCAGATCATCCATAATCGAATTGAGCTCCGGTCGGCGGTTATTTTCGAACAGATCGCCGCAAAACAGATCATGATCTCCTGTCAGGATCCCGATCGAACCCATGGAGTGTCCCGGAATGGAAAGGACGCGAGCATCCACTTCGAAAGCGGAGAGATCGAATCCGTCATCCAGCAGCAGATCGGGTTGAAAGCGGGCAGATCTGCCAAAACCGAAGAGCAGCGGAGCTGCCTGTCGGATGAGAAAGTTGCTTTTTTGCCGGTTGCAAAACATGTCTCCCCGTTCAGCCATTCCGCAATCATCCGCATGCATGGCAATTTTTGCACTGAACTGGTTCCGCAGATAGGCGGCATTGCCAATATGGTCAAAATCGCCATGCGTTAGCAGCATCAGCTTCAGACTGCCGGGTGCGCAGCCTGCACACTCCAGTTCGCGGGTGATGGCTGCACGGCAATTCGAACTGCCGGTATCGATCAGGATTGAACCACGCTCGCCTTCGACCAGAAAACTATTGACGCTGCCCATATGAAACGGGAGTGCAAACGATAATGTTTTAATTTTCAACGGCATATGGTTCTCCTGGATCATGGCCACGGAATGTCATCATTCCGGTTTCTGCATAAAATTCCTGTGAATATCGATTGTTGCATCCGATACAGCAGAAAAAAAAAGAACATTCTATCCATATTTTAATCATCTGCATGGCAAGAATTCAACAGTGATTCGAAAAATGGATTGGCTTTTCGAATAAAGAAAGAAAATTATTTGATCTAATGGTATTGCGCTTCGCGCAATACCATTAGATCAATATAGAATTTTTTTATTATTTCAATTTGTCGGGTATTCAAGCTACAAATTATGAAAAAAAGATTTCTGGTCTGCTATCGGATTTTTCAGCCAGGAGAGCCATATTCTCAGAAAAAAGATTGCGCTGTCAGCACACAGAAGCCGGTATTCAAAAGGCAATGCGTCACCATACTGAGATAGATATTATTTTTCCGTCGTACCGTCCAGGCCAAAGGAAAAAAAGCCAGGATGCGCGTCAAAAATTGCCAGGGTGAAAAGAAATGGTAAAGGGAAAACAGCAGGACATTGACCAGCGGCGCCCACCCCTTCAGGTATTCCATGCGCGGCAGCAGGTAACCGCGAAAATACAGTTCTTCGGTGATGGGTCCAGTGAACCCGTTGAGCAGAAGAAACAGAACGAATGTCGTTGTCAGAACCGGCTGGCTGTAATCAGCGGGATTGATTTGACTGAATTGA
Source organism: Flexilinea sp. (assembly GCA_026645735.1). Classification (GTDB taxonomy): domain Bacteria; phylum Chloroflexota; class Anaerolineae; order Anaerolineales; family Anaerolineaceae; genus Flexilinea. The sequence continues at coordinate 14,292 of JAPKMT010000006.1, forward strand.
AACCAGTCTGGCAGCCAGTCAAAAAAAGCCGCCATGATGGCCTGGTCAACAGGCTGTAGCAGCGTAAAGCTCAGGATGGACCCGATCAGCAGCAGCGGGACAAGCAGAAAATAATCCTTCTTCGGCAATGGCTGGCGATTTAACACGATTCCATCCAGGGAGAACTTTTGGTTGGTTCGATATCCCAGAAAAATGATCCACCCCAGTTCAAAAGGGATTAATACCACAAAGATGGGGAACAGAAGTGCAAGCAACGGCGGAAGATGGTTTTGCCGCAGCCACGGGCCGAGCAAAACAAAGACAATGGTTATCAATCCCCCTGGAAGCAAATGAAAAAATAAACTCTGCAGGATCGTATGTTGTTTTGGTTGTATGTCCATCATAAAATATCCTCTTTCTGTGCATGATGTATTACAGTGCTTTACAAACACTGTCCTGAATCCAAAAAGGATCAGGTTTTCATGCTGAAATCTTAAATAAGAAGGGCAAATAAATACCCGGATCCAACCATAATGACGTTGCTGACACTGTGCATGAGCATCGGATACAGGATGCTGCGGGTTTTCTGGTAAACGACCCCGTTCAGGATGCCCATGGCAAAAGCGTACACCAGTCCGAAGATATTCAATTCAGAAATGGAGAACGGCGAGATGGTCCAATGAATATGGGCAGCAGTGAACAGGAAAGAAGCCAGTACGACTTCCCATGTAACATGCTTGCTGATGGAAACGCTCTTTCCAAAAGCAAAAATAATCAGGGTAACCGGTAACGCGCGATACAGAATTTCTTCTGAGGTGCCGGTTAAAAATAGCTGAAATCCAAGGGTTCCGAGGATATTTCGTGTGGTTAACGGATAGTGATAAGAGATCGGTTGGCCAAGAGCCCTCAAGAGAGCGTGATATCCCATGGCAATTACGGCAATCGTAGCAGTGAACAGCAGAAAATATCGAAAGCCCATTTTTCTGTCTCCCCATTGAAATCCGAAATCCGCCTGAATCCCGATACGCATGATCAGAATGATGGCCAGCGCGATCTCCATTAGAATGAGATGATGAATGGACAACGGGACGAATACCCCATCGGGATCGACTGTTTCACAGGAGAAAAAATCGGCAATAGCCCATCCAAGTTTTCCTGCCATCAACTGAATACCAAACAAAAAGACCAATCCGAAAAAAACTCGCAAAATAGTCACCGTACGCTGACTTTTGTTCTCAATCTCGTTCATTTTCATTCCTTTCAAAGGTTCCTTTTTTTGCAGTGCACCACCAGGCACTGTATGAGCCGCCTCCCCTTAAAACGATGCGAATCGCAAACTGCGAAGATGCGGTAGATCTGGCGCAGTCACAGGCCGATGCCAGATTTGCAGCTCCGAGTTTCAGAGCAATTCACAGCACAATCTCCATGATGATCGTACGATATGCGCGATACAGTTTCGTTAAAGAATCGTTACAGAAGCCACTTTAAAACCTGTTTTCTTATTTTCCGGAGAATTGACTGGGAGAACATGTGTTTTGAATAAAGAAATGAAATAGGTTGTTCTTATGGTTTTGCGCTTCGCACAAAACCATAAGAACAACCAAGAATTATTTTCCTATTTCGAATTGCTGTAACAGTTATTCACTGCTGGTATATAATGAAGAAATAGTATTTTCATTAGTTGATCCGTTCTGCCAAGAAAAACCCTGATAAAACATCAAATGGATGGAATAAAGACATACTGGCTGGGCAATCCCATTATTGAACGAGATGGCGTTGTGGTTCATCTTGAAACGCGAAAAGCAGTTGCATTACTGGCTTATCTGAGTAATGCCGGCTCTTCTCCGTTCGCACGAGAAAACATAGCGGCATTATTTTGGCCGGAATATGATGAACAGCATGCCAATGCAAATCTGCGCCGCACGCTATATGCGATTCATCGTGTTTTAGGGCCTGATTTCATTACCGGCAATCGGGAAAAACTCATCCTCCATCCATCCGGCGCGTTTTGGCAGGATACCACAGCGTTCCGACAGCTCCTCGCCGACGTGAAAGCCCATCATCAAGAGCACACCGTTTGCACAGAAAGCATCAACAACCTGGAAAAAGCCTGTGCGCTTTACAGGGGAAGTTTTTTGGAGGGATTAAACTTACGCGATGCGCCAGATTTTGATCATTGGCAGTACAATCTACGCGAAAGTTTTTTACAGGACCTGGCGTTATCATTGGAGAAATTGGCGCTGGCTTATGTCAGCCTGGGAGACTGGGAAAATGCCATTCAAAGGGCGCACAACTGGGTCAGCCTGGATTCTCTGAATCAAAAAGCCCGTCGAACACTCATTACATGCTATGCACAGGCCGAACAACGCAGCGCTGCCATACAACAAATGGAAGCGTACGCGCGCGTTTTGCAGGATGAACTCGGGCTGTCCCTGGATGCGGAGATGAAGGAGCTCTACCAGGAAATCAGGGCAGGGAAAAATACCATGCCGGCCAGGATCCATCCTGCTCCGAGCGTTGAGACCGGAAAACAGCCGCTTATTAAGACAAAATTTTTCATTCCGCGCCTGCGGAAAGATTATGTGCCACGTCCGCACCTCCTTGATAAACTGGCACAGGGTTCAAAAAAAATCCTGACATTAATCAGCGCTCCTGCCGGGTATGGAAAGACCACGCTGTTATCCGAATGGACAGAATACCTTAAAAATGCAGACACCCCCAGGCCCTGGGCCATCGGCTGGTTTTCATTGGATGCCGGCGATAATGACCCCATACGGTTTGTCTCCTACCTGACAGCCGCCCTGGAAAAAGTAAATCTGAATTTAAGTACTGAAACGCAAGAATTTGTTCAATCATCAGAATCAGGCTACCCCAGGACACCCCTGGCCATGCTGCTCAATGATCTGCATGACCTGGATCAATCCGTCCTGTTGGTCTTGGATGATTATCAATTCATCGAAAACCCTGCAATCCATGACGGAATTACATTTTTGATTGAAAATTTACCCGAAAATGTTCATGTTGTCATTGTGACGCGTTCGGATCCGCCGCTTCCGCTGTCCCGATTGCGGGCCCGCGGTCAATTATCCGAAATCCGGGAAGAAGACCTGCGTTTCAATACGGCAGATGCGACCAAATTCTTGAATCAGGTATTCGGCTTGGACCTCTCTCAGGAACAGGTGACCAGACTTGAGAATCGTACCGAAGGGTGGATCGCCGGTTTGCAACTGGCGGGTGTATCGATGCAAGGCCGGGGGGATATCCCCCAGTTTATCGATGCCTTTTCTGGAAGCCATCGATTCATTATGGATTACCTGGCGGAAGAGGCGCTGAACCGTCAGCCGCCGGATATTCAAAGTTATCTGCTGCAGACGTCAATTCTTGAGCGAATGAATGATTCATTATGCGATGATGTGCTGTGCATTCATTCAAACAACCAGCCAGCGCCAGCGCAAGATCCGGCTATGTTTCCTGCAGGATCTGGTGAGCAAAAGATACGGCTGGCCATGCTGGAGAATCTGGGTTTGTTTATCGTGCCGCTGGATGACGAACGGATCTGGTACCGGTATCATCATCTTTTTGCGGATCTGCTGCGAGCCCGCCTTCAGGCCGCTTTTCCCGGTTTGGTTCCCAAACTTCATCGTCGCGCTGCCGCGTGGTTTGTAAAACAGGAAGACATGGAAGCAGCGATCATTCATTCTTTGGCAGCCGGCGACTGGGACAGCGCAGGCCGGCTCATAGGCCTTTATTTGCCCGTCTACCTGGAAAATGGCCAGATGACCACCATTCTGAAATGGCTTGAACAATTTCCGCAAGAGGAGTTATTCAAGAGGCCCAAATTATGTGTTCAAGTGGCAGAAATATATTCCCAGGCGGGGATGATCGATCAAATCGACCCGCTTCTGGATAAGGCGGAGGAATTGGTTGCTGCCGGCCAGCCTCATGGGAAATCAGAGGCTGAATCTCCTGAAATGCAACGCTCGGCAGAAGAGATCATCGTCATCCGGTCCATGGCTCCAATCCTGCGCGGGTTGAAAGCCATATGCTCCGGCCAACCCCGGCGGGCGATGGAAATTACCAGCGCTGCATTGGAAAACATACCGGATATGCGGCTGAAAGAACTTGCCATTCTCCATTGGGTGCAGGGATGGGCGCAGCGCAGCCTTGGCAATCTGGATCTGGCTTTGGTATTGTTAACCAAAGGTACGCAATATGCCAGTCAATCCGGAGCAATCCTACGGGATATCTGGACGGATCTGGGCAATGTGACCCGCCTGGTCGGAAAAATACCGCAGGCAATCAGGATCCTTGAAAACTCGATTCAAGCCATCATGAACAAAGATCATCAGAATCAGGGGAATTTGTCGAGAGATGAATCCTTCCTCAGCTTTCTGTATTATGAAAGGAATCAGTTGGATCAGGCGTTCCAGTACGCGCAAAGAGCACTGGCGCACACGCAATGGTGGCCGAGTCATAATATTATTGCGACAGCCAATGTCAGCCTGGCGCAAATCATGCTTGTGAGGGATGATCTCAACGGAAGCCTGGAGGCCCTGCAGAAAGCCGAGGACGAACGAAGAAACAGGCTGATGACGCCTTTTGTCCATTGCCTGGTGGATGTGACCTGGGTGCAGGTCTGGCTAAAGCAGCGTAACTGGGATATGCTGGACCGATGGGAGGCCGATCAGGTTTCAGCCCTCGAATTCAAAGTGGTCACCACGGAAAAGATCGATGAATACCTGGAATTGCGATTCATCATGCTGATCCGGTTGTGGATTGAAAGGACGTTGCTGGATCAAAAGAAAGAACGGTACCAGACCGGCCTGTCGCTTTTAGACCGTCTCGAAACAAACAGCCGCAGTTCCGGACGCGGAAATTCACTGACCGTCGTTTTGTTGTATCAAGCGATTATTCTCTTCCAGACGGAAAGAAAGAGCGAGGCGTTTCAAGCGCTGGAAGGCTGTTTCGCAATCGCGGAACCTGGCGGCTACATGCGCATTTTTCTGGATGTGGGAGAATCCAGCCAGGAGCTGCTTTCTGCATACCGGCAGCAACCGGCTGCGGCGCACAAAAAGTATGCCTTGAGAATCCTGAATGAATTGGCTATTTCACAGCAGGTACAAAAACAAAAGGAAGATTCCCCTGAAATGCTGACTCCCCGGGAAATGGATATTCTCCTGCTGCTTACGGAAGGGTGTTCCAATCGCGAAATGGCGGACCGTCTTTTCCTCTCAGAAGGAACGGTCAAATTTCATGTTCACAATATCCTTGGCAAACTGAATGCAGTCAGCCGGACACAGGCCATCGCCAATGCCAGGGGAAAAAATTTGATATAAGTAAATTACTCATCCCATGAAAACCATCCTTTCCAAAAAAGGATGGTTTTTTCTTAAATTCCAGTGATTCAAAATATGGAGAGAATCATTTGTTGTTGTGTTGTTTTTGCGCTGAGCGCAAAAACAACACAACAACAAGTTTTCTTTTTTTTCTCAAAAGGTTTTTCCAAATTTCGAATTACTGCATAAATTCAAACCGGATCCTTATCTTAAGATAGACGACAAATTCATCCCATTTGGTTAAGATGTTTTTGTATGACCTACTGGGCTCATCCCTTACAGGATAATAACAATGACAAATCGAGCTCCTGTCATTGCGATTATAGAGAAGCAATCTCTTTTCGTGTGGCAATCTTTACTCAATTGGACAGGCAGCGTGAATGGAAGAACTGCATGGAAAATAAATTGATGAATCATCCTGGTACAGCTTATGAAATCCGGGTAAAAAATCACCTTGAAAAGCATTGGGCAGCCTACTTTGCAGGCTGGTCTATCGAAAATCTGGAAAATGGAGAAGTCGTTCTGCAAGCCCTCCATGTTGATCAGGCTGGATTGCACGGAGCGCTCAATAAGATTCGCGATCTGAATCTTATCCTGATTTCTGTAAAACAAATACAAAACAAAAGATAAGGAGATTATTATGTCAAAAATCATCACCCGCCGTCAATTTCTCACCTATACGGCTGCAGGTATCGGAGTCACTGCATTAACCTGCGCCGGCATGGGAGCCTTTGCGACACATCGTCCTGTGGATATTCAATATCGTAAACTGGCTGCGAATCGCAATCCGGCAAATCCGGTTGCGCTTGTCACTTATGCCTCCAAAGCCGGTTCGACGATGGAAATTGCGCAGGCAATTGCCCTGGAACTTGAGAATCGTTCTTTTACAGTCGATATTTGTCCGATCCAACAGGTAAACAGCCTGGAGGGTTACAGCCAGATCATCATGGGAAGTGCGATCCGAATGGGATCGCCGCTTCCTGAAGTGAACCGGTTCATCGAGGAACATTGCTCCGAATTCCAGAAGATTCCTCTCGCCTGTTTTGCAGTCCATCTCCAGCATGACGGAGAAGATGAAGCCAGCCGGAAAGCGCGTGTGGCTTACCTCGATCCGATCCGCAACCAGCTGCAGATCACGCACGAAGCGTATTTCACCGGTGTTTACGATCCCGCCAAAGTTACTCCCATTGAAAGACTGATGGGGAAAATGGTGAAAACACCTGTCGGAGATTTTCGAGATTGGGCAGCGATTAAGGGTTGGGCACAATCGATCTTTTCCAATTCACCGGCTGCCCGGATAGAGATGGAGAGTGTTGCCTTGTGACCCGTGCTTTTGGAAGGAATTTGAGAGCTTTTCGAAACCTGCTTATGGGCTTCACCATTTTCATCATCTCGACTGGTGTGCTGGTATGGATTGGAATTCAATACCAGCCAAAGCCTTTTCCTCCGCTGCCTGATGAAAAACGATCAATAAAAACAGTACCGCTGCCAGCGGGGCTTCCAGATCCGGTGCAACGGTTTTACAGCGCTGTTTATGGCAAGGAAATTCCCGTCATTGAAACAGCCGTCATCTCAGGCCGCGGGACACTGAAACCATTTCTGAATCTCCCGATACCGGCGCGGTTTTTTTTCGTACATAATGCAGGGAAAGCGTACCGCCATTATTTTGAAGCCACGATTTTTGGGATGCCTGTCTTCAAGGTCAACGAGGGGTATCTCCATGGCATGAGTTTCTTTGAAAGCCCGATGGCAAGTTTTACGAATGACCCGAACAGCAATCAGGCCGCCAATCTTACCCTTTGGGCGGAAGCGATCTGGTTTCCTGCCATCTGGGTGACCGATCCGCGTGTCCATTGGGAGCCGGTTGATGACGACACAGCGCTCCTGTTTGTGCCGTTTGATCAGCGTGAGGAGAATTTTCTGGTTCACTTCAATCCTGTAACGGATTTGATCGACATTATGGAAACCATGCGGTATCGTGAGACCGGGGATGATCAGATTACAATCCTGTGGATTCTGCGCAGCGAGTCGAAACAACCGGTGGCTGAGGGAAATGCCGGAGCCACGGGATCTGCGATGTGGCTGGATCAGGGCTCGCCATGGGCTTCCTTTGATGCGGAACAGATCTTCCTCAATGTGGATGTAAGCCAATCCATCCATCGATGATAAGGCATCCAGAATTGCTTTGTAAGATTTCACCATCCTGCAGGATGAAACAAGAAGCTTACTCGATTTCAAAAAGCGTGATCAGACACCTGCGATAAGGAGAACAAACATGAACCAGAACTCAAAAAAAATATGGATATACCTGGCGTTGTCCTTCGGCATCCCCTGGACGGCTGCTCTGGTCATTTCACAGTCCAGTATCATGGAGAACCATCCGGATCAGGCGGCAGCCATCGCGAACGGAATCTTTATCTCGTTCCCATGGCTGGCAAATATTGCTGCGCGTCTGATCACCCGGGAAGGTTGGAGCGCTCTCTGGCTTCATCCAAAAATCAGAAAAAGCCGGCGATACTACCTGGCACTCTGGTTCTTACCGTTTCTGGCGACAATCGCCGGCGGGCTGATCTTTTATTTACTTTTCTCGAAATCTTTTGACCCAAACCTGAGCGCACTCAGGAATCTGGCACAAAACGCTTCACTGCCAGCAGAATCCAGTCCCTGGACGCTCTTCCTTCAGATCACATTTTCGCTGATGTTCATCTCCGTTCCCATCAACACCGTGGCTTCGATGGGCGAGGAATTCGGCTGGCGGGCTTATTTACTGCCGAAGCTCATGCTACATTTCAACAGGCACAGCTCCGTGGAAGATGGTTCCGGGGATGCTCCCGCGGATACCTCTTTATTTGCCAGTGCTTTTTCCGAAGGCGCTGCGCGGAAAGCAGCCATGCTGACAGGTCTTATCCACGGGGTATGGCACTTGCCGCTGATCCTGATGACAACGAGTTCAACGCCTTCCGCAAGTGCGCTCACACTGCTGGTATACCTGCTGTTCACCTGTTCATTGAGCATCTTACTGTCCTGGGGCACGCTGAAAAGCGGCAGTGCCTGGCCTGCTGCAGTTGGTCATGGCGCAGCTAACGCCGCTTCCGTATTGCCCGGTTTTCTCCTGTCAGGTCAGCCCGTCCCCTGGATGGGGCCGGATCCCACCGGCCTTGTTGGCGGCCTGGGGTACATCATCCTGGCATTGGTGCTGCTCTTCGGGAAAGGATTCACGGGAGGAAAAGAGAAGATTCGCACAGCGCCGGTAAAAAGATGCCAGATTTCCCCATAATAAGCCCTGTCTGGCTAAATTTCTGGCAATCAAAACCCGCATAAGGTCATTTTATATCGGGGATTAACTTGAATTCAATCTTTGCGCCTAATGCTTCAGCGATCTTGGCAAGGAAAGATAAACTGGGAGCGGTGGTGTCATTTTACACCTCATCCATTAACGCTTGCTTTCGTCGCATGGCTATCTCAATCTCACGGTCTGGTGCCTTTTGACTTTGTTTTCTATATCCATGCAAGATGACAAATTGTAAAAAAAAGGGTGCAAATAAAAACCTGACCAGATAGAACAGGAGATTCGTCAAATATTCTTATGAGGAACGGTCCTCCCCGTAGGGACAACCCTTGTGGTTGCCCGAAATCGACACGGTTCGGCATGATTCATTTTTTTGTAGGGGCAACCCATGCGAACGCCCAATGTCGATATGGTTCGTCATGGTCCATCCAGGGCAGGGGGTAGGGGCAACCCTTGTGGTTGCCCGAAATCGACACGCATCCGAAAAACAAAACCGTAACCCTGGGTATTACGGCTGCTTGCACCCCGTTAAGGGTTTTTCCAAGTAGCGGGGTCACGATTCGAATATCATAATTCGATGCTGCCAGTGACCTTAATAGAAAAACGCCAGATTTCTCTGGCGTTAGTAGCGGGGACACGATTCGAACGTATGACCTCCGGGTTATGAGCCCGACGAGCTGCCACTGCTCTACCCCGCATCAACTTGCATAATCATATACCCGAATGACGAAAAAGTCAACCTGCCGCCCTTTTTCCTTATTACATTTCGGAGGCGGCTGCGCTTTTCATCCAAGGGAGCACCTCAGAAGAGCGCGTACTGATCCGGATCCGTTGACGAGCCACCGCCCGAATCCACATTCTCCTGGTCCGGGCTCACCCGGGGCGCAGGCTTCACCGCTTCTTCTTCGTCCGCTGCTTTAATTTTCTTCGCCCTGACCGGTTTTTCCGGCTCTTCGACGGGCTGCGTGTCTTTGGCTGTTTTTTCGAGCACCACCTGTGAAAGGCCGGTGACACTCTGATTGATCATCTTGACAGTCACCTCAAGCTGTCTGGCGCGCCGGATCTGTTTGACGGTCGTCAAACGGATCGGCCGCGTTTTTCCTTTGCCATAATGGAGCAGCAGCAGCGTCTTTCCGGATTCCAACTTTACGGCGCCGGCGATGAATTCCCCTTCCGCCATCCGGACAGCGATCACACCCTGACCATAGCGGCCCTGTTTGGGGAATTCGCTGACCGCGATTTTTCCCAATCCCCAACTGCTGGCTGCAAGACAGCAATGATCCGTTTCCGTGACCAACAACGCAGCCGCAAGGCGATCCTCCTCCTTCAGTTTCATGCCGTTGACCCCGGCAGCAATCAGCCCCATCGGGCGCAGATAACTCTGATCAAAACGAATCGCCATGCCATTGCGGCTGATCAGCATCAGATGGCTCGAATTTTCCTCGCTCACCAGCACGGTCAGCAGCCGGTCTCCCGGATTGACCTTGCAAAGTGTAAAGGACTGTGTGGAAGCAAACGGCAGCTCTGCCGTGGATGTCTTCTTCAGGATGGCGTTTTCCGTCACGGTGATGACGGCTGATTCGTCCCCGTTTTTTTCATTGGCGGAAAGCGTAAAGATGGCACTGATTGTCTCATCACTGCCCCAGCCTGAGATGGAACCAAAATCAATACCGTCTGCAAAAGCATCCACCTTGGGAAGCGTCTCGACATAAATGCCGAACGCTTTGCCGCTTTCCGAAACAATATAGACGGTCTTTTGTGTATCGCTGCGGACCATCCAGGCCGGAATCACAAATTCTTTTTCCGCGGCTTTGGCTGCTTCACAGCGTCCGATCTTCCCATCAGCCGACAATCCCACAAAGACCTCATCCGCTTCCACCAGGGTATTGGCGGTCAATAGTTCTTTGGAAGAAATGCCCTCCCCCAGCAAAGCGATCTGCGTGCGGCGTGGATCGGCGTACTTCTTTCGGACATCCAGCAGCTCCCGTTCCAGCATTTCCCGCATCTTTTGCGGGGAAGCCAGCAGGTCCTTCATGGCTGCAATCGCGTGCTGCAGTTCCGCATGTTCGCTCTGCAGCTTCGTGCTTTCCAGATGTGTCAGCCGTTTCAGCGGCATATCCAGGATCGCCTGAGCCTGCTCCTCATCCAGTTTGAATTTTTGCATGATTTCGGATCGCGCCTGTTTTTCATCATCCGCATTGCGAATGATTGCAATCATTTCATCCAGATGTTGAATGGCAATGAGCAATCCTTCCAGGATATGCGCACGCCGCTCCGCTTTTTCAAGTTCAAAGGTGATTTTTCGACGGATCACGTCCAGTTGATGATCGATGAAAACTTTTAATGCCTGTTTCAGATTTAAAACGCGCGGGCCGTTATCCACCAGCGCCAGCAAAATGATCCCGAACGTCGTCTGCAGGGGTGTATGCTTGTACAGCTTGCGGAGAATTTTCTCGGATTCACCGGTTTTGGCAATCTCGATGACGATCCGCATACCCTGCCGATCGGATTCATCCCGCAGATCCGAAATGCCTTCAATGATATTGTCCCGCACCAGCTGGGCGATGCGTTCGATCAGACCGCTTTTATTCACCTGATAGGGAATCTCGGTAATGATGAGGCGGCTGCGCCCTTTTCCCATGTCCTCCAGATGGACGCGTCCACGAACCATCAAGCGTCCGCGTCCCGTGGCATAGGCGGAAACGAGCTCATTGCGGGCATCTTCCAGCACGATGATGCCGCCGGTGGGAAAATCCGGTCCTTTGACAAATTTCATCAGGTCATCCACACCGATTTCGCTGTATTCATCCCATTGGTGGAGGATGTAGATGGTGGCGTCAATCACTTCTCCCAGATTATGCGGCGGAATATTGGTCGCCATACCCACCGCGATGCCGCTGGCGCCGTTGACCAGCAGGTTCGGAATGATGGACGGCAGGACGACCGGTTCGCTCAGTGTGTCATCGAAGTTGCGTGAAAAATCAACCGTGTTCTGGTCGATGTGTTCCAGCATCTCCATCGAAAATTTATCGAGTTTCGCTTCGGTATACCGCATTGCAGCGGGTGAATCTCCATCAACACTGCCGAAGTTTCCCTGCCCGTCAACCAGCGGATAACGAATCGTGAAATCCTGAGCCAGTCGCGCCATGGCATCATAGACAGCCGTGTCCCCATGCGGATGATATTTACCCAGCACCTCGCCGACAATTCTGGCAGATTTCTTATAGGCAGAATCCGGCCGGATTCCCATATCATACATGGCGTAAAGAATCCTGCGCTGCACCGGTTTCAACCCATCCCGGGCATCCGGAATTGCGCGAGAAATGATCACGCTCATCGCATAATCCAGATAGGACTGCTGCATTTCATGTTCGATATCTACTGGTCGTGTTTCTTGTTTGTTCATTAAGATTTCCTCCGATTTTTTCATCCGTTGGAATCAGTCCGTCTTTCCATAATTCCGAAATGAGGATTATAGCATTATTTTTTATTCCAAAAAATTCAATACAGCGATTCGGATTCGGGGTGGATTGCTGGTTGTTCCAGTAAGTTGGTGTTTCCCATCAAGCCGGAGGAACAGCAGCGGTTCGTTTTCTTATTCATAAGTCCGCTTTCCATGTTCAATAGCCCATCGGAAAGGATCCATCGGTTAAAAACTCGAATCGATGATTATAATCATAATCAACTTTACTGCTGCTTTTTACTAAAAAGCAGCAATGCGAAATTTGAAAAATCCTTTTGTGTTAAAGGAGAACACCCTGTGAAGACAAATCGTATTATTTGGATCGTATTGGACAGCGTCGGTATGGGACCCATGCCGGATGCCCATGCGTTTGGTGATGATGAACCGAACACGCTGGGACACATTGCGCAGGCCGTCCCCGGTTTTTCGCTGCCGGTCATGGAATCGATGGGATTAGGAAATATCGATGGAATGATCGGGTATCAGCCGGCAGACCGTCCCATCGGAGCGTATGCCCGCATGGCGGAGTTTTCTGCCGGCAAGGATACGACCATCGGACATTGGGAGATGGTCGGAATTCAGATGACCAGGCCGCTGCCGACGTATCCGAACGGATTTGGTCCTGAAATCATGCAGGAATTTGAAGCGCGCATCGGACGCGGAACGCTCGGCAACAAACCGGCCTCCGGGACTGCGATCATTGCCGAATTGGGCGATGAGCATGTCGCCACCGGCAAACCGATCATCTATACCTCCGCCGACAGCGTCTTCCAAATCGCTGCGCACGAATCCGTCATCCCGCTGCAGGAACTCTATCATCTTTGCCAGATCGCCCGAGACATGCTGACCGGTGAAAACGGCGTCGCCCGCGTCATTGCGCGCCCCTTTACCGGGACATCCGGCGCTTATGTACGGACCGCCAACCGGCGGGACTTCTCATTAAAACCGGATACGACGGTGCTGGACTTTCTCAAAGAAGCCGGTTATACCGTCGCCGCGGTGGGTAAAATCGAGGATATCTTTGCCGGGCAGGGCATTACGTATGCCGTTCACACGCAGTCCAATTTGGACGGGATGCAGCAGACGGAGGCCTGCATGGAAAGATTCGACAGCGGACTGATTTTTGTCAATCTGGTCGATTTCGACATGAAATACGGGCATCGCAGGGATGCAGCTGCATATGCAGCGGGTTTGACAGAGTTTGATCAATGGCTGGGGACGTTCCTCCCGAAGCTGCTGCCTTCCGATCTTCTGATCATCACCGCCGATCACGGTTGTGATCCGACGCACAAAGGGACGGATCATACCCGAGAATATGTTCCGTTGCTGATGTACGGAGAGGATGTCGAAGCAGGCCTGAATTATGGCACGCGGCCGACGTTCGCGGACATTGGACAGACGGTCGCCAGGGTTTTCAACGTTGATCCACTCGATGCCGGCACTGCCTTATTGCCATAAAGCAGCGATGTACAATAGGAGAATTTTATTTACTGCCTGAGTTTCTCACTTTTTGAAAAACTCAGGAGTACACGTATGGCGATCTGTCATTGTGTGGAGAGCATCGACCCAACACACTGTCATTGCCATCATAGAGAAGCAATCTTTTTTCGTATGGCACCCTTTACATAATATGGGGCAGGGAGATTCCAAGGCACTAATTTGAGGAAAATGCATACAAAAAAAATCGCACAATAAAATGTGCGATTTTTTGATTATTTACGAATAGGTGTTTATTCAGACGGCAGATTCGAGATGATCGTACTCTGATCAATTTCATCTTCAAATGCAAAACGTCCATGAACAAACCCCGTACCAGCCGGAATTAATTTACCGATGATGACGTTTTCTTTGAGTCCGAACAGCGGATCTTTGGTTCCCGCGATTGCAGCGCTTGCCAGGACCTTGATGGTATGCTGGAATGATGATGCGGACAACCAGGAATCCGTGCTCAGAGAGGCTTTCGTGACACCCAGCAAAACCTCGACCGCTTTGGCAGGGTTCTTTCCTTCAGCTTCCAGACTCTGATTCATTTCACGGAAACGCAGCCGGTCCACGACATCCATCGGCAGATACGGAGAATCACCGGAACGGGTCACCTGTACTTTGCCGAGCAGTTTTCGGATAATGACTTCGAAATGTTTGTCGTTGATGTTCTGACCTTGCGCACGGTAAACGCGCTGAATTTCGGTCAGGATGTACATCTGACAAGCATCACGTCCATTCAGTTTCAAAACAGTATGCGGATTCAATGATCCTTCGGTCAATGGCTGACCAACGGTGACATGTTGATTGTCTTTAATGATCATACGGGCAGTCGTCGGAATATCATATTCTTCGCTTTCCTGTTTTTCATAGGTCACAATCACTTTGTTCTCTTCAATCCGAATTCGGCCGGTATGAGCAGCCGTAATGGTGGTCTCACCGTTTTCAGCGAGCACGTCACCCAGATTAACCTGTTGCTCATCAGTAACTTTTTGGGTCCAACCTGACGGAACTTCATACACATCAGAAACCAGTTCACTGTGGTCGACACGAACCGTCCGCAAGTCAGAATACTTGTCAGACTGGATGATCTTGGCAGTTCCTTCGAGCTGTGTGATAACAGCTTCACCTTTTGGTGTGCGGCGGGCTTCAAAGAGTTCTTCAACACGGGGGAGACCCGTCGTAATGTCTCCGCCTTGTGCAACACCACCGGAGTGGAAGGTTCGCAGTGTCAACTGGGTCCCTGGTTCACCAATGGATTGCGCCGCGACGGTACCAACCGCCTGTCCCAGTTCAACCATCTTGCCTCGTCCTAAATCCAGGCCGTAGCACTTTGAACAAATTCCGTGTTTCAATTCACAAGTCATTGGAGAACGGACTTTTAATTCCTGCACATTGGAGGCGCTGATTTTTTTGGCAAGGGTATGATCCACAATGTCGCCTTTTTCCGCGATGATTTCACCGGTGATCGGATCAACAACGCGTTCTGCAGTTAATCGTCCGAATACACGTTCAGAATACGCCTGTTTGGCGACGTCATCCGCACGGCGGATCCAAATACCCTCTTCCGTACCGCAATCTTCGTCATTGATGATCAGGTCTTGCGCCACATCGACCAACCGCCGCGTCAGATAACCGGCATCGGCCGTTCGCAGCGCTGTGTCCGCCAAACCTTTACGGGCTCCGTGTGTGGAAATGAAATACTCCAGCGCATCGAGACCTTCACGGAAATTTGATTTAATCGGCAATCGGATGATACGGCCGGATGGATCTGCCATCAAACCACGCATACCAGCCAACTGAGCAATCGGGCCGAAACCGCCTTTGGTCGCGCCGGAATTTGCCATTACGGCCATGTTTCCCTGCGGATCCATGTTGTTGCGGACTTCTTTTGCAATTTTGGCTGTCGTGTCCTGCCAGACATCAATGGTCCGGTCGTTGCGTTCCTGTTCGGTCAAAAGACCGCGCCGCCATTGCCGGTTGATTTGATCGACCTCAGAGTCCGCATCCGCCAGCATCGTATCCTTTGTGTCTGGAATCGTGATGTCGGAAACGGCGATCGTTGATCCGGAGCGCATGGAATATTCAAATCCGATATCTTTAATGGAGTCAGCAACTTCGGTGGTTACTTCCTGGTCACAGACCTGATAGACTTCCGAAATCAAATCCTTAATGGCTCCCTTGTCGAGGATGACATTCTTGAAGCGCATCTCCGGAGGAAGAATGTTGTTGAAAATGACACGGCCTGCGGTGGTGTCCACCAACCGTGTTTCAGGCTGCGGCAAGCGTTTTCCGTCGGTGTCATAATACGTTTCAACCTGGAATTTGATCTTTGCGTGCAGATCGATCAGATCCATGTCGTAGGAATACTGAACTTCGTCGATCGAGTAAAATGCTCGTCCATCCCCTCTATGGTCGCCATCCATATCCATGGTCAGATAGAACACCCCTAAGACCATATCTTTGGACGGGCTGATGATCGGTTCGCCGTCTGCCGGTTTGAGCAAGTTCTTGGAAGCCAGCATTAAGGTGCGGGCTTCTTCCACTGCTTTTTCGGAGAGCGGTACATGAACAGCCATCTGGTCGCCATCGAAGTCAGCGTTAAAGGCGGTACAAACCAGCGGATGCAATTGAATGGCGTTCCCTTCAATCAACACCGGTTCGAAAGCCTGAATACCCAGACGGTGCAGGGTTGGCGCACGGTTCAACAACACCGGTCGTTCACCGATCACATCGGCGAGCACTTCCCAGACTTCCGGACGATTGCGTTCGATAATCCGATTGGCGCCTTTCACATTGGTGGCGAACCCTTTTTCGACCAGCCGTGAGACGAGGAATGGATGGAAAAGTTCCTTCGCCATTGTTTTCGGCAGGCCGCATTGATATAACTTTAATTTCGCACCGACGACAATTACCGACCGGCCGGAGTAATCGACACGTTTTCCCAGAAGATTTCTGCGGAAACGGCCTTTCTTGCCTTTCAGCATGTCGCTCAATGATTTGAGTTCGCGCCGGCCGCGACGGGAAAGCGCCTTGCCGCGTTGAGAATTGTCGATCAAAGAATCCACTGCTTCCTGCAGCATGCGTTTTTCGTTGCGGACAATCACATCCGGTGCACCCAGTTCCAACAGTCTTTTCAGACGGTTGTTGCGGTTGATCACACGCCGATACAAGTCATTCAGATCGGATGTGGCAAAACGCCCGCCGTCCAATTGAACCATCGGCCGTAAGTCCGGAGGAATCACAGGCAGTACCGTCAGGATCATCCATTCCGGATGATTCTTGGAAGCACGGAATGACTCCACCACTTTCAAGCGGGAAGTCGCTTTTTTCCGTTTCTGTTTACTCTTGGTGGTTCGGACTTCAGTCCACAAATCTTCGGATAATTGGTCCAGATCCAGTCGCTTTAAAATATCATAGAAAGCTTCAGCCCCCATATCCGCACGAAATACCTGGCCCCAGCGTGATTTTAATTCGCGATAGGAGGTTTCGCTCAGGAAGGTGAACGGCTGGAGATCCTGCAGTTCATCCCGTAATTTTGAATTTTGGCTCTGCGATTCCGTGGATTGATCCGCAAGCTGGTTGCGAAGCGCTTCCATCTGTTCCTCGGCTTCAGCTCTGACCTGCTGTTTATCCATATCCAGCCGTTCGATATCTCGCTGGAGTTGACCTTTGAAATCGCTTTCAATCGTATCCAGTTTTTCTTTGACGGCTTTCTGAATCTTGGAGATGTGCTGATTAGCGACAGCTTCTCCGACGGAGGCAATGGTAATATTCGCAGAATTGAAATAGACATCAGCCTTCAAAATCTGTCCGATTTTCTCTTGCAGATCCGCTTCCAGCCGTTGTCCTTCTTTCATGACAGGATCTAATTTCTGGGTGATCTGCTCCTCGGCATTTTCCATCAATGCATCGCGTTGTTCCTGGATTTGGGCGATCTTTTTATCTCTGCCGGCTTTCACTGCCAGGATTTTCTGGTTAATTTCCTGTGCAAATTCTTTTTCGGTTCCGGATATCTCATCTTCCAGGCGGCTTAACGCTTTTTGACGGGCATCTTCATCCACATAGGTCACAATATATTGAGCAAAGTAAAGAACACGATCGAGATTCCTGCGCGAAATATCCAAAAGGAGTCCGAGATAGGATGGAATCCGGCGGGTATACCAAATATGCGCAATCGGGGTGGCCAATTCAATATGTCCCAAACGTTCACGACGGACAGCCGAACGGGTTACTTCAACACCACATTTATCACAGATGATTCCCTTATAACGGGGATTTTTATATTTTCCACAATAGCATTGCCAGTCGCGTGTTGGGCCGAAAATTGCTTCACAAAATAATCCATCTTTTTCTGGTCGCAAACGGCGATAGTTTATCGTTTCGGGTTTTAATACCTCACCGTGAGACCAGCTCCTGATTGTCTCCGGCGAAGCCAAACTGATACCTAATGCAACTAAACCTTTGGTTTCCACGAATATTCCTCCCGATTCTTTATGCTGTTACACTCAATCCATGCATTCAAGCGCATAAGATTTTCCTCATGCGCAAAACATAAGTTTCATACATTTTTGGCCAAAAAAGCAATTGAGCCGAAGAATTATTATATCATAGAACGATAGCTGATTTTTCATCGCTGAAAAAAAATTACACGGATCGTTAACTCAAATGGTTTCCTTTCATTATGGAAAGAATGAATGCCATCTTCAGATCAGATGATTTCAGCAGGTGCAATTAAATTCAGTAATCCGGAGGATGAGGATTAGTATTATTTTTTCAATTTATCCGAAAAACAAGTCTATATTTTTTTAGATACTGACCTGAAAATGCTATGGATTGGTAATTCATGTGCATGGGTTCAAATCGGCCGGTTCAAAAATACTAACCCGATTTCGTCCGCTATTTTTCGCCTGGTACAGCGCCTGATCAGCATCTCGAAGCAATTTTTCAAGCGAGACATTTTTGAGACATTGATGGCTGACCAGTCCAAAGCTTGCTGTCACCCGGACCTCGTCAGGCAATCCTTCAAAGATCATATTTTCGATAATACTTCGAAGACGTTCTGCAAGCTGCTGCCCCATTTCCAAAACCGTCTCGGGCATCAGAATCACAAATTCTTCACCGCCGAACCGGCCGATAGCATCGGTTTTTCGCAGTTCATTCTGGCAGGTTGATGCAACTTTTTTCAGGACGATATCTCCTGCAAGATGGCCATACACGTCGTTAATGCGTTTAAATGAATCCAAATCAAAGATCATCAATGAAAAATTACCACCATATCGTTCTTGACGAGCCATTTCCTGTTCAACAAGCCAGAAAAAATGACGGCGGTTAAAAACGCCGGTCAGATTATCATGAGTAGCCAGGATTTGAAGTTTGTCCAACAGTTTTTTCTCTTCTGTATAATGATACAGTGTAATGATTTCACCAATCAAATGATGATTTTGATCACTCAGATTGGTCTTTTTGATCCGATAAAATTCAGCATTTTCACTTTTAAGAACGGTAATATTATTCTGATCAACTGGCGCATTTTGAATAACTTCCATCATCGCAGGGTATTGAGAAAACTCATCCACCGCATTTTTTCCAATCGACTGGTTGTTGAGATTTGGAAAAATTTCTTTTAGCTGACGGTTAAAATCGATAATCATGCCTAATTTGTTCACAACTAGCACTCCATCCCGCATTCCGTCAAAAATTACATCGCGTGCTAAAGGGACCAGTGTCAGCATGTTCCGTTTGAATAAACCGACAGCAACAATCAGTGCTGTAACAATGCAGCCAAAAGGGGCCAAATCCAACCCTGAAGGGGACAATCCAAAAACATACAGCAAACCGCTGATCCAGGGGACAAAGGAGCTGGCCCAGATCAGGACGGATTGACGCCGCAGTTCCGGAGAAGTGCTTACGATCAGCTTCGTAAACAACAAGGTACTGATTATCAAGAGGGAACTGAGATAAATAACGGATACAACCATCAGGACGGTAAAATCATAGGAAAAAATTGGAAATGGACCAATCCAGGTAAAGCGCGGGTTTTTATGCAAAATATTAAAACCGCCCAGGGTAAGAGCAGCCAAAATCACAAAAACAGGGATTACAAATAAAAGATAGATGCGTCTTTTTGAAATCCATTTCCCATTTCCAGTTTGATGCAATGTAAAAAGAAACCAGAATGGCGCTGCAGTCTGAATACCAAAATGCTCAAATCGAACCCAAAACATGATTTGCGATAAGGAATTGCTGGATAATTCCAGGGCATAACCAAAACTGTAAATGGTCAGAGACAACAAACATCCTGATAAAAATAAGGAAGATTTCGCGCTGACCTTTCTGCGAAGAAACGTAATGGCAGCAAATATCGCCAGGAATCCGGAGGAGATGATCAGGAGAAAGATGACGAAGTTCCGCATTATGAACACTCTCTTTCCGAAGCATCTGTGTCTATCTGCTGGAAAATCCGGGTGCAATTCCTCCCGGCTTCTTTTGCCTGATACAGTGCCTGATCAGCGGATCGCAACAGGTCTTCCAAATTTTCTGACATCTGATTATCATAATTGACGATACCAAAACTTGCTGTGACATGCAAATTTTTTTCAATAACGCTGAAATTCAAAGCCTCAATAGATTTTCGGATTCTTTCAGCCATACAAAATCCATTTTTCGTATTGGTTTTTGGAAGCAGAAATATGAATTCCTCACCGCCAAACCGGCCAAACAAGTCGTTTTCGCGCAAAGATTTCTTGCATTCAGCCACAATTTTCTTTAGAACAATATCACCGTTGATATGACCGAACTGGTCATTGATCTTTTTGAAATGGTCCAAATCAAAAATAATCAGCGAAAAACAACCGCCATAGCGTTTTATCCTGCAAATCTCTTTTTCGGCTGATTGTAAAAATGACATGCGATTTTTAATTCCGGTTAATTCATCAGTCTCAGCAAATTCTTCCAGTTTTTTCAGCAGGTTTTTTACTTCAGTGATCAAGCTGAATTTGATGATGAAACCCGCCGGTTGGTCATTCGTGTTTCTTAAGATACTTTTTTTTACCTGATAGTACTCGGTTTTTCCTTCATGGATCATGATTATTTCTGTATCCACGATCTGTTGGTCTTCCCAAAGAATTTTCATTTCCGGATGTTTTTCGAATATTCTGAAGGCATATTCGCCGATGCAGGTCCGGTTTAGTGCAGGAAAAATCTGGCTCATTTGAGAATTCAGATCAATAATCTGTCCTTCCTGATTGAGGACCAGCATGCCATCCCGCATTCCATTAAAGATAATATTTCGCGCCAATGGGACTATCGTCAAAATATTTTGTTTAAGGAAGCCATAGGACAACAGCAAAGCACTGAGGGAGAAGGAAAAAGGAGTTAAATCCAGATTGTAAGGAGAATTTCCTGTATTGTAGATCAATCCGGACAGAAATGGTATGAAAATCGCAATCATGAACAGGATGGATTGTTTTCTTAAAGCTGGCGTTGATCCAAACATCATCCGTACAATCAGAACTGCGCTGCTAATTAATAATGAATAAATATAAACCAAAGCCAGTTTCATCCAAATTGTCTGTTCATAATGAAAAATCGGGAACGGACCAAACCAGACAAAGCGGGGATTTGCATGCAGCATATTCTGTTTACCCAAAGTCATCGCGAATAACAGGTTGATGGCAGGAATGATAAGAAAGAACAGGTACCTCCTGTTTTGAATCCATTTTTCATTATGAGAGTGGCATAGTGTAAATAAGAACAGAAATGGAGCAATCATTTGGATTCCAATATGTTCAAAACGGACCCAATACAGGATCCCTTCCAACGAGTTACTGGACAATTCCATGGCATATCCCATTCCATAAATTGAGATCGAAATCATACTTAGGGAGAGGAAAACCGCAGATTGTCCGGAAATCTTGCGTTTGTTAAATGAGATCATGGCTAACCAGATCATGGCTAACGAAAAAATCATCAAGCTGATGATTACCAGGAATCGCATTGTCTGCATTTTATATTCAGATCCGTATCAGGTTTTTTTGTACATTCATGTATGAAAAGATTAAACCAGATTATTATATCTTGCATCAGGAGAAACATAAAAGAAACATACAACAAACAGCAATTCCTATGAAAATAGAATTCAATTTTCATTATCGGATGTGTAATTTCTTTCATCTGCTATTCAAAATATGGATATGCTTTTCGAATAGAGAGAGAAAGTATATTTTTCACATACTTTTCTGAGGGATGCCTTCCTTTTTTATTTAGTGTTCCGCGGCAGTTGATCGATTCAACAAAATGCATCCATGGGATCCATTATGCTGTGACTTCTATTGGATAAGAACACACGCAATTGCGTCCTGAGGATTTCGCCTTATATAAAGCCTGATCCGCCGCACGCAGCATTTCTTCCAGTTTCATAGAATTCTGGTCTTCATTGCTGGTAATACCAAAACTGGCGGATATTTTTAGATCAATGTCTATTGCGAGAAATGAGATGTTTTGTATGGCAATGCGCATCCGCTCCGCAAATAACTGCCCTTCTTCCAAATTCGTCTCAGGCAGCAAAAAGACAAATTCTTCGCCTCCAAACCGCCCGAAGATATCTGAGCCCCGAAGGCAATCTTTGCATGTTTGCGCGACCGTCTTCAAAACAACATCACCGGCAAGATGTCCGTACTCATCGTTGACATGTTTAAAATGATCAAGGTCGAAAATGATTAGTGAGAAAATTCTTCCATAGCGCAATGACCGATTAATCTCGACTTCAGCCAACTCAATAAATCTACGGCGGTTATTGACGCCGGTAAGCTGATCGTGTGTGGCGAATTCCTCTAATTTATTCATTAATTCTTTGATTTCTGTATATAAATAAAAAGTGACTACTGTTCCCAACAGTTTTCCGCTGCGATCCTTCAGCTCCGACTGGTTCACCTGATAGTAATGAGTGATCCCGTTTTGACAAACTGTGATTTCTGTTTTTTTTATATCAGTTTTTTGCAGCAGCTTTTGAACGTCCGAATGAGCTGAAAACTCACCCGTAGCCAGTTTCCCGACAGAATTGTGATTGACAAACGGAAAGATTTCAGTCAGACGATAGTTAAAATCAATGATTTGCCCATTCAGGTTGATTACAAGCGCAGCATCGCGCATCCCATCAAAAATCAGGTTTCTTGCCAGGGGGACAACCGTCAGAATGTTGTACTTGATGATTCCAATGGAGGCAATGATACCGCTGATTGTGAACGCCAATGGCGCAATGTCAAGGTCATACAGAGAATAGCCAAAATAATAAACGAGTTCAGATGCCCAGGGGATAAACGCGCTGAGCCACAAGATTAACGTTCGAGATCTTAATGCCGGGGCAGAGCGAATCATCAGCATGGTTAATAAGAGGAAACAGATCAGGACCAGCAGACTCATGTAAACCACGGCGATCGCCATGATCGGGGTTGGATCATAATCAAAAATCGGCATACCTTGAATCCAATTGATTCTTGGATTCAGGTGCATCCAATTGCGGTTTCCAAGTGTCTGACTGCTGAAGTAGAAAAACAGGGATATCCCATACAGGCAAATTTTTGTGTAAGTATTCACCCATCTGTGATGTCCGGTCTGGTACAAAACGAAAAAAAACCAGAATGGAGCGAGAAACTGTATTCCGATATGCTCAAAACGAACCCAAAAAATTACTTCATCCAGCGTATTGCTGGATAATTCAAAAGCATAACCAAAACAATAGATGGCTGTCGCTACCAGGCAAAATGTCAGATAAAGCGGTGATTTTCCGACAATTTTGCGCTTTGAAAAAGTGATACGCGCTAAAAAAACAAGAATGAATGTGGAGAGGAATAAAACTGTAACCATTATGAAGCGGACCATATTCTTATTCCTCCTTTTCGTATGAATTACGTTTCAATAGTGGATGAAAAACTTTTTTATAACACATGAACCAGTGCCCGGATCTTTTTCTTTTCCAAATCAATAAACGTTAAGAAGAACAAATGACTGGTATTAATAATAGGGAGCCTCAAATGTAAACGTGGAGCCTTTTCCGAGTTTGCTTTCAATGTCCAATCTGCCCTTGTGCAGCTTTGCGACATACCTTACGAATTGTATCCCATTAATGATAGTCGATTCTGATCCTTCCATTGTAGAAACCGCTTCATCAAATATTTTTTGAATATCAAGAGGCGAAATTCCTATGCCATCATCTTGAACGCTCAGAATCCAGGAATCAATCTCATACTTTAAATCGATTTTAATCGGTTTGCTTTCGATCTTTGAGTAACGAATCGCGTTATCCACCAGATTGTAAACAGCCATGGTAAGAAGCCAGGCATCCCCGATGATCTTGCCGGTTTGTGACCGGCTGCCTTCAATTTTATCAATTTCAAAAAGGATATCCAGTTTTTTCTTCTTGGCAATTGGTTTCAAATCGTAGATCACTTCTTTGACGATATCGCCGATCAAAATCGTTTCAAAGATGCCTTCATGAGAATTTTTGAAATGATTTATATGTTTTTTCTTATATCGAACGACCGTTGCAAGCCGGCGCAGTTCAACTTCAGCCATCCCTCGATAGTTGGTTTGCAGCAGATTCAGCTCTCCCGCGGTATTGAGCAGGTCCAAGGTGCCATTCACTTTCTGAATCAGCATTTCGATGTAATCCAGCTCGTTTGTATTGAATACTACCTGAGAAACTGTTTCTTCCTTGGGTTGAAATAAAAATAGTTTTCCGGTTTTTCCACCCGGGAACTTTATTTCATGCAATTCACAATGGTATAGATCAAAGAGATCTTGAAAATCGGAATCTGAAGACAATCCTGATCGGATCATCTGAATCACTTTCTCTTTGAAATGCATCGCTTCAAAGAGAGGATTGGAGATGCTGATCTGATCGGGCTGGATCACGATGAATGCCGGAGTGTTTAACTGTTCCAGAAAATCGGAATAGCGGCTGGCAATAATCTGAATTCCAAAATCATTTTTTAGATCATTCGTAATAATTTCAGTGATCCAATCGCGAAAGTTTCCAAATAAAATCTGAGTTCGTTCGTTAAAATCCTTTTCAGCAAAACATGCCCAAAAACAGCCGCAATATCCAAATTCAGAGCGAATTGGCGAAAAAATTGCAGCCGAATTTTCAACCGAAAGGTTGGACAATAAACGCGATTGTTCTACGGAAGGGATGATAATGGTGGATTGGCTTTTCATGATCCGATAAAACTGATAATCGGTCTCCAAAAAAGCTTCATTGTTTTTTCCAAAAAACCAGGTTTTAATTTCTTCTTCGTTGATTTGGCCAGTCTTTTCATTCAAGATTAAACGAATAGAGATCGGGTTGAGAAATTGTGTTGTATCCAAAGCAGCTTTTAACTTCTTATCCGTTTCTTTTTGCACGCTTTTTTCCCGTATTGTGGATTTTATTCTCTTGATTCAATATATTGATCAGCCATTCGAACTGTTTATTTTATTCTATTCCAGCAATTCGAAATTTGGAAATGTTTTCCGAATAAAGAAAGGAAATTTGTTGTTCATATGGTTTTGCTAGAAGCGCAAAACCATATGAACAACAAAGAATTCTTTTTATATATCGAATTACTAATTCTATTCCTGATATTTGATTAAAGATAGTATTTTCTGGACAACCTGCTCCTGGTTAATTTGATCTGTTTCGATCAGAATGGCATCTTCAGCTGCTTTTAACGGAGCAAGAACACGCGTTGAATCGATCTCATCACGTTTCATTATATCCATCAAAATTTCGTGAAAATCGGCAGTCATTCCTTTCCGAATATTTTCCTGATATCGTCTTTCTGCCCGTTTTTCAGGAGATGCCAGTAAATAGATTTTTAAAGGTGCATCCGGCATCACCACCGTTCCGATGTCGCGGCCAACCATCACAACGTTTCCCAGCAAGCCAATTTTCCGTTGTTTTTCTGTCAGGATTTTTCGCACTCCGGGATACGATGCAACAATCGAAACGTTCTTGTCAACTTGAGGGGAGCGTATGGCCTGGTTGACCGGTTCTCCGGATAAAAGAACTTCAGTTTCATCTTTTTCCGTATTGACACGCAGTGTAATCTCCATCTCCTTTGTAATTGCTGTAACATCTTCTTCATTCGCAACGTCTCCCAATTTTTGGAGCGCTACATAAGTAGCCAGCCGATACATCACACCTGTATCAAAGAACAGATAGTCCAGTTTTTTTGCCAATAATTTTCCAACAGAGGTTTTTCCTGAAGCAGCAGGACCGTCAATGGCTATTTGCTGTGGTCTTATCATAAAATCCTTCCTTTCTACTCTTGTGAGATCTCAGTAATCCAGCGGGGTTCCTGCCAGAAACTCAGCATGAAAGGATTCCCTTTCGACTGCCGATACAACATCCATCTTAGCCAATCCGCCAAAGTGAAAGAATTCCATTCATCCTGAGTTTTCCACTTCAATGGCATCCCGATGAAATCCTTTTTCAGATCATCTGGCACCCCATCAGTTGTTATAACATAAGACGGTCTTTCTGTCTGCGGATTGAGAGAATCAGCAAACTGAATGGATGGGTTATTGCGCAATTCCCAAATCAGCATCGGCTCATCTACATTCAGTATAAGACCATTTGCACCTTCTATAAATCCGCTTTCTTTTAAGCCAATTTCATGGATCAGATCCACTGCCAGCGAATTTATCTGGTTTGTTTGTGCACCTAATGCTAATTCGTGTCGGTTATAGATTTTTTCTCTGGAGAAATCTTCCTGGTTGTATCGGAAACCGGCTGCTGACCAGGAATTCGCCACCACACTGCAGAACCAGATGATCAGAAAGCCGAAGCTAAAACTCGACCAAATTTTTTTGGGGCTGAAGTAATTCAGCAGGTACGGGAAAAAAATACCGAAAATAATCAGGCAAATTCCAATAATGATTAAATATCCCTGAAACCGGGTCAGCGAAATCGTTATCCATTGTTGATTCCATTGAAAAGAAACGGGAAGAGAAAGATCACCCAGTTGCAGCAATTCTGAAATTCGAAAAATCAGGAAACAATAAAGGCAGGGCAATATGATTATCGCAAGTAATGAATAAATATTTTTTTCAATCCGAATCTTACCTGACAGGTCGATTAAGATATCGGCGCTCAAAATACTAAGTGGAAGACTGATCCAGGCCAGCAAGAGAATTCCCTGTCGAAATAATTCCAACAGGAGAGCAAAGGTCAGTAAAATGAGCAATGGTATGATTGCAGAAAACTGTTTTGATCGAAGGGATTGAATAAATTTCAGTAATAGCAACAGCAGCATAAAACCAAAGTAAAAGATACAACCCATTAGAACCGGTATCAGTCCCACCACTTCTGGTGCCGAAGTCGTATTGGCAGAAAAACCGGACAGGATACCTTCTCCTATCGCGTTAAGACCTTGCGGAAATCGGAAGAATCCAATACTGAACAAAAGGAAACTGACTGCCAAAAGAATCAGGTTTTTTACAGAAATTGAATCCTTAATCGAATCAGGAAACGTTTTTCGATGCGAAAAAACGAGGTAGATCAGCAAGCAAACCATCATAGCGAGGGCAGCCGGCCAAAACCGTTCTCCGCCAGTCATGGCTAGCGCTAATAGTATAATGCCAGGCGTGATTCTTTTTTGATAAAAGGCAGCCATCGCAAAAAACAAAAGGCAAATCACGATAATCACAGAATCGGCGGTCTTTGACCAGGCGATTCCCACCGGATCGATTGCCACGAAAAAAGTCAATAGGGCTGTTTTATGAAATCCAATTTTTTGTTGAAACAGCATCGGCAAAAAGACCAGCAGAAATCCCATAATCGCCGGAAATACGCGTGCAGTAAACTCATTCGCACCAAAAAAGAAA
The DNA here is from genome assembly GCA_026645735.1 of Flexilinea sp. Lineage (GTDB taxonomy): Bacteria > Chloroflexota > Anaerolineae > Anaerolineales > Anaerolineaceae > Flexilinea. Next base: position 41,707 of record JAPKMT010000006.1, read on the forward strand.
AAGTTAACTGAGGTTACAAAAACATATAGCGGTTGTTGAATCTGAAAATCAGGATCTCCTTTGATTGCTGACAGAGATTGCAGTGCCAGCCGGGCTTCATTTTCAGACAACGCTGCCGATCCAAGTCCGATGAACCGCAAAATAAATGCCGCCAGAATGATTAAAACATAAAAAAGGAAATATCTTTTTTGATCGGTGTTATCCATCGTTTCGCTTTCGTATCATTCTCATTGATTCAATTCATAAATTTTACAATCACCCGATTCAAAAACCAGGTGCAGATTATTAAGGAACTTCTTTTCTTGTATGTCATAAGCGCTGTGCTCGGCAGATCCAATAAAGACATAGCGGACATTATATTTTTCGAGCAGCATTTTCGTGTTCTCCCAACTGCGGGATTCATAGATCTGCCGTACTTCATCTTCACGATTCCCAATTTCAGCATAACCGCCTCTCCATTGTGATTCATGGTTGGTTGGCCCGAGAATTGCCGGCAGACCCGAAAATGTACTGACAGAATTATCGGAAGTGTAGCTGGCGCCGACTTTCTCAACCACAACACCAAATTCTGCCTGCTGCAGCCATACAATGCCTGCCCAGTCATTCGGCCGGCTGCGTTCTATAAATTCAGCTCCATTCAATGTGAGCTGTTTCAAACCTCCGGACGAAAGAGTCTTTTGTTGTACCGCTTCAAATCTGGTAAGAATACCCCAAAAAGGGTAGATGAGTGAACAGATTACCAGGATCATTATCGGAAAATGTATGAGACGTTTTAATCCATTTGAAAAAGTCTGTTGAATCCGGGTCCAGAAATATGCTGCAGATAAACCCAGCAATATCCATACTTGATAATAGAATTTAAAAATGGTGTTCATTCGAGTTCCAAAAAAATCACGCAAATAAACAAATTCCGGCAAGATGATCAGGCCAAAAGCGGTCAATAAAACCAGACAACAAAATGCATCCATGGGATTCACCATTTTCGCACTGGCGTTTTGATCCGTCTCAAAGGTTTGTCGCTTCGCAGTTGTCCTGCTGCGCAATCCAAAGAGGATCACAAGAATACATCCGACAACACCGAATAAAAGGATCATCGTAGGCAAAGTTTGCATTCTTCTGATCAAAAATTGGAGAACTGGCTTTTCAACCGTGCTTGAACCCTGTACGCCGGCGTAGGATGAACTGGCTAATACCAGGGCGTTGCCGATGGCGGAGAGTCGTCCCTTCGAAGATCCCTGCCATACCTGACCCAGATTTTTTGATAGAACCAACGAAATGAACAGCAAGGATTCCAAGAGGAAAGGGCCAACAAAACCGATAATCGCAATTCGAAATCCTTTGCTCTTACTTTTCGAATCCTGTCTGAAAACAGCAGCTATCAGCCACGCAATAATAATCAGGTAAAAAGTCCCGAACATGATCAGCAGATGGATGGTCCGGGTTGTAAAAACTCCGCTTGGAATCAATCCGCCTGCCTGGGAGGAGAGCCCTATCAGAAAAACCGAATACAGGAAAACACATGCCATCCCGGTAAATAGCGCTGTGCCCAGAAAGACCTGAATGGTTTTTCGATTCCAGCCATAGAATTGAAAATATGCAAAAAATACGATGGAGAGAAACAGGAAAAAATAGAATGGGAAATCCCATGTATTCATAAATATAAGTGAGCCTAAACAGAGAGAAAGGAACCAGAAATCAGCATGGGATGTGAATTGAAAAGAAAATTTTTTCAGCCGAAAGGAATGAATTTCTGCAAATGGATTGCCCCAGAATGGATCATCTGCTTTTTGCTGGAGTATTTGCAAATAAACATTGAGTACAACTGCCACCGCTAAAATGACAAAGGGAATGCCTAAAACATGCGGATGAAGATCACCCAGATAGAATGAGAAAAACGGGAATTCATCGATGATCTCCCTGGAGCTTCCATCCATTCCAAGATCAGTCAAAACTCGTGATGCGCGCCACCACCAGATTCCAGGTCGAAACGTGGGATTCCAGGTAGGCAGTGCTGTGGGCGGTACCGTTAATTCTTTTAATTGGACCCAATTCCAAAAACCGGATGAACCGTCAGGGTTCCAGAACAAACCCTTTGCGTAAAGTGTTTCAAAAAGACCCTCCAGGTTTCCGGCGACCAATACAAAAAGGGGAGCGGAAAAAGATCCAATCCGGATTCTAATTTTTTCAAGTATTGCCGAGTGTCGAAATTCGAGCAGATCATTCACGAGGCCAAAAGCGCCGATCGCTGCCATCGCAAAAACAGTTGCAAGCATCAGATTAAATCCTGATTCTGCAGCAACAGCGGATAATCGAATGAGAAGTGCCGTTAGAATGTATCCGAAATAATAATATGAAATTCCATATCCGGACAGCCAGGAATCATGCGGTGGAAAACTTTCTGAGCGCAAAATCCCGTTGATGAAGGTCATCTCCATCGGTTTTTCTGTGCCGGAGATATTTGGATCAGCCAGACGAAATACGATAATCAGAGCAAAAGAAATCAGAAAAAGCAATCCATTTCCCATGGAAAACCGCCAATTCAAGCGGTTCCAGGTTCGAATATCCTGTAAATTCTTCTTCCAAAAATATATTGAAAGACATGTCACAATAATAAGGACTGTTAAGATTCCGCCGGCAGTATTACCGATCAACCCCAGGCTGCATAGAATCCAAAAAATATAGCCGGAAATGATGAATCCAACGGGTAAGGCGAAACTGAAACCACGACCTGGCAAAAAACGCAGATAATGAAAACTGATCGGGTATCCCAGAAATCCCATATACAACAAAACAAGCAGCCATTTGAAGATTTCAATGATCCAGTTATTAGCCATTTTTTATTTTCTTACCTGATATAGGAACGTATCCCCGTTTTGATAGACTTCATCCCACAGGATCCTATCATATCGCTCAAACTTGTACAGTCCCTCATATGTATACATTCCTTCTTCCATCTGTCCGACAACGATATAGCTGACGTTATATTTTTTCAGGAATGCTATGGTTTCATCAATACTGATTGTATTATAAAAAGCTTCAATCGCTTTCACACGTTCCCAAACCTGATCCGAGTTAGCTCCGCGCTGCTGACGCTGATGGTAGTTCCATCCAACGACGCCAGGCAATCCTGTATAAATCGTATATCTGTTGCCCCATTTATACTCTGTCGCATTGGCTTCGACAATAACCGGTGAACCTTCCACATGATCCTGCAGCCATCGGATCGCAAGGTAATCTTGCGAAAGATCCATTGAAAATCCATCCTGATAATATGTGGAGGTTTTCATAAAATCCATACCATCCAGCGAATGGGGAGCGACGGAGGACATCCGGTCTGTCATTTTGTCAATGGAACCAGATATCGTAAAGGACAGGGTACCGATCACAAAGAAGGCCAGTAATCCGCGCCAGATATGCTTTACTCGGAGATGACCTCCGGCCATGAAGTATTTCTCGAGGCAAACGGTTAATGCCACTGCAGCAGAAATGGACAGAAGAACCCAGGCTTGTAAATACAGCTTGAAAACCATATTCATGCGTCCCAAATCCCCACGTAAACAGGTCATTTCTACAAACAGTGTGATAAAAACACCTGTTCCTGTTAAGAACATCAAAAAACGTTTTCCAGGCGAATTGTTCCTGCGGAAAAGCAGGAGTGCTGACCAGCCCATGAGCGGAAGAGCTGTCCATACAACCACAACTTTCTTGATGCTGAAAAAAATCAACACGAATAAAAACAGCAGCGTCAAAAACACCAGCAGACTCTTTTTTTCACGCAGAAATTTCCTGAAATTGGAAAGTTTTACGCAAGCCATCCATTGGATGGTCTCAATGGAGTACCAGCTGATCAATGCGAACAGGAAAAATCCCCAATGCATCCAGTAAGACCAGAGCGGTGTTCGATTCCCATTCCAAATATCAATGGATGAATCGCGAAAATTTGTTCTTAGATAGGGGGTAAACAGTATGAAAACAGCTCCACAGAGCAAAACAAGGACGAATATCAGGGAAAGAGTTTTATTTCTTCGTTGTTTCTGATTTGAATGTTCTTCTGCTAATTTGAAAAGCGGAAATTTTATGCCTACAGCAGTCAGCACGACACAGGAAATCAGCAGATAAGTCGGCATATCCCATGTATTGGCAGGGATCAGTGATCCGATGATCAGACTACCCGATAAGAGGATAAAACCGGTTGCCGCAATGTTTCCTTTCGATGAATCCTGCATGCGGCGAATGATTGCCAGCAGCCATACTAACACCAGAACGGTAATGGGCAGCGCAAAAAGATGGGCATGCGGATCTCCATATAAAAAGGTAAAGAAAGGAAATTCTGTGATCGGTTCTCCTGGAATAGCTCTGCTTGGAATCCAATACCAGTCTCCTCGATACATCTGGAAATGCTGGCCTTGCAGCAGTTTTAATAATCCGGAAAAGAACCAGGTGATGTTCTGAAGACCGGATCCTGTCGCACCTCCGGAACCTAATTCCACCATCTCTGATAAAATGATTTTGATCGTACCCAAGTTCCCTATTACTTGAAGCATAAAAATCGAAAGCATCCCGCTGATATTTGCCCATTTGTCTGCCTTAAAATCCGCAGCATGTGGTTTCGTAGCTGAATAAATCGCTGATCCGGCAGAATAAGCTCCAATTGCCAGGAAACCATACCAGGTCGGGAGGATTAAGTTATAGGCGATACTTGGAATCATGCCAATCAGCTTTACCAGCAATCCGGAGAGAAAAAAGCCATAGTAATAATAATTCAGGTATCCGCCCGCAAACCAGGGATCGTATGGGGGGAAAATCGTACTTTTTAACACGGCGTTGAAATAGGAAAAATCCATCGGCTTTTCTCCGCCTTTTGCAGGATGCCACAAATCCGGATTTCCAAGACGGATCAACAAAAAGAACAGGAAAAATGACAGGAAAATCAATTCAGAGCGAAGAAAAATTTGGATATTTTTGTGAATCTCGGCTGATAATTTCTTGCGGTCAGATAAAAACAAAATCAGATTGAGCAGGGCGAAGACAGCGATGACAATGATAATCAACCCGCGTGTATAGGGAATTTCCAGAAATCCACAGATCCATACGACATAGCCAATACATAAAATCCCGAAAAACTTCGAAATTCCAAATCCCTTGTCACGCAGAGAACCAAATACAATTCTTGACATCGGGAAAAAAATCCAGCCGATCAACATGAGAATCAACATCCAAACGAAGGTGCCAAAAATCTGATTTTCATTTATCCATGCAGATCGATTGAAAAGTACAGACCATGTTCCACCGGTTTGCTGGATCGCAGCCTGTTCATCGGTTAACAGTAGCGATAGTATGTTTTCCATATCCCTGTATTCTACCGGATTTTTATTCGATATCTGAGAAAGATTGATCGCATCCAGGTTTTTTCTGAACGCGGTCAAATCAAAAGTATCTGCCTTTTGGAGTATGAACACTTTCGGATGGTCATAAACAGTAAACGCCTCCTCAGCTGTCTGAGTGTTGATTGTATGGCCGAAGAGATGCGGTTCCGATTCAAATACTGCTGCTATTTGAAAAAAATTTCCTGATCGCAAATCAGTTTTCGATAATTGTTCAAAACATTCTGAAAGAATCTCGGATTCCGGACAATTGATCAGTTGACGATAAAGACGCTCCAGCAACGGGTATTTTTCATGAATTCTGGCTGCTGCACCATAAATTCGATTGGAACTGATTACCCAATAATCCGCTGCATCAATTTTCGCCAGCATTTTTTCTCGTTGCAGAATATTTTCATCCGCAAACAAATCCAGGTCGATGCTGGTTCCATAATATCCGGAAGTCATATCATAAGGGAGCCGTCCGGTTGCTGGCAGCGGAAGAATATCATCCCACTTAGATTCCGAAGCAATGGATTTTACAGTCAATGCTGCAACTGAATCAGGATCGCGATTAAAAATCTTAATCCCGATCGTATCCCCACGCTGAACAAGTACAGGAGATTGGCGAAATGTAATCACAGATTCTGATTCTTCGAATGGATTCTGCGTAGAATTCATTCGGAACACAGCTTCAGAAACCTGGTAATGATCGTAATTGATGATCTCCACTGCCAGATCAAGGGAGGAAGTCAAACCAGTTAGCTCCCGCAAACCTGACAGGAACAATTCATACAAATTTCCATCGGCTTCGGATTCAAAATAGATTTCAAGGGGCTCACCATTCCGAATCTGACTGGATAAGCCATGGTAGAAACGATAGGATGGCTTTTGTTCGTAAATTTGATAAATGTCATATTGACTGCTGATTCGATAGGAACAGTCAGTTCCAAAACCTGATAATCGCAGAAAAGCAAATTGATTTTGCAGATTGAGTTTTACGGGTACAGGAAAATAAAATGTTGATCCTGAATTGCTGGCTACACCCGAAAGTGAAGAATCGGTTACGAGAGCGGCAGAATCCACTACATTATTACACTTCGCATCAGTACAAATGTCAGCCATCAATGAACAATTGCTGCCGCCTGTTTTTATTATGGATTGGAATTCAGCCATTTGAATATCCATTCCGTTCTCTGCTTGAATTGGCAGCAGGACAGGTTCTTTATCAAAAGATATTGTTTGAAAAGTGGGAATACCGATGGATTGTCGAACCGATCCTTCCGTGGTTTCTATAACTGCCTGCAGCGGCGATGGGATATTGGCATAAATCCACTCGCTGGCTTGAATACGCGTATGTTTTTCATGGTAAATCGATAAAAAAGCCAAGCTCCAGAATAACGAGGTCAAAAACAGAATGATGACAAGAAAATTCTTGATTCTTTCGATTTTCGCGGATTTGCTGGAAATGCTGAAAATGCCGCCAGAGATCATAAACAATAAAGGGAAAATTGGCAGGAAATAACGCATCATTTTGGAGAATTCCATCATCTGCCAAATGAAGAAGAAAAATGCACACAACATGGAGATGACCAGAAAAACTGTCCTTGACGCCAGATCCGCATCACAGCCACTTACGCTTTCCATCAAAGCTGTTTCTTTAGGGAACGTTGGATCCTTATAATGGAGGGAATACGCTTCATCCGATGATTCCGCCTTTTTTCCCCGCAATGCAACATACGATTTTCTGATAAAAATCATCGAAAAAATCCATCCGGATATCAGAATCAAAGACAATGCGATTCCTGATCCATAGAGGAAGAGATTCTTCAGTGCAAAATTAACAGGCTGATCTACCCATTGCCAGGCTGGCGGAAATGCGACAAATCCTCTGCTTTGCAGACTGAGTTCTTTCATACCGTTCAGCCAGTCTGCATTGATCGAGAAATTCAGTAAATTTGGTTCTCGAAACGCATAGGGTTGAAATATGCGGAAGGTAAATGCAAAGAAAACAGCAAAACATAAAAGTCCGCAAAGAACTATCAAACGTCTCAGTTCTTTGTTTCGATTGGAGAGAATGAAATGCGCAAGAAATATGAAAAACGGTAAAAGCAGGAAAAAAACAGCATTAATTTTACTGGCAGCAGCACATCCAGACAAAAAACCGGTCAGGGCAGATTTTATTAAGAAAATTCGAGGATCAGATTCTCTTAATAGCAGGAGCGCGGACAAAATTGAAATCGTCACCAGGAAGGCAACAACAGTGTCAAAGGTATAGAAATGGGATTGCTGGATCGCTGCCGTCAGAATGGCATATCCGCCCATGGAAAGAAGGACTGATTTCTTGTTTTTCCAAAGAATCCAACTGGCGAAACCGATACAGGCGACCGTCAGAACGTCAAATAATGCGCTCAGAAAACGCCCGATTTGAACGACCATGGAAGGAGTTGTCTGGAATGCAAACAGTGAAGCTGCCGCCTTATTAATGAGCAACGGCAGCGTCCCGTAAACAAAAAACTGGAACCCGTTATTCGCCGGATTTAGTCTGGAGGCTGCCGGATCGATCCATTCAGAAAACGATTCAGGAAGCGAACCGGCTTCAGTAACCTGCACTAAAAATCGTTCATCCGGATGCAGCAAGTGAAAATCATCCCAGTCAGAACCTGTAAATCGAAAACAGACTGCAATGAGTAGTGGAAGGATCCAATAGAGTTTTTGTAGATATTTCATGGACGGTCTTTTTCATTACCGGAAGATGAAAGGATTAAAAAATAATTTCAGTAAACATGCTGTCCGATTTATGCAGTGCGATTCAGAACCATTAACAGGCTGTTCAACAGCAGCTTCTTATGGCACCAGATAACTGAAAAAATTCTTCCCAGGATATTCACTTACCTGCAGGATGGCTTTTCCATCCGGATATAGCTGGCTGAGAGATTTTGCTGTGTCCAGATCATCTTCCTTATAGATAAATAACATCGGACGTACTGATTTTCCTGTTGAAGAAATCATATCCCTTGCCAATGCATAATCTTTACCAGGGACTCCGGCATTGATGCCCACCAGCCGGGTATCAACCCAATACGGGTAGGGTATTACAAATACATCTTCATAATCGCCGATCGAATCCGCAAAACCTTTGATTACTGAACCGATCTGGCGGGTGTTGAGTGCATTCCGGTCATAATTCAAGCGATAGTCGTGAAAAACCAGATGATAATTTTGGATACAAATACCTGATATGATTCCACCTGCAAAAAGGACTGTCAGCCATATGGATAATCCCGGTCGTTTTGCTTTATCAATAATCGCCTCGACCAGATAACAAAATCCGAAGGCGGTTAAAATAAAAATCGGTATGACTGCTGCACTGGTTCGATTAAGACATGGGTTTTCATCCGGGAATGCAATGGACAAACTGGACGGAAGCATCAACAGAGGCACACACAGAAGAAGACACAGATCCTGCCATTGTTTTCGTTTGAGATAGCGGAAAAATACAAGCATCGATCCCAAAAAAAACAGGGGTGCACTGAATAAATCCAATGCAGGACGGTAAAGAACCGAATGAACCCAAATGCCGCCATTATTCCAAAAAGGCATAACAGCAGCTTTCCAAAAGTTAACCAGAAAAATCAGAATAGCCGGTTTGGCAAATACAGTTTCAGTTTCTCCGATTCGCGTCATGACTCTATAGAAAACCGATTCCGGCATGTCCAGGATTACTCGGAGCAGCGGAAGACTGGTCAGCACCGTAAAAAATACAACTGTTCCAAAACTGATGAGTGTTTCTTTCCGATTACTTCTGGAATCTGAGAGCAAGGATATCAAAAAAAATATTGCGACAATTATTGGAACAATACGCATGGCGCTGTAACCTTGCAAGCCAATCCCTAAAAATAACCCGCAAAGAATAAAATCTTTCCGTGATTTTTGCGTCAATCCTCTGAATAAATAAAATAAAGCAGGTGCTGTAAACATCGGATAAAAAGCAAACCGTAAAGCAACTCTGCTGATCACATTAGGCCAGTAAGCAACACCGCAAAATAACATGGCGAATAATCCGACCCAACGGTTTCCAAATAATTTTCCCAGCAGGTAAATATATGGCAAGGCAAATAATCCTGCCAAAATCGTTCCGATTTTCAGACTAAGAAAACTGATCCCGCTTCCGAATATTTTTATGATGAATGCTGTCCAATAAAATTGGAAGGCTTCCCGGCCGGTGTTTCGGACGAAGAAAATGGAAGTTTTTCCATCCAGTACATCCATGACATCATAAAGTTTTTCAGCATGGTCGCTAAACATATCACCCGGAATTTCATTGATTTGAGAAAAGCGAAAATATGCGCAGATACAAAAAGTGAAAAAAACCAGTATTTGCCAGGAGGAAATTCGAATTTTCAAGGCACTGAAAATATTGAACTTCGAACGAAATTCTTTTGCCTTATGAGAAAAAGAAATATCCGGTAAGAACGAAATGATGCCCATTATGACGGAAGTGATCCAAAAAATGAGGTTGAAATACGTAAAACGGTTGCCGGCAAACAAAAGAAAGGCGATGAAAGCAGACAGAACAGATGCAAAAAACCATTCCAGCCGAACAGCCTTCAACATCGTCACAGATCTTTCCTTAAATTCGGAAGATGAATTTGTCAAAGCATCTTTCTGATTGTTTCCGGAAGACTGTCTTCGATGTTGGAAAAAATTCAATCCGAGGAGAACTGTTGACAATCCGTAAAACAGGACTGCGGGCAAAGAATTCCGGGATCCGCTGACTATGTTCGGTTCAATAGATATTTGAGCGAGCTGAGACAAGACAAATGTCAAAAGGAGAGGGATGAAAGAAAGCGCGCAGAAAGCAAGTTTTTCGTTCTCTGTCAAGAATTCCATTCGTTGAAAGAGCGTCAAAAAAAAGGAGGGATTTTGAAAACTCTTTTCCGCAAACGAAATTGTTTCGGATTGAACTTCACTCGGTTCAGAGTCTTCAGGAAGAATCTCCCGATTCCAATTCTTCGGATTTAGTTTAAACCGAAAATAATCCAAAACGGTTATTTCATCCATTGATACTATCCTTTTTTACGGGAAATATAAAATGTATAAGAACCTGATTCCTGATTGTCATCTTCATCATAATACTTACGGCAAATTTGTTCCACCAGCCATAAATTCCAACGATATGGAAACAAGATCCACTTTCTGGTCAGAAAATGACAAATTAAGGATGGCAATCCAAAATAATGTCCCCACTCCAGGGTATGAAAAGCGGCAGGAGAAAAATAATGCCAATACTTTACAATTTCAAAATTTGCATTTTCCAGTCGATCCTGCCAAATTAGCGGATTGTCGCAATGATGATGTCGTGAAATTTTATTAAAAAACCTTCGGTACCATTCTGCTGCAAAATGCATGTGAATTTTGTCAAAAAACGAAGAAACGGAAAGATTGTTTAGAAACTGATGATTGGGAACACAAAACAGAAATGTACCGCCTTTCCGCAGCACTCTGCCGGCCTCTTTGACAACATCATCGACCTCTGGAATATGTTCTAAAACCGAATTGCTGATAATGGTCTGAAAGGTTTCATCCGGAAATGGCATATCGCTGCCAATACAGCGATATGTCTGCAGATAGGCACCGGATTTTGAAGCTTCCTTCAAAGGACCTACCCAGGGATCAATACCTGCATCGATTGGAAAATCAAAGGACCGGCTTGCAAAATGCCCATCACCACAACCAAGATCCAGGATCGGACTTTCAATCGGAATTTGCTGATAGAATCTGGCTTCCACGGCACGCAGCAATCCGCGAAAATAAGGCAGCTCGCGTATTTGAATCCAGAGATAATCTTTTCGTTTTGTTTTTATCGACGAATTTGTTTGTTTTTTATTTGATTCCATAGGCTTTGAAGATTCGATCATATTCTGCGGCAATAACTGAAGGAGTATAAAATGCTTTTATTGCAGCAGTTTTTTCCTTGAATTGCTGATGAAGGCCAATCTGGTGAATGATGGCATCAGCCAATTTTTGACTGTCACCAACCGGAACAATATCACCCATACCATGGCGTTGTACAGGAATTCGGATTCCAGGCAAATTGGAGGCAACCACCGGTTTTCCGTTCATCATGGCCTCAATTTGAACCAGCCCAAAAGCATCCGTTCTGTTGAGACTGGGCATCGTTAGAAGGTCAATCGTCTGATAAAATTTTGCCATCTCTCGAGGAGAAAGACTGCCAAGAAATTTCCAGTGTCCGGAATCAATAAAATCCTGCAAGATCGGTTTCAGACGCAAATAATACGCTTTTTCGCCCAGAACATCCTGATATGGTCCTGCAAAGAAAACGCAGCAATCTGGAAAAACCTGGATGATTTTTGGCAATGCTTCCAGCAAAATTTCAACACCTTTGTCCGCAGCAAAACGACATGCCATTCCAATGACAGGATGTTTGCTTTCCGAATTGACATTGTTCTCAAATGCTGCCGTTTCATCAGGACTGACTTCCGGCAATTCAACTGGAGGCTGAATAATCGATGTCTTTTCAGAGAATTTTGGCAAGAAAAAAGAATGTTTTGCATAATCTTCTGTATATGCAACAATCCTGTCACTGAATCGGCCAGCCAAGTTATTCATCCACAAGATGACTTTATTCGATAATTGATTCACAAATCCGCCTGGCATCTCCAGATCACAGTGATAGGTAAGAATTGTGAATTTTTTCGAAATTTTTCCAAGCCAGGCCACCCAGGCTGCATCGAATTGAGGCAAATGGAGATTGATGACATCAGCCCACTTTACCAGATAAATTGCGTCCTTCCAAAAAGAAGGCATCAAAGATCCTTTACTGATGCGGAATAAAACCGGAGCACGAATGACGCGAACTCCTTCCATTAATTCTTCTTTTGGCAAAACAGGAGAGTGTTGCGATGTCAGGACAATCACATCATGTCCTTCCCTTACCCAGGCTCTGGCAATTCGATCTGCATAGATGGTTAATCCGCTGACATATGGAGAGTAATAGGTTAATGCAATAAGAATTTTCATCCAAATAAATTCCGATTTGCTGATGCCCACGAATACAATCGGGCAATGCCTTCTTTGGCTGATATTACCGGAGTCCAGCCTAATTCCTGTTTAATCTTCCGGATATCTGAAACATAAATAACCTGATCGCCAGGACGCCAATCTCCAAAAGCAACTTCAATCGGATGCCCACATAATGATTCTAAAATTGGCCCGAAATCTTTCCAGATTGAGATACAATTTTCGGCTCCACCGCCAATATTATAAATTTTTCCCGCAGCTATCTCAGGATGATGAATCGCTTCGGAATATGCTCGAACGAGGTCCTCTATGTATAATAGATCCCGAACCTGTTTCCCGTTTCCATAAATGGTTATCGGTTTGCCAGTCAGTACCGCAATAATGAACCAGGATACCCAGCCTTGATCCTCGACTCCAAATTGACGCGGTCCATAGATCGCGCTTTGCCGAAAAACGATAGTCGGAATCCCATAAATCCGGTAATAATCCCGAACATATTGGTCACCTGTTCCTTTTGAACATCCATAAGGAGAATGAAAATCGAGAAGCTGGTTTTCATTAATGCCTTGCGGATAATCTGCATATGCATAATCATTTTCGCGTTCTATGACTCTGACATTTTCCATTCCACCATAAACTTTGTTGGTAGAAGTATACAGAACAATCGGTTGGCGATTTGATTTTCGAACCGCTTCCAGGACATTGAGAGTGCCTGAAGCATTCACTTCAAAATCCTCTTTGGGGTTTAGTACTGAAGTTGTTACAGCAACCTGTCCGGCAAAATGTGCAACGACATCCATTTTCTCTACTGCTTTTTCAAGCGCATCCGAATTCCTGATGTCACCTTCAATAAAGTGAAATGCATCCTGACCATATTTTTCTCGCAACCAGGAAAGATTCAATTTTGAGCCATTGCGCGAAAGATTGTCAAAAATGACAACATTCTGATTTTTGTCCAAAAGATGGGCTGCGAAATTTGAACCAATAAAACCGGCTCCACCGGTTACTAAATAGTTCTTCGTCATTTTAAATTGCCTTTTTCTGATAAATCTGTATTTTGTAATCCTTTGAAAACTTCGGAAAATTTTTGACCCTGAACGCTGAAACCGATGATCCCCCAAATCATCGGGGTCAAGATCCCGATTGCGTGCATGAGCAGTCCGAACGCAAGAGCCTGTGATTGATTGATGTCAAACAAACTTAGCGCAAAAACATAAGCGCCTTCAACGACACCCAATCCGGCTGGTGCAGACGGAATCGCGCCACCCAAAGCTCCGATACTTTGCGTGAAAAAGCTTGCCCAAATCGGGAGCTGTGGAAAAAAGAAGCGCATCCCGATGATTAATGTAAGCCACCAGCAGCACCAGGTCATTAAAATCCAGAAAAGCCATCTAAAGAATTTGCGCGGATTCGAAAGAATTTCCATGCCGCTTAATAAGGATTGGATTTTCGGCAGCACAAATAAACCAGTTTTTGATTCCGGTTTCAAGATTCTGGACAAAAGTTTCAAAAAACTTGCCTGGTTTCGGATGATCAGAAAAACAGCGGCCAAGCCTATCAGAATCACAGCAAAAAGGAGGTAATACGTTGAAGCAGAAAACGAGCTGCCGGACAATAAAGGGATGGTAGTGATCAGCATAATCAATGTAATGATGACATCAAACAAGCGCTCCAACAGAACCGTCGAAAAAACATAAAAAGGGCTCTTGCGAACAATACCACCCATAATGACGGCTCTTCCAAGTTCGCCAAGCCGCAATGGCAGGAGATTCAGAAGATACCCTTCAGTGATCGTCCAAAAACCTTGCGCAAGAGAGGGTTTGCCATCTAAAATGACACGCCACGCCAGACTGCGAAAGACAAATGCGATGGTTTGCAGGAGGAATACTTCAATGAGGAGGATCGCGGAGACATTACGAAACGAAGCCAATAATTCATCAAAATCAACAAAATAAAGTAAAACTCCGATGATGATCAGACTGATAAAAATTCCCGGTAAACTCTTTTTTACCATACTGCCTTTTTGAGAAGTGGAATCAGTATTTGAAGATCCAGTTTTTTTCATAACGCTACTCATCATCCAACTGCAGGATTGCCATAAAGGCTTCCTGTGGAATTTCAACATTACCAACCATCTTCATCCGCTTTTTCCCGCGTTTTTGTTTTTCAAGCAATTTCTTTTTCCGGGAGATGTCACCACCATAACATTTGGAAAGAACATCTTTCCGCATGGCCTTCACATTCGCGCGTGAAATTACCCTGCCGGAAGCGCTTGCCTGAATCGGAACTTCAAATAATTGTCTCGGGATTAATGCTTTCAGTTTGGTCACCAGCAACTGACCTTTGTGATATGCATCTTCCTTATGAACAATGGTAGCCAGTGCATCAACTGGTTCACCACCCACCAATACTTCAACTTTGACCAAATTGCCAGGACGATAATCCGCAATCTGGTAATCCATGGAAGCATACCCTTTTGTTCTTGATTTTAATTCATCAAAGAAATTGACGATGATTTCTGCCAGAGGAATCTCAAAATTTAATTGCACACGATCCGGAGCAGGATAATCCTGATCAACAAAAACCCCTCTACGTTTTCGGATTAATTCCATAATCGTGCCGTAATACTCGGTTGGAGAAAATATCTGAAGGTGCATCCAAGGTTCAAGAATTTCATTGATTAATCCTTCGTCCGGCAATTGGACAGGAGAATCGACAAAAATTTTTGATCCATCATTCAGTAAAACCTGGTATTCCACCGATGGCGCTGTCACCACAATATCCAGATCATATTCTCTTTCTAAACGCTCCTGAATGATCTCCATATGAAACAGTCCAAGAAAACCGCAGCGAAATCCGAAATTTAACGCCTGTGATGTTTCAGGCTGATAATCTAAAGATGCATCATTTAATTGAAGTTTTTCCAAAGCATCGCGCAGATCATCATAATCTTCTCCTTCGACAGGGTAAATTCCGGCAAACACCATTGGTTTTGCTTTTTTATACCCTGGAAGCATCTCGGGAGCGGATTTATCAGCAGTCGTGATCGTATCTCCAACTCGGCATTCCCGGACAGTTTTTAATCCTGTGGCAATATACCCGACTTCACCGGCGGACAAACGTTGAACCGGTTTCATTTCCGGTGAAAAGATGCCGATTTCAACCGGTTTCAGATCCGTATTGGTTGCCATAAGATGTAAATTTGAATTTTGAGAAATGATTCCATCACGGACCCGGATGTAAGCGATCACGCCTTTATAAGAGTCGTATATGGAGTCAAAGATCAGCGCTCTGGTCGGCATGGAATCATCACCGGTTGGCGGTGGAACTAATTTGACAACCTTTTCCAGAACCTGATCAATATTGATCCCTTCTTTGGCTGATATTCTGGGAATATCCTCCGCGGGGATTCCAAGTAGGTTGTTTAATTCTTCAGCAACTTCATCCGGAATCGCAGAAGGAAGATCAATTTTATTGATCACCGGAATAATGACCAGATCCGATTCCAAAGCGAGATACAGGTTGGCAAGTGTCTGTGCTTCAATTCCCTGCGTTGCATCCACAACCAACAAAGCCCCTTCGCACGCAGCCAATGCCCTGCTAACTTCATAATTAAAGTCAACATGTCCCGGAGTATCAATTAAATTCAGCTCATAATTGTTGCCATCGGCTGCCAGGTAGTTCATCCGAACTGCGGAGGATTTTATGGTCACTCCTTTTTCACGTTCCAGATCCATACTGTCCAGCACTTGATTAACCATCTCGCGGTCGGATATGGTTCCAGTCATTTGCAGCAGCCGATCCGCAAGAGTCGACTTGCCATGATCCACATGTGCGATAATACAGAAGTTGCGTATGTTTTCTTTCATAATCGGAAAATAAGTATATCATCAATTCTTACATCTCAATTTTATGTCTGATTGAAGCCAACGATTCGAATTATGAGAGGGATTACTTGTTGTTGTGATTGAAGCCAACAATTCGAATTATGAAAAAAATGATTGTCATTTTCTGTCACAATTTTATTGACTTTATCACAGTAAAGTGATAACATATTGTCATGGATGAAAAATCCGATCTTTGATTCGATTTTTGAGGAGCTTTATCATGAAAAAGAATTCATTTGTATTAATTACTCTGCTTTTGACTGCAGTCGTCCTTTCCAGCTTTACATCGGTCTTTGCTGATGGAAAAACTACACTTGTAGTCGGTTTTGACCAGGATTTCCCGCCCTATGGTTTTGTAGGTGAAGACGGAGAATTTACTGGTTATGATCTCGAAATGGCCGCTGCTGCAGCTGAAATCATGGGTTTGGAAGTCGTCTATCAGCCGATTGCATGGGATTCGAAAGACATGGAACTTGATTCCGGTACAATTGATTGTATTTGGAATGGATTCACCATTAATGGTCGTGAAGACAAATATGAATGGACCGAAGCCTATAAAGATGCAGGACAGGTCATTTTAGTCAAAGCTGATTCGGATATCGAAACATTAGAGGACCTTGCAGGAAAAGTCGTTGCTGTTCAAACTGATTCCTCCGCTCTGGAAGCATTGGAATCCGAAGATTACAAAGATTTAGTTGCTGAATTCAAAGATCTTCTGGTTGTTGCGCAGTATAACACTGCATTTATGGATCTTGAGGCAGGCGCAGTCGACGCCATCGCCATGGACCTCGATGTAGCAAACTTCCAAATTCAGGATAAAGAAGACCAATATCGGATTCTTGATGAAATGCTTCAGGCAGAACAGTATGGTGTCGGTTTCAAGCTGGGCAATACAGAACTGCGTGATAAAGTACAGAGCGCGTTGGAAGAGCTTGTCAAATCCGGAAAGTTTGCTGAGATTTCTGAGAAATGGTTTGAATACGATTCCTGTGTAATGAGTATCTGCAAGGATGAAGCATAATTAATAAAAATTTATTTGAATATCTGTGAAACTTGAGCGCCAGTCAAGATGGAATAACGAAAACTGCTGTCGCTCAATCATTTTGAGTAACATAATACAAGGATGGCGGACAAAAGCGCTGGGGTGAAATGCAAAATTTCTCAGCGCTTTATCCTTGAATAGGGATCAGTATTTCAAAAAAGGGAGAGAAGGATATGAGTATTTCTGTGATGTTGAGCAAACTGGGTGAAGGGATGATAACTTCGGTTCTGATTTTTACACTGACGTTACTATTTTCACTCCCGTTAGGTTTGATCGTAGCTCTTGCCAGAATGTCAAAAAATATCATTCTGCGAAATTTCACAAGGATCTATATCTCGATTATGCGTGGAACTCCCTTAATGCTCCAATTATTGGTCGTCTATTTTGGCCCTTATTATTTATTTGGAATCTCCATCTCTTCTGGTTATCGATTTTGGGCAGTCATCCTTGCTTTTTCCATTAATTACGCAGCTTATTTTGCAGAAATTTATCGCGGAGGAATTGAATCGATGCCGCTTGGGCAATACGAGGCCGCCCGTGTTCTGGGTTATTCCGAATCACAGACCTTCATGAAAATCATACTTCCTCAAGTTATCAAACGAATTATTCCGGCAATTACAAATGAGGTCATCACCTTAATTAAAGACACCTCTCTGGCTTTTTCCATCGCAGTAACAGAAATGTTTACCGTTGCCAAAGCCATAGCATCATCAGAAAAAACCATGGTTTCGTATGTAGCAGCCGGGATTTTCTACTATGTGTTTAATTTTGTGGTCGCAGTTGTGATGGAATCTATAGAGAAAAAACTTGATTATTACCGCTAAGGAGCGATAGAAATGGAAATCTTCAGCATTAAAAATGCTAAAAAAAGTTTTGAAAACAATCTGGAGGTTCTTCAAGATATTTCTATATCAGTCTCCAAAGGAGAAGTCGCAGCCATCATCGGTCCATCCGGTTCTGGAAAATCGACGTTGCTGCGATGTGCAACCTTGTTGGAAACAATGGACAGCGGCGAATTGATTTATTCCGGGGAAAAAGCAGCCTGGAATAATGAAGAGGGAAAGACTGTCTATGCTAGTCCAGAAAAGCTGAGACAAATCAAGAGCAAATTCGGATTGGTATTTCAAAATTTCAACCTTTTTCCTCACTATTCCGTATTAAAAAATATTACCGATGCGCCGATTTCCATCCAAAAAAGGAAAAAAGAAGAGGTGATGCAGGAAGCTCAGGTGCTGCTCGAAAAAATGGGGCTCAGTGACAAAGCGTATGCATATCCTTTTCAGCTCTCCGGCGGACAACAGCAGCGCGTCTCGATTGCACGTGCACTGGCGATGAATCCGGATATTCTGTTTTTTGACGAACCGACCTCTGCCTTGGACCCGGAATTGACTGGTGAAATTCTGCGTGTCATTCGCAGCCTTGCTGCAGAACACATGACCATGGTGATTGTGACACATGAAATTGAATTCGCAAGAAATGTTGCCGACAGGATTATCTTTATCGCCGGAGGCGTTATTGTTGAAGAGGGTAATGCTGAATCGTTAATCAGCGATCCTCAAAATGATCGAACAAAAGCCTTTTTAAACCGTTTGCAGCGGTAAAATTATAGAGGATGGAGGTCCGCATGTACGAGAGCAAAATACAAAATCCGGAAACAGATGATTTGTTTCAAGCCGTTCTGGCACTGCAATCCGTTGAAGAATGCTACCGCTTCTTCGAGGATCTCTGTACTATCAAGGAAGTCAGCGAAATGGCACAGCGTCTTGAAGTCGCAAAAATGTTGCGCAATGGGATGACCTTTAATGCAATTGCAGAAGAAACCGGAGCGTCAACCGCTACAATTGCCCGCGTCAACAAATGTCTTTTGTACGGAGCAAAAGGCTACACGACAATTCTTAATCGAATCGATCCAAAAGAATAAGAGACAAAATCTGTTGTTCTATTGCTTTTGCGCTTCGCGCAAAAGCAATAGAACAACAGAAAATTTTTTTCATGTTTCTCGATATTGTTTATCCTATCGTAACATAAATCAAATTACCTGCCGCACCCATAAATCAACATCCACAGCCTTGCCCGGATATTGAAACCATGCCAGAAATTCTACGTTTCCCTTTGGTCCAACCAGCGGTGATTTGATTAAACCTTTGGTTTCGTAATTCATCTCATTCGCTGCAGACAATACATCTCGCAGCACTTTCTGATGGATCTGTGAATCCCGGATAACCCCTGCTCCCTTTGCTGCTTCTTCCTTGCCTGCCTCAAATTGCGGCTTGATCAATGTAATCAGCGAACCGGTTTTGTCCTGATACCATTTCCGTATGACAGGTAAAAGTATTTTCAATGAAATAAAAGATGCATCGACGACGACCAGATCGATTGGATCCGGCAGCACATTCACATCTCGCGCATTGGTCTTTTCCATCGAAATTACTTTCGGATGGTTCCGCATCTTCCAATGCAAGACGCCATAACCGACATCGATGGCATAGATTTTATCCGCTCCATGCTGCAACAGGCAATCTGTAAATCCTCCGGTTGATGCACCCACATCGACACAAATCAGCCCTGATAAATTGGTAAGTTCAAAAGTATCCAATGCCCCAAGCAATTTCTCTCCGCCTCGAGATACGAATTGAGGTCCGTGATCGATCGTGAAAAGATCATTCTCACTGAAAGCCAAGGATGGTTTGATGACCATATTTCCGTTGACACGCACTTGTCCGGCCATAATTAATTTTTGTGCCAGTGTTCGGCTTTCGACAAGGCCTTTTTCTTGTAACAGAACATCCAATCTTTTTTTATTCATTCAATACTTCCAGCCAATTTATGGATTGAATCAAGTTCACTTTTCCCAGATGTGTCTTTGAACAATTTGGAAAATTGTCCTGAAAAAGGGGCACAATCTGACCTTCACCAAACCAGACCTTTGAAAAAAGGAAATTTTCTCTTTATTCAGCGATTCAAAATTTGGAAAAATAAATTGTTATTGTGGTGTTTTTGCGCTTCGCGCAAAAACACCACAATAACATATTTTCTTTCTCTATTCGATAAGTTTGTCCATATTTCAAATTGCTGTTCTTTAATAATTAAACACCAAAGATTATAATATAGAATTATGAGAAAAAATCCATACATTCGCGCACTCAGAATCCGACAATGGCCGAAAAATGGTTTTATCCTTGCGCCGCTGGTTTTTGATGGTCAATTGACAAATTTACCTGCACTTTCAAAAACATTTGCAGGATTTATTCTGTTGTGCATACTTTACAGTGGAATCTATGTTTTCAATGACATTCAAGATATCCAGTCTGACCGTGCTCATCCGCGCAAGAAATTTCGCCCTATCGCTTCCGGTGAAATTTCCATACGAAATGCCTGGCTTTATGCAACGATATTGGTTCTGTTCTCTCTTATTTGTGCATTCGTAATGGATCGCGAATTTTTGCTGATTCTATGCGCAATCCTTCTGATAAATATCATTTACACACAATTCGTCAAACACCTGCCAATTATCGATGTCATGGCCATCGGTCTCCTGTTTATCCTGAGAGTGGCAGCAGGAGCATCGCTGGTTATCGTAAAAATATTTTCTCCCTGGATTTATATCATCACCTTTATGTTGGCATTGTATCTTGGATTTGGGAAACGCCGCGCTGAACTGGCAATGCTTGCTGATCATGAAAATCTGACAAGACCCGTTTTGGACGGATATAGTCTGCCGCTGCTGGATCAATTAATTACGATTGTATCCAGTGTGACCATTGTCGGATATACGCTATATACATTTTCAGGGCCGACGCTTCCTGAAAACAATCAGATGATGTTAACGATTCCATTTGTGGTCTATGGCATATTTCGATACCATTACCTGATTCAAATTGAACATGCCGGAGGAACCCCGGAGGAAGTGTTATTTTCAGATCGTCCGCTCCAGATAACCATATTGCTCTACATCCTGATGGTCATCTATGCAATGTATGTATAAGGGATATCAATAAGAATGGGTATTGGCATTGCACCTGCAAAAACAATTTTGTTTGGAGAACATGCAGTCGTTTATGGAGAACCCGGAATAGCAATTCCTTTATGGGAAATCACAACAACCGCTTCTTTTCAACCATTTCGAGATTCTGATCGGAAACGGGATTTTCATATCCATTCTCCGATGATCGGTTTGGATGCGGATTTTTCAGATATACCGGTCAACCTTCCACTTAAGAAATTAATCATTCGATTAATGAACCTGCTGCATCTGACAGAACCTCCTGCGAAAATTTTGCAAATCGAATCAACAATACCGATAGCATCCGGACTTGGATCCGGTGCTGCCTGTTCCGTTGCTGTCATCCGTGCATTTTTCGATGAATATCACAGCAATTTCGATGATGCGGAAATCTCTGCTATTGCATTCGAAATAGAAAAATCCTATCATGGTTCTCCATCCGGTTTAGACAACACAACCATCAGTTTTGGCAAACCAGTTTATTTTCAAAAAGGAAAAGGGTTCGAAATTCTTAAACTGGATTCAAAACTGAACTTAATCGTAGCGGACACCGGTATTCAAAGCGTGACATCGGCAGTTGTACAAGATGTCCGAAATCACTATGAGCAGAATCAGGCGTTTATTCGTGCTATTGGGATCATTGCTGAAAAAGCGCGTCCGGCTGTCGAAAAGGGCGATGTGCAAGAAATTGGTCAGTTAATGAATGAAAATCATGATTATTTAAAGAAAATCAATGTATCCTGCTACGAGTTGGATTTGGCAGTAGAGACTGCGCGAAAACATGGCGCCATCGGAGCGAAATTAACCGGGGCTGGCCGGGGAGGAAATTTCATCGCTCTGGCAGAAAAGCCATCTGACATGATCGAAATTAAAAAATCATTGGTACATATTGGAGCAAAAATAATATTGTGATTACACTTCTGAAACTAGGCGGTTCGCTGATTACTGAAAAAGATAAATCCCATCACGCAAGAAGGGCTACCATCCGTCGATTGGGAATGGAAATAAAGGAAGCCTTAGAAGAACAACCTGGCCTTCAGATCATTCTCGGACATGGCTCCGGATCATTCGGCCATATTCCTGCCCATAAGTACAAGACAAGAGAAGGAGTTTTTTCACAAAATGACTGGATTGGATTCACCGAAGTCCATCATGAAGCTCAATCTTTGAATCAGATTGTCATGGATGTTTTTTTTGAATGTGGCCTTCCATGTATTCCCATTTCTCCGCTCAGTACGGTGGAAGCGGAAAATGGTATTGCAGCAAAATGGAACATTTCCCCCATAACTGCTGCTTTACAGAACGGCATAATCCCCGTAGTATACGGGGACACGGTTTTTGACAGTATCCGCGGAGGGACAATCTTATCAACGGAAGATCTTTTTGTTTTCTTGGCAAAAAATATTTCACAAACCTGCAGGATTTTACTGGCAGGATGGGAAGAAGGTTTGTGGGAGGATTTTCCAGGTCGAACAAAACTTGTCTCCAGTCTGGATATATCCAATTATCAGGATTCAACAGTAAAATATTTGAAAGAATCTCTTTTTACGGATGTTACTGGAGGAATGGCTGAGAAGGTTCGTTTGATGGCCAATTTAATTCAAAACGATATCATTTATACAGCTTTAATATTTACTGGTGAAAAACCTTTAAATTTAAAAAAAGCACTACTTGATCAAAAACCCGGAACACTGTTATATTCAAATAAGAAACAATGAATGATATCTTCTTTTAGATTCATGAAAATCGAGAAATCCGATTTATCGATTTTTGTTGCACTAAACTGAGACTCCATCCTTATTGAATATTTTTTCTTCCTGTTTGTAACGATATACAAAGGATCCAATTATGAATTACGCATCTGCCATGAATATTTACCGCAAAGAAGAAATTGGAATTGCTCCGTACGGAATCCATTCTTCCAACAGCAAAGGACGTCACTATCCGGAAGATGACCATGATTATCGACCCTGTTTCCAACGTGATAAAGACAGGATTATTCATACAACCGCATTTCGAAGACTTGAATACAAAACACAGGTCTTTATCAATGATGAAGGAGATTATTATCGTACACGACTGACACATACATTGGAAGTTGTTCAGATCGGCAGGACGCTTGCCCGTGCACTCGGCGGTAATGAAGATCTTGCGGAGGCGATTTGTCTTGCCCATGACATGGGGCATCCACCGTTTGGCCATGCTGGTGAATCAACCCTGGCTAAAATTATGTCCGATCATGGGTCCTTCAATCATAATCGACATACTTTGCGCATTGTGACAATGCTTGAGAAGCGTTACGCGGATTTTGACGGGTTGAATCTTTGTTTTGAAACATTGGAAGGTATTGCAAAACACGAAACTGAATATGACATTGTGGATGTTCAGGATTTCAATCCGGAGTTAAGAGGTCATCTCGAAGCTCAGATTGCGAATGTTGCCGATGAAATTGCATATAGTTCGCATGACCTCGACGATGGTTTACGGTCCGGTATGCTGACAACAGATATGTGTCAGGATTTGTTAATTTGGAAACTCATTTCAGACGAGCTGCATTGGATTGGCCCCAAGCTATCAGATCTGGACAGGCATCGTTTTATCAGACAATTGACAAACCTTGAAGTCACAGATGCTTTTTATACAGCTCAAGAAAAAATTTCTTCGAGTAAAATACAATCTGTAGATGACCTGCAACGTTTACCTTACAACGTCGTTGCTAACAGCAGTTTGTGGTTATCGCAAAATCGGGAGTTGAAAGATTTCTTATTCCATAACTTATATCGGCACTATCGAGTTGTCCGGATGAGTTTGAAAGCTGAAATGATCATAACCAGGTTATTTGAAGCGTTCCTGAAAGAACCTTGTTTGCTGCCGAACCATATACAAAGAAACATTGAAGAGAGAGGTCGGGAAGCTGCGATTTGTGATTATATTGCCGGTATGACAGACCGTTATGCAATTGATCAATACAATAAGCTTTTTGAACCCTCACTTTTACCATAAAGGAGATTGAACAGATAAAAATGTCAGATACAACTTATTTAACCGCTGAGGGTGCGGAAAAATTAAAAGAAGAATTAGCTCATTTAAAGGGTCCAAAACGTGAAGAATTAGCCAAACGCCTGCGCACGGCTATTGAACAGGGCGATTTATCTGAAAATGCAGATTATTCCTCGGCCAAGGAAGATCAGGCTTTTGTTGAAGGCAGAATTCTGGAAATAGAAAATATGCTGGCCAATGTCAGGATTATCGATAATCTTGTACGAGAACATGGTGTTGTCAATATCGGATCAACGGTAACCATCCAGGAAGAATCTTATGAACCAGAGGTATACATGATTGTTGGTTCTGAGGAGGCGGATCCATTTGACGGAAAAATTTCCTTTCGGTCGCCAATAGGTTCAGCGTTGTATTTAAAACATGAAGGCGATATTGTATCAGCAGATACGCCCAACGGGCAAATAAAATTCAAAATTATCAGCATCCGATAACAAGCAAAAAAATTCCCGCTGTATAACGGCATGACATTCGATATTTTCAAAATGTTGCTCAGAATGAATCGCACGAATTACAGCGGGTTTTTTTATTTCTTCATAACACAAACATCAAATGATACTTTTGTAAAATAACTGTTTTTCTCAGCACTTTCCGTACCATACTCAAACGCATTGATTTTAACGGTCATTTGCAGAGATTGAGATTCCAAGAGGTATTCTTTTCCTTCAGAAATTTTATCAAATCCGCCTTTATTCTTCAGTCGTGAAACAATTTCATCGTTAGAATATGCAAAATCACTTAGCAGAAAATACGTGGGAGTATGAATATCTTCTCGATCAAAAAGCCACATTTCAAAAGCAGTCACGGCTTTTGGCTCGGTATTATTGATTGTTTCCGCAATTCCGATCCCACATTCTCCTAAGAAGTGATCATCCTGGTCATCCAATGAGAAAGTTTCGTCAAAGAGGTCATCGCCAAGTTTATAGACAGTCTGATAATGAATCAACAGCGGCGATTCATTAATATTTTTTTCCGGTATTGAAATGGTTGCTTCTGAATGTTCAGGAATCGGGATAGTGTCCGAAGCCTCCATTTCTTCCTCATTGTCATCGTTTATCTCAGCCAAATTATCATCATCCAATTGATTTTCGGATTCTGTTTCATCCATCTCATCCGTTTCTTCCATCTCAGCATCATTGGTTTCAGGATCTTCGATATTCAGTTCTTCATACGAGACTACATTCTCAGGAACGTCTGATTCAGTTTCTTCATCATCATCTGTAATTTCTTTAAAACGATGATTGGAGAACTCAGCGGTAATCATTGAATCGGTTTCATCAAGAAAATCGGAAATCTCATTTTCTTCGGATGTTAAATCGGTATCTTCTGGGAATCGATTGATAATCGAGCCAATATCAAAATTTGAATCTTCACGGATTGCCCAGGATGTCGGTTCTTTATCATATTTCGACCGGAAATTGAGAATTTTCGTCCAGAGTTTTTTCCCATTTTCAGAAATGCTGTATAAGAAAATCAGACAAAGGACAATTAGTCCAAAAAGTATAAAAAATATCATTCCGATGATGGGGATTCCTCCGGATTTTTTTTCGAGTTCATTTTTCGGCATCGCGGTAGGTGAGGACGCAGTTTCAGAAACTTTCTCCATCGATTTGGCGGATGAAATCGTTACAATCGATGAAAAGTTCAACAAAGCCATCGGATCCGTCAGCGGATCTTTCTTTAAAAGTTCCAGAAGGTAACTTCCATCCTTTCCAAGTTGATTAAATCGCCAGTTCGCACGTGGAGCATCCGGATCATTGATATTGTCTCGAATTGCCAGCCGAAGATAATCCTCGCGAATAATCTGTTCGACTTCGTCAAAACTACCAGCGGATCCTCCGGAAAACAATTTCAATACGCCTATGACGAGGAGGATGAAGATAATCCCGACAACGATTCCCGACAAGAAGGGATTCGTTTCAACAAGCTTTTTGATCTTTTCTTTCATTTGAGCCTCCATTCGTCAATCTCTGTTTTCGTCAACAGAAAATGAAAATCGTTCAATCTTACGGATTCCCTATTTATAAAATTCGCATTCCCTCACAACGAGACAAAATTAATTCATGATAATCGATATGAATAATTTGTATTATACACTGAATAGATTGTTTTTCATTTTTTTATCCAGCCAGTAATTCGAAATATGGAATTACTTTTCGAATAAAGAAAGAAAATTTGTTGTTCTTATGGTTTTTCGCGAAGCGAAAAGCCATAAGAACAACAAAGAATTCTTTTCATATTTCGAACAACAGATGAAAAGTATTACTCATCCAATAATGAAAATTGAATTCAATTTTCGTTGGAATTAATGTTCTGCACCATTTTATGGTATTTTTTGGAATATAATACATTCGGAATTTTTTCCATTAAATTGACCATGAAAATTTGAAACAGATACAATTATAAAAGTTTGTAGGGGAATGAGTCATTATGTGCGTTTTCGAAATGGAAGCAATATATTTTTATGTTTTATTGGCGCTTTAATGATAATTTCTCCATAGTACAAATTAATATTATTATCATTATTGCAAATTATTTTCATTGCATGCTATGATTTTTTTACGAAGTAAGGACAAAGATATTGAAAAAGACAATAATAATTATGCCAGTCGCTAATGAAGAAAATACTATGGCGAAGGTTTTGGATGAGATTTTAGCTTTACCGTATGATAACCTATATGTATACCCCATCTTGGACAGTTATACGAAGGATCATACTGAAGATATAGTCAAAGAGTATGAAAAAAAAACAGATCGTGTTAAAGATATCTTTTTTAAAGATTCCTGTGGAGTAGCGAGTTGTTATTTGTATGGCTTTAAGTGCGCTTTAACAGACGGTGCTGAGAGAATTATCGAAATGGATGGCGGTGGAAGTCATCTACCTTCTGAAATTCCACAATTCATTGAAAAACTTGATGAAGGATATGACTGTGTATGGGGATCTCGTTTTTGTGAAGGTGGTTGCTTGGAAAACAAATCTTTATACAGAAAAGTACTCAGTAAAGGTGGAACGATCCTATCCAATCTGGTGCTTGGTACAGATTTAGAAGATATGACAAGCGGATTTGAGGCATTTCAGCGGCCAGTTTTGGAAAATATGAATATAGATAAGTTTCTATCAACAGGACATATGTACCAGACTGAGATGAGATATTATTGTAGAGCTTTCAAGACAATTGAAGTGCCAATCCATTACATTGCAAGTTCATCAAGTTTAAAGATGAAGTCAGTGACAGAAGCGCTGAGTATCCTATTTAAGTTAAAAAATCACGAGAATGAAGTAGTGATTACTTATAAATAGTTAAGGATAATGTGGTAATAAATATGGCAATTATCATGTTTTTATATAAATTTTATAGAATTTATATCCTATTTTTTAGTGCATTCATAGGAGCACTAATTTTTTTTAGGTACCAGATTTGCAAAAGTCAGATTCGAACAAAAAATATTACTAAGTCTATTGTAATTTTTGTTCTCTTTGTTATTTCAGCAATCAGCGCTTATTCGATTAACCGGTTACCATTGAGGAATGATACGGTAAAACTTATACCATATTGTACAAAAGATCAGGACATTACCATAAAAAGCATCACATCTTCAAACATCTCATATTACAACCTTCATTTTTCAAAAAATCGCTGGAATAAAAATGAAGATGGCTATTTTATTATTTCTAATGTAGAAAATGAGGATAATTTACAAACTGAATTATATGTTCCTCATGGAAGAGAAAGAAATATTATATTTAAGATCGGGCCAAATGAAGGAAAGGCTGAAGTCTCATATCGAATTAACGGTATAGAACGCACTGAGATTATGGATTTTTATTATAATTCAGAGTCTACTTTTTCATATACTCTCAATGATACAAGCGCAGAAGTAGTTCTTGCAGAATTTTTATTAAAAATAATAATAAATATTTCATTGGTAATAGCTTTATATCTTATTTTATCTTATTTTTTGTTTAAAGTTCAAATTTCAGAGAAATATCTCAGTCGGATACAAGAGAATCGATATGGCATTCTGACATTTGTTCTTTTGTTTTCCAATTTCTTGATCAATCGTCCATTTGATATTAATGAATGGGTATCAGGGTCATATGCACTGAATTATAAAATGGGTTTCGGATCTCGATTCTTTATAGGAAGTGTAATTTCATTATTCTACAAGGATTTTTTAGACAAAGATTTTGTATATGGTTTTATTTGTTTTTGCCTTTTTTTTGTTATAGTTCTGATTTCACTTCTTATTAACATCGTTGTAAATAATAGCAAACAAAAAATGGGAATTATTTTCATAGTCCTGATGTATTTATGTTCTCCTGGATCTGTCTGTGCAATGTGGTCACAAGAAAACATGGGACGATTAGAAACATATAATTTCTTGTTGATATTGATTATTATTGTTCTCTTCACAAAAATTAAATGTGTTTGGGCAAAATATTTTACAGTCATAGTACTTTCAGCCGTTAATATGGCTATATATCAAGGATATATTTTCCTGTACTATCCTGTGATATTTTTAATTTGTATATGTGATTGTCTCAAGCATATCAATGAGAAAAAAAGATGGCTAAATTTTATTATCTGTAATTTTTTGGTTGGATTAGCTTTTCTTGTTTTTCAATTTGGGACTAGCATTCATTTTTCCGGTGTTGAAGAAATTGCGACTTATCTACAACAACATACGGATTTACCAGTGTCACCAGATGCATTATATTATGAATACTTTGCACCAGTTTCAACTGCATTTGAAAACATTTCAAAGAATTTTTTGTTGGGGGGAGAAGCGCCCAGAGAGAGAACTTTCATCATCATTTGCTTACTTGCACCTGTTTCAATTTTATCCATAGCAATATGGCTTAAATGCCGAAAGAGTGAAAGATTTTACTACATTATAAAAAAGCCATTCATCTATTGGGGATTTTTATACGTGGCATTTTTACCTCAGTTTCTATTAAATGTTGATTGGGGAAGATGGATGATTGCAATTACGTTTTATACATTTTTTGCAATTGTTTATATTAACTATCAAGGATTTATTGAAATGTCAGAAGCGATATCGAGCTTAGATAGTTTTATCTATAGACATAAGACTTTATCGATAGGAGTCCTGTTATATTTGGCAATGTTAAATAAATTTCCAGCAAGAACATTTATTACTGAAACTAATACATTGTGGACGTGGTACATGATCTACGTTTTAGGAATCCCACATTAGGAGACTATCTATGAAATATTTGATTTTAGGAGCTGGCCCAGCCGGTCTGGTTTTCGCAAATTATCTTCTGGCCAATAGAAAAGACAAGTTTATCGTACTGGAAGCAGAAAAAGAAGCAGGTGGCCTATGCAGATCAGCAGAAGTTGACGGTTCACCGTTAGATATCGGCGGAGGACACTTTCTTGATGTTAGGCGACCCGAAGTCAATGATTTTTTATTCAAATATATGCCCCGTGATGAATGGGATCATTATGACAGAGATAGCCGAATAGCTATACATGATAAATTTATTTCCTACCCATTCGAAGCCAATATTTGGCAAATGGGAATAGACGATCAGGTAGCATATCTGAAGTCCATTGCAGCGGCTGGATGCAATACAGGCGCAGAGAAACCGTCTGATTTCGTTGATTGGATATTCTGGAAGTTTGGCCATAAGATAGCAGAAGATTATATGATTCCATATAATCAGAAAATGTTCGGACAGGAGCTTAACCAGCTAGGAACATATTGGTTGGAAAAGCTTCCCAATGTAAGCTTCGAGGATACATTACGCTCATGCCTTATGCATGAAGCTTATGGTAAGCAACCTTGCCATACCCAGTTCTATTATCCAAAGGAATTTGGATATGGAGAATTATGGCTTCGTATGGCGAAAACACTTGGAGACAAGATTGAATACAATAAGCATGTGGTATCAATCGATTTTGAAAAGCATAGCGTTTCGACAGATGATGGGCAAACATATAAAGCAGACAATATTATTACAACAATCCCATGGATGGAATTCCATTCAATTGCAGGGATGCCAGCAGAACTGGTTGCTTCTATCGCAGAGTTAAAGTTTAGCTCTGTACAGGTAAAATATTTCAGTGAGAATTTAGATACTAAGGCACAGTGGATTTATTTTCCTAATCCTGAACTTAGTTATCACCGAATCTTAGTGAGACATAATTTTTGCCCAAACAGTAAGGGATATTGGACAGAAACCAACAGTGATCTGATTCCGATGGATACACAGGATAATCATTTCAAGTATTTGAATAAATATGCCTATCCATTAAATACGATCCGCAAGCCTGAGATAATGCATAAACTGCTTGCATGGAGTAAGGAGCATAATGTATATGGCCTTGGAAGATGGGGAGAGCATCAACATTATAATTCAGATCTTACCGTTGAGCTTACTATGAAGCTTGCAGAAAAGTTAGTGGAAATTCAATGAGATTAAAGTTACCAGACACGGCTCAAAATCAGAGGGATAATCCGGGGTTAATATCAATCAGATTTAGCCTATATATTCTTTTTCTTTTTATTGTTTTAGGAATCGCCTGGCAAAGTGATGACGCCTATCATGCTTATGTTATGGCAAAGCATCTTGCAGAAGGATATGGTTTTGTCTATAACATTGGCGAACGGGTTTCAACTACTACATGCCCTTTCTTTACAATAATCATTGCAGCAGCTTATGCATTGACACATGAAATGTATCTGACATCATTGCTGGTTTGCATCCTTTTTACTGCTGCAGCGATGTATTTACTTTTTTGGAAGTTTTGCTGCAATAAACTGCAGGTTATTATTGCATTCTTGTTGTGCTGCGACAAGTCGTTTATGATGTTCACAACATCAGGATTAGAAAATAGTATGTTATTCTTCCTTGTTGCAGTGTTTCTTCATTTTTCTAGTAAAGAAATATACACTTTTCCGAATATGCTAAAAATTGCAATCTTAGCAGCAATTATTGCCGGTACCAGGATGGATAATATCCTGATCTTTCTTCCTTTTTTGTTTTGGTTATTTTTTATTCATCAAAATAAAATTGGAAGAGTAAAGAGTTGTTTTACAGGTTTGCTTGGAATTACACCATTCCTTTGTTGGGAAGTATTTTCAATATTTTATTATGGATTTCCATTTCCAAATACTGCATATAGCAAATTAAATACTGGAATCTCGTTAGCTCAATATATAAGAAAAGGATTTGAGTATTATTATGCCACATTTGTCGTTGACCCTGGAGTGATCTTAATACCTTTGATCGGTATAATTTGTTCCTGGACAATATTTAAGACAAAGAGAGCTAAATTATATTCTGTTGGTATTCTCCTTTATATGCTGTATGTAATTTGCATTGGTGGGGATTTTATGTCAGGTCGTCATTTTACCGTTATTTATTTCCTGACTGTATGTACGATGGTGAAAAGTTCTCGCATACTGAATGAAATGCAGCTTGTAAAAATGAAAACGCCTGCGTTATTCTTAAGCATGGCATTTTTTGCATATACATCATCGGTTGGAAGACTGTTCGGAATGCAGTTTCAGTGGAGCGGAAAATATATGACAAAAGCTCAAGTAGCTGACGAGCAAGCATTTTATTTTCCACACACCAGTTTACTAAATAATGTATATTCATATATAACTGGCGGTAGTCTCGATATCCGGAATTCTTGGGACTTTTTAGAAGTGAATGCTGTCAGAGATCAGGGAATGACCAGAAGCATTCTTAATTGGGCACCTGGAATACTTGTTTATTATAATTCTGATATGTATCTGGGGGATCGGTTTGGATTAGGCGATCCCCTTTTAACAAGACTTAACTCAGACCCTGTTGAAGGTGATTATTTCAGAACAGGCCATATTGCCAGATATATTCCCGAAGGATATACTGAGTCAGTCGAGAATAATGATAATGAGATTACCGATCCGTCGTTGCATGAGTATTTTGATAAACTTCTTTTCATAACTCGAGGAGATTTATATGATCTTAATCGGATAAAAACAATAATTAAAATGAATATAGGAGCTTATGAATACCTGTTGGAACAATACATACAAAAAATTAAATATTGACATAGTATGATTATTTTGAGTTTTCCAAAAAAATATTCGAATTTAAAACGCTATCTTTTTTGTAAAAAAGAGAAATTTATTCTTACTCAGAGATACTCAGCTGTTTTGTCATTGTAGTACAAACTGATACTGAGTTGATTCCGAACGAGTTTTGTATCAATCATAATAACTATAGTTATATCGACATTGTGAGTCTAAAGAATAAAAGTCAAGAAATTAAGTCTTTATTAAGTCATCAAAAATCTAAAAAATTACTCTTATAGCTTCGTGTTTTTGGAATTTTAATAATTGTTAACAACAAGGAGGCACCTCACATTTTTTTAAAATGACCAATTTCATATACATCGCCAAATAATCCCAAGGGACCAGTCATCCTCTTGATATTTATCGGAATAAGATGTTGAGATGATGCGATATAAACATCCTTTTCTGTCGAAAAATGATGTGAACGGATATCTGTCCCTAATAAATGGAACATCATTACCATAAAAGGTCTTTCTATCGGAACCCCATAAACAACTTGTCCACCTTGTTTTAATACTCGCTTTATTTCTTTAAAGGCTTTATCTTGGTCAGAAGTCTTCAGGTGTTCTAAAATACTAATTAATAAAACGGAATCAAAGAAATTATCCGGGTAAGGTAAAGATAAAATATTACCATTTTTTAGATTTAAGTTAACTTTTTTTTCAGCAAATTTCTTTTGAATCAAATCCACATCAGCGGTTAGATCCAATCCAAAAATCTCCTTGTAAGTATCATTCAGGTTTAAGAATGAGACACCTGAACCAAATCCAATTTCCAAAATTTTTTCACCACCAATTAATTCTTCCAGACACAATTCAATTCGTCGGCGATACATTTTCCCAATAACAGGCAAATCATAAAATTTAATTGGATCTTTTTTATCTACACCAATATATTCACTGATCGGTAGCAGTTTTAATTGAACATTCGTCATCAAATAAAAATCCTTTGCATAGTATCTATTTCTATTTCACTATTTTTCATGTAACTGTTATTATTTTTTCCTTATTAGGACGATATAATAAAAATTCAATAACAAACAATTCTCCTAATATTTCGAATCATTGAATGATAAAGAATCCGTTCGTGATTATAATATTTTTATAATCTAATTTCCAAAACAAATGACTCCAATATGGAACAAGACATCTTTTGGACATACTATCGGAAAACAGGTACTTTATTTTTATCATCGGAGAAAAATTTTCAATAATCCAATCTACATACATTAATTCTTCGCATATTTCGAATTGATGGTTGTTAGTTTATTTAATAAATAATGAAAAAAATTCTTAAACAAACTTAATTCTCCTTGCAGCAAACATTATCATCTTTAATAATAACCAACCGTGCCTCCATCGATGGATGTTTGTTGTCCCATAAATTCTTTCCTGATATCGAATAGGAAGATCAACGATTTTTAAACCAATTTTCGATGCTCCAAAAAGCAAATCATAATCCCCGAAAGGATCAAAATCGCCAAAATATGATCGATTTGCAACAATCTTTTCATAGTCTTCCTTAAATAAGACTTTCGTACCGCACAATGTATCTTTTATTGGCTGCCCTAATAAATAGGAGAAAGTCATACTGAAGAATTTGTTGCCAATAAAATTAATTGGCCTCATCGCGTGTTTTTCCATCGGATAGACAAGTCGGACACCATTGATAAATTCGCCCTTATTGGTAATTAGCGCTTCATAAAAACGGGGTAAATCTTCTGGCGGAACGGTGAGATCGGCATCTAATATCATTAGAACGTTGCCTGTAGCATGTTGAAATCCTTTTCGTACAGCATCCCCTTTCCCTTTACCATCTTGTTTTAGAAGCAATATCTTTCTTTCTGGAAAGAGTTTCATAACTTCTTCTATTTTTTGATAGGTGTTGTCAGATGAATTCCCTTCAATAAATATTATTTCTGTTCCCAATCCCATTTCGGGTACACGTTCCAAAATATTCATGATATTCCCAGCCTCATTCCGCGCTGGTACGATAACTGAAACAGAATAGTTTTTTTCTGTATTTGGTTTCAATCGAGCCAACATGAAATTTGATAGTGCCAACTGATTGAATGGCGGAATTTTTACAAGTACCTTATTGAATAAATAATTGATAATTGGGAAATGGAGTGGAAATAAAATTTCTTGCCAACTCTTCAGTGTTTCAAAGTCAGTCAGATGAAGAAGATTGGAAAGATCAGATTTCGTTATCCAATTTTGCTGTAGAGTTTTCTTCGAAAAACCAAAAAATTGTGAAAGGCTGAGAATTGGTTGCCAAAGACGGCTATAAAAATTGATAATCAGACGAGTTCTGGAGTTACAGTAATCCTGAATTACTTGAAAAACAGATTGTATATCCCATAAATCATTAACAATATCGGACAATATGATGAAATCAAATGTTTCTTCCTGAATAACTGAGGAAATATTCATGATATCCACACAATAGAAATCGAGTTCGTCATGACGCTTCTTTGCCAGTTCTATTTGTTTTTTCGAAAAATCGATACCAACGCCATAGGATGGTTTCACAAATGCCAATAAATCGCCATTTCCACAACCAATCTCCAAAACTCGAGATCCGCGCGGTATCAAAATTTGATAAATTTGATTAATTCGAAAGTGATAACTCTTGTGAAAAACATTCTCAATGGTTAAATCGGCATTTTTATTCCAAAAACGTATTCGTTCATTCAAAAATTCTTCATAACTCATTAGTTAAACCTCTTCGAATCCTCAATTGAAAAAAAACGTCATGATTGAAATTGATAATTCCATTTGATCTGTTTGGTCATAATTTGGGAAAAATATTTCTAGGTAAAAAGCAATTTTATTTTGATTCATGATATTATTTATTATTATTTCTTCATTTATAATGATCTCTAATATTACTCTATTCTGCGTCTTTTAACATACAGGGCAAAAAAATCTATTTATTAGGCTTAATCATTAGAAGAGTCACATCTCATGAATAAAATTGTAAATCACAGTTTTTTTGGAACCTTTTCATTTAATATGAAGTCTCTTTTCGGAAGAAAAAGGATAATCACTGACAGTTATCACAATGATCTGTTTTTTCTGGTTCCTGTTGTATTCAGCGGTTTGATTTTTTTAGCAGGCAGATATAATTGGGCAGAAAATTACCAAAAATATTCGATTCGGGGTTATGTCAGCTCTGCTTTCCTGTTTATTTTCATGATCCCGTTAATTTACTTTCTTTTATCAGATTTTATCCCTAAAAAAAGAAAGTTCAACCGAATCATCACTTTTCTGATAGCTATTTGGTTTAGTCTTCCATACCACTGGCTAAACCTGGAAAAATTTTATTACTACCAAGAACGACCAATAAGGTATCCTCCATATACAAATTATCCCGAAATCCAGACGAACTGGTTATCATTTTCAGAAAAAATTCGAAAAGACATGCCGAATGAGATCTTATTTTTCTTGATATTGATTCTACTTGGTCTTTTGGCCTTTTTATTTCCTTATTTACATGCAAAAAAGAAAGGCTGCAAAAAGGAAGAGCTAAAAAAAAGAGCGTTTTTATTCTTCCTTTTCCTACTTATCCTATTGCAAACATTTTTCCATTTGTCATTTCGGTCACCGTATACCTATTACAACAATTTTCGAAAACCATTGGACTGGAAATTTGCATATGACAGCTTCTTATTCCCCGATCTTCAGGGTGTTGTAAATTCGGATATTCCTATCTTCACAGATATCGAGGACCATTTTACTGGACAACCTCATGAAACAAATACGTTAATCATTCGTCGAGCTTTTCCGTTTTATGTCAACAGTCAATTCAGCTATTTCTTCAACAGATATTATTCCTTCATAATTATTAATATCATACTCTGGTTTATCGCTAGTGCCTGTTCTTATAAGCTAGGCAATATTTGGTGGAATCGTGAAATTGGTGCCTATATGGCATTCTTTACAAGCTGCGGACCTGGTTTCATCATGTTTGTTGCACAACCAATGTCATACCTTCCTGGTTATGCGTCTGTGATTATCATCATCTATCTTTTTGAAAGGTTAATTATCAAACGGATAAATCCTACAATAAAATCCTATATTTTTTTTGGTATTGCGCTTGGTTTTACTTTCTTAACTTATGATTTGTTTAGTTATATTTTCTTCTTTCTTTTATATGCTAAGTTCCGAAAACAATCTATTCCAAAATTATCCTTAAGCATTCTTCTGGGGTTAATGATTTCACTTGGATTTGTTTGGCTGCAAACAAATGTTTTGAAAATATCATTAAATAATGCTAACAGTAAATATTTATCTGAATCGATTGCCAATATTATTGATTTACTCAAAAAGGGATCGATAGGGGAGATTTATTTCTTAGCTACGAATCTATTCGGTAATTTTATTTCATTACTAACAAAAGCTTTCTTAGTAATTACATTTCTTTTAGCAATTTTTGGCCTTTTTCTAATTTGTGATTCGGACAAGTTGAATATTAAAATTCTGAGCCTTTTACTAATTCTTCCAGTATTTCTAAATTTTTCCATACTATATTATGGTCGAACTACGTTTCCTGCTTTTTACAAGGGCACAGAATATATGAGCGATTATCCCAGATTATATTATTCAGCATATCCTGCAATTTATCTATTATCAGCTGGTTTCTTATTTGAAGTAAGAAATTTCTTTTTAAAAATAAACTTGAAATGGGCAGGAGACTTTATTGTTGTCGGTTTTTTGCTGTTAGTTTGGATAATAAGCAATATTGATTCTTTCGGATACTTACCTCAACTATATTTCTATTTTGGATATTCATACAACGGTTTTTATTAGTAAGCCGTCAAATTAAGAGCAAAAAAAGATTAATCAGAAATAATTGAAATTTTTAATGATGAGAACAATTATTAATGTTTTTTCGAATGAGTATATCAATCTGTGCGCCAAAAATATATTTTTAAAAATGAAAATCAGGATTTATGGAAACTAACCTAAAGATAAAAACTCAACACATTTCGACTTGTTTGCTTTTTCTTATCTTAATCACAAATTTTATTATGGTTTTATCTTCTTTTACTCATGGCCACGGTTGGGGAGATGATTTCGCATCCTATATCCTTCAGGCAAAAAGTATCCTTTCTAGATCGACAGCGGATTTCTACCAAAGAAATTCTTATACAATTCTCAATTCATCGATTATTCTCGGTCCGGTAGCATATCCTTGGGGATATCCATTGATTCTTTCTCCCGTATACGCAGTTTTTGGGCTTAATCGTATTGCCTTAAAGCTTCCAAATGCTATATTTTTTATTTTGTTCCTTGTGATTTTCGACAGACTTCTAAAGAAGCGGATCTCGGATGCAGGGAGAATCCTGATCATCGCGATCCTTGCTTTCAACCCATATTTCCTCTCTTTTCAAAACCAGGTTTTATCAGATATTCCTTTCTTGTTTTTTTCAACTTTTTCCATCTTTCTAATAGATTTATTTTACTTTTCACAAAATCGAATGAAAAATGTTTTAATCAAGTACATAATTCTTGGATTTTCGATATTCTTTTCAACGTTTGTAAGAACAATCGGGATCACACTGCTTCCAACTCTTTTAGTAATTCAGTTTTTTTTTGTTCGAAAAAATTGGAACCAGGAACGAAATAAAATCTCTCAAATCCTAATTCAAAGCATTCCTTATTTATCGTTTATTTTTTTCTGGATAATCTCTTCATTGATTTTTCCAAAAGGGGAATCCTCTTATTTGCTATCGATATCTTCGAAAGATTTATTCGGAATCTTTAAAGGCAATCTACTCTATTATTTTTTTCTAATCAGCGAAATTCTCCCATTTGGCCTTTGGAATCTCAATTTTTATTCTATGTTATTACTATTTATGGTTGTCGGGCTCATTTGCACGCTGCGTAAAGATTACCTGTTCTTTGTATTTTCAATGTTTCAATTGACTGTGGCACTATTCTGGCCAACAAAAATTGGACCCAGGATGATTTTTTCGATCATACCTTTTTTCTTTTACGATTCTCTTATCGGAATGGAATGCTGCATTTCCTGGCTAAAGAAACCGTTACAAAAATATATTCAGATCATTGGATCCATTTTTTGGATTGTTTTGCTTATTCTGTCATTTAAAGAGAGTCTTGCAATTGTTAAAGAAAGACGCATGAATCTTCAAAAATTGAGTGAGCCATTTGATGCAATCAGTGGCGATATGTTCAACTTTATTCGGGGAAACACCCCTGAGGACAGTATTATTGTTTTTTTCAAACCACGCGCGATGCATTTGATGACGGATCGCAATGCTGTTGCCATCGATAATTGCAGTGATTTATCGAAAGGGAATTTTTTAGTAATGATTCACCAAAATTACAATGGGCAAATTTCTCAAAATAATCTCGATACATGTGGTATTGAGAAAAAGTTAGTCTATGATAACCGGGAATTTTCTGTGTACGAGCTAATTAAATAACAGCAATTCGGAATTTTTTAAGCTTTTCGACTATATAAACAATAGTGTTATTTTTGTGAAGCACAAAAATAACACTATTGTTTCTTTCCATATTTCTAACTGTTATTATTCAGTGCATTAATCTTCTGTATTTTCGACCTCGTGTTTGCAGTCAGCGCATTGAATTTTATTTTTACTCATCTCAACCATCAAGCCACCACATTCAGGGCATTTGGTCTTGACCGGTTTTTTCCAGGAAACGAACTGACATTCCGGATAAGCGGAGCATCCATAGAAAACCCTGCCATTTTTAGATCGTCTGACAACGATATTTTTTCCGCAGACAGGACATGGTATTCCAATATTCTGAATGATCGGCTCGGTATATTTGCAACCCGGAAATCCGCTGCAGGAAATAAATTTACCAAACCGTCCTTGTCGAATAATCAAATCACGTCCGCATTCCGGGCAGGGACGTCCCACTTTTTCAGGTTCTGGTTTTGTTTTTGGCAACTCAACAATGGCTTGGTTTAGCGCAGGTTCAAACTCGGAATAGAATTCTCCAACCACTTTACGCCAGTTTTTCTCACCTTCAGCGACTTTATCCAACTCTTCTTCCAAAAATGAAGTGAATTTCACATCGACTATTGAAGAAAAACCTTTCACAAGCAGGTCATTTACAATGATGCCTGTTTCGGTTGGATATAATCTTTTGGATTCCCGATTGACATATCCTCTTGCCTGAATAGTAGAAAGAATTGAAGCGTATGTTGAAGGTCTGCCAATTCCATTCTCTTCCAATGTTTTGACCAAGGTAGCTTCTGTATACCGGGCAGGTGGCTGCGTAAAATGCTGTTCCGGAATTAACTGCAGGCATTTTTGTTTTTGACCTTCAAACAAACCTTCAGGAAATTTTGTGTTTTCCATTTCATCGAACTTGAAATCTTCATCCTGGCTTTCCTCATATAACACTAAAAATCCCTGAAACTGGATTTTTGAACCGGAAGAACGGAACAAGTATTGATTCTGGTAATCTGCAGCTACGTCGATCGATATCGTATCATAAACAGCATCTTCCATTTGAGAAGCTAAAAATCGCTGCCAAATCAATTGGTATAAGCGAAATTGGTCTCTGCCTAAGAATTCTTTCATGCGATCCGGAGTCCGATTGACATCCGTCGGCCGAATCGCTTCATGTGCTTCCTGTGCACCTTTTGACCTGGTTTTATATTGCGGCATTTTTGCGGGTGCGTATGAAGAGCCATAGCGATTGATAATAAAATCGTGGGCATCTTTCTGTGCAATTTCGGATATATTAGTTGAATCGGTTCGCATGTACGTGATTAAACCCGTGCTGCCCTCCGAGCCAATATCCATACCTTCATAAAGCTGTTGAGCAAGAGCCATTGTTCGATTGGCTGTGAAACCAAGTCTCTTGGATGCTTCCTGCTGCAGCGTCGATGTCGTAAATGGAGCTGAAGGCTTTCGGCGGCGAGTGCCTTTTTTAATACTCTGGATCACAAAATCTGCTTTTTTCAGATTGGCAAGATGAGTTCGAACACTACTCTCATCACCCAATTCAGGATCTTTCCCGTTGATTTTTTGCAGACGCGAGAAGAAGGTCCCCTTCACTCCCTCGGGCTGTAACTCCACAGTTATCGTCCAATACTCTTTTGCCTTAAAATTTTCAATTTCCCGTTCACGATCAACCACCAGCCGAACAGCAACGGATTGAACACGCCCGGCAGAAAGATGTCCCTGGACCTTTGCCCAAAGTAACGGACTTAATTTGTAACCGACCAACCGGTCTAAAATTCTTCTTGCCTGTTGCGCATCAACGAGGTTCATATCAATAGAACGCGGAGCATCAAAAGCTG
This sequence comes from Flexilinea sp., assembly GCA_026645735.1. Classification (GTDB taxonomy): domain Bacteria; phylum Chloroflexota; class Anaerolineae; order Anaerolineales; family Anaerolineaceae; genus Flexilinea. Next base: position 82,504 of record JAPKMT010000006.1, read on the forward strand.
CTTTAATTGCAGGTTGGGTGATTTCATGAAACACAACACGGTCCACTCGTTCCGGGTCAATTGCTGCGGATTCCAACAAATGCCACGCAATCGCCTCCCCTTCCCGGTCAGGGTCGGTTGCAAGATAGATTTTTTTCGACTTTCTTGCAAGTTCCGTCAATTCTTTGACTAACTGCCGTTTTTCATTGGGAACGCGGTATTCAGGTTCAAAATTATTCTCGACAGATACCGATAATGTGGATTTTTTCAGATCACGAACATGTCCGATTGAGGCACGCACTGCATAGCCATGTCCTAAAAACCGACCTACGGTTTTCGCTTTGGCAGGAGATTCTACAATGACAAGTTTCTGATCGGATAATCCTGATTTGGCAGATTTCTCATTCTTCAATACCGTTGTTTTTAGACTCTTCCCGCTATTCTTGCTGATAGATTTGGCCGCAGCAGTTTTCTTGTTCGGGTCCTTCCTGACCTTTTTCTGTGGGTTTGTTTTCACCGCAACTTCTGGTTTTTGGACTCCTTCATGTGCAGATGTCAAACCCAATAAACTGAGTCTTGAACCACAAACACCGCAAGTTCCTTTTGTTACAGGTCTTCCGTTTGTTGAATATTCGGCGGAAGGTCTTTCAATCTCCCGTTTTTGTTTACATTTCAGGCAATATGCTTCCAAGCGATCTCCTACAAATAGTTTTCCAGATGATTTGCTTTTAAATATGAAACAATTTCTCTTACAGTCTGAGTTTTCTCTTTTGGACAAACCAACACAGCATGATCCGTCTCAACAATAACAACATCTTTCATCCCGACAGCAACGATCAGTTTTTTTGGATTTTCCGAACAAATCAATGCTCCTTCGGTATCAATATAATGTGAACTGCAATTAATCGTGATATTTCCATTCGAATCCTGAGGAAGGACATCATATATGGAATCCCAGGAACCGATGTCGCTCCACCCCAGTGAAAAAGCAGGCAAAACAACCACTTGTTTTGCTTTTTCCATAATGCCATAATCGATCGTCACAGGCTGAATGGTTGGCCAAACCTCTTTCATCGCATTTTCATACATTCCAGATTCCATAGATTGCTTGATTTGGCCTAATTTTGCATATAAATCTGGAATGTGAAGAGAAATTTCTTCCAACACTCTGCTTGTTTTCCATAAAAACATGCCTGAATTCCAGGCATAATTTCCTGATTCGACAAAATGATCGGCTGTCTTCTGATCCGGTTTTTCGGTAAATCGGATCACTTGAAAGAGATCATGCGGAAAATTTGTCGGGATTTTTTCACCCTGCTCAATATAGCCCATTCCGGTTGACGGGAATGTCGGTTTGATTCCCAATGTTACCAGATTATCTTCTTCTGCCGCTTTGTAACCAAAGCAAAGCAATTGTTGAAAATAAGGGACATTTTGAATAAAATGGTCAGCGGTTAACACCGCCATCACAGAATTTTTTGAGCGGGTTTCCAGGTGGATTGCAGCCAAACCAATTACTGAAGCAGTTCCACGTGGAATTGGTTCGATCAGAAAATTTTTTTCAGGTATCTTGTCCGATAATTTCTTTAGTTTTTCTGCTTGTTCAGACGTAGTCACCACTAAAGTGTGTTCTGCATCGATAATGCCTTCCAACCGATCCAATGTTAGCTCGAACATGGTCTTTTCGCCTGAGATTTTTAACATTTGTTTCGGTTTTTCTTTTCTTGACCAGGGCCAAAGCCGCGTACCTCCCCCACCTGCCATGATGACAGCATAAAATTCATTATTGTGTTGAATATCCATTGTAATGTCTCTTTTCACTAGTTTTGAGTATTGTATCAGCAATTCTTCAGAATAAAAATCATTTTCCGCGATGGATTTGAAAGGTCAGTTTAATGATTGAGTTGCCGGATCAGAATTGACAATTTCATCCTCGATGATCAAATCGATCATGATCGCATGGACATGAATCAATGTGGACCACCCTGGCACGAACAAAATCCAGATATGGATGATTTTCCTGCAGATTATTGAAACCCGGTTTGCCAGGATCTGCAACAATTAATTAGAAAATCGAGTGATTCTTTTGATAGGTCTGCGGGGCAATTTCAATCACAAATCCTTTTAATTCCAGCATCATCATCATGGAAGCGATTTTTCCCGGCTGTAAAGAAGTCTTTCGAGATAATTCGTCGATATGTAGCGCTTCCAGGTCAATCAAGGACAAAATTTCTCTTTCCTGTGGATCTTCAAAAGACATTTGAACGGTTTTTATCATCGAAACAGGATTTGAACAGTGCCAGGACTGAATAAATTCCAGCAGTTCTGCCTTATCACAAAGAGGCCTTGCACCGTCGCGAATTAATCGATTTGAACCTTGTGATTGAGGAGCGTTAAAATTACCCGGTATCACAAAAACTTCTCTGCCCTGCTCTGCTGCAAATCTGGCAGTGATGAGTGAGCCGGATTTATCACCGGCTTCAACGATAATACAACCTCCTGCCATACCGGATATAATTCTGTTCCTCGGGGGAAAATTTATTCTGTCAGGAGGAGTACCCGGCGGATAATCGCTTAGAATTGCTCCATGGGATATGATTTTCTGTGCCATAAGATGATGTTCCGGAGGATAAACCGTATCGACACCACATCCAAGTACGGCTACTGTTCGTCCGCCAGTATCCAATGCAGCCTGATGTGCAATTCCATCAATTCCACGCGCCAATCCGGAAACAATCGTCACCTGATGGGCAGCTAAAAAACTGCTGATCTCTCTTGCCATTTCACGGCCATAATTAGTCATCCGTCTGGTACCGACGACAGCCATGTATTTTGCCTGTGGTTCTGGCAACATTCCTTTGTAATACAAGATTGGCGGAGGGGCAGAAATTTGTTTCAGTAACGATGGGTAATTTTCGTCATCCCATGAAAGAATGGAAATTCCTTTTTGGATGATCGATTGATAAAGCTTTTCTGGATCTGTCTGATCCCGGAATTTTTCTAAAAATTGAATACTCTTTTCCTGGATACCTATCAAGCGCAATTCATGAGAAGAAGCTGACCATGCTTTTTCAAGCGTGCCAAATTTTTGCAGCAATTGCCGAAATCGGACCGCTCCGATACCATTAATGTGATTAAACGCGACCCAAAATTGCAGTTCTTCTGACAATATCTACCTATATCCATTCAGGCATTTCAATGATGATTTTCTTTTCATCGATCAGGATTTTCTTCACGAATTGAGGAATCGCCGGAATCAGCTCTTCCTTCCCATTGTCATGTTGGATAACATAAACATCATTTGCGCCAGTTTCAAGAATCTCTCGGAGAATACCGACGTGAACTTGATCCGGAGATACCACATCTAAACCAATCAATTGATGAAAATAGTATTCTCCAGCGGGCAATTCCGGTAAATCTTGGACAGACACATAAACAAACTTGTTTTTTGTCCATTCCGTTTGTCTTTCATCCGAAAATAGATCAAAATGAATTAATAAAAAAGGCGGTTTTTTGCGAACGGATTGAATGACAGCCGGGATGTGCTCTTCGCTGATATATACTCTTTTCCCACGACGAATTCTTTCGGGAAAATCGGTCAGCGGAAGAAAAACGACCTCTCCCTGAATTCCATGGGAGCGATGGATCTTTCCGATACAAACAAAATGAGGCTCGTCAGGCATGGACGAGCCTTTTATATCAACATCTTGTTTGTTTAAATCACATTCGAGCGATGGAGACATCTTCTTCGATTATGAATTAGGCTCTACCACGTCCAGCGTGACTTGTCGTCCATCTCTGGCAGAGGTAACGCGAAGAAGAACGCGAATAGCATTTGCTACTCGTCCACCTTTTCCGATAATCCTGCCCATATCTTCTTTCGCAACGTGCAGCTCCAAACGGATCCGGTTTCCATTTCTTTCCTGTGAAACCTGAACGCTGCTCGGATCATCCACCAGCGAAAGTGCAATATACTCAACAAGATCTTTTACATAATCACTTTTGCCGGAAACATGTTTTTGCAAGGGAGCACCTTCTTTTTGATGCATCACTATTTATGAGCAGCGATGCGTGTACGAGGATTTACAGCGCGCTGTTCATAACATGTTTTTGCTTCAGCCAGCAGTGATTCAAGGGATTCGCCTTTTTTGAATCGCTCGAATCGATCCAGCAAACCAACGCTTTTGAAAAGTTTTGCGACAGAGTCGCTGGGCTGTGCACCTTTACTCATCCAGTCAAAGATTCTGTCTTCTTTCACATCAAAAGTAAAAGGTTCTGTCCGTGGATTGTAACTACCCAGAATTTCCAGAAAACGACCATCCCGCGGGCTTTCTTTATCAGCTGCGATAACACGATATGTTGTTTGGTTTTTCAGTCCATTACGTCGTAATCGAATACGAACCATTTTGAATATTTCTCCTGTTCCTTCTTTGTGTTGAGTTGATTCGCTGATTTTTCTCTATTGATGAGGGTTACGCTGAAGGATGCGTTTGGGTCTTAATTCATCAGAGACTTCAAAATCAGCGGAACAGATTGGAAAGACCCCTTCCACCTGTTTTTTGCAATGTTTTCATCATCTTTTGAGCATCACGATACTGTTTCAAAAGTTTATTCACATCCTGAACTTCAGTACCGGAACCTGCCGCAATTCGTCGCTTTCTGCTTGCATTGAGCAGGTCGGGATTCAACCGTTCTTTTGCAGTCATTGAACTTAATATCGCTTCAGTCATTTTGAGACTTTTCTCAGCTTCATTTGGATCCACCTGCTTGGCCGCTTTTCCAAGATTTCCGGGAAGCATCTCCAATATCTGTCTCATCGGACCCATTTTTCTTACTTGCTTTAATTGATCAGCAAAATCTTCCAGCGAAAAACGGCCTGAAAGCATCTTTCCAGCCTGCTGTAAAGATTTTTTTTCATCAAAAGCAGCTTCCGCTCGCTCAATTAATCCAATGATATCACCCATTCCCAAAATTCGGGAGGATAATCGTGACGGATCATAAAACTCCAGTGCATCGATCGCTTCACCGGTTCCTAAGAATTTTATAGGAACACCGGTGACACTTCGGATGGATATGGCAGCACCACCCCGGGAATCTCCATCCATTTTTGAAAGAATGAGTCCGGTGATTTTCACAGTATCTCGAAAACCTTCTGCGACGTGCAAAGCTTCCTGTCCTATCATGGAATCAACAACCAGCAGAATTTCTATCGGGTGTACGTTTTTTTGTATTGCGCCAAGTTCATCCATTAATGCCTGATCCAATTGCGATCGTCCGGCAGTGTCGATCATCATGACACTAAAACCACCTTTTTGAGCATAGACAAATGCTCTTTTACACAACTCAGGAGGTGTAATTCCTTCTTGATAAAAAACTTCGACATCGATTCGTTGTCCCAGGGTCTGAAGCTGTTTCACTGCAGCAGGCCGATACGGATCCGCAGCAACCATTAAAATTCGTTCGCCTTGAGCCCTTAGAAATTTTGCAACTTTGGCTGTCTGCGTTGTCTTTCCGGAACCCTGCAAGCCGACAAACATCATGACGCGAGGTTTTTCGCCTGTCAGGTTTAATCGTTCCGATGGGCCTAAGGTTTTTATCAATTCCTCATTGACTATCTTGATGACCTGTTGTCCAGGATTCAGTGCTTCAGAAACTTCTGCACCCACTGACCGTTCTTTTACATTGGCGACAAAACTCTTTACAACGGAATAATGTACGTCCGCCTCCAATAAAGCAATGCGAACTTCCCGCATCGCAGCATCAACATCCTCGGCGCTCAATTTTCCGCGTCGGGTTAATCCTGCGAAAACTTTATTCAATCGTTCAGTCAGATTCTCAAACATCGATTTTGATGGTCTCCAATGATATATACAAAAAAATGACTTTCCTCAAAAGAAAGCCTGAAATATTTTAGCGTAGAAAATAAAATATGTAAAGGAGCATCTTTTGAGAGTACAATTTAGTAATACCGAAGCAGAGCTTTATTTTTTTCCAGGTTTTGCGAATCGCTGGCGTAAATTTTGGTGATAAACTCTTCTTTTTTCAAATTTTTTATAATTCTTTCCAGAGATTTCCTGTATAATTATGACATGGAGGCACAAAAAAATGTATATGTCGAATTATTTTTGGTATGCAATTATTCCTTTAATACTTTCTCTCTGGGCTCAATTTAAAGTTAAAAATGCTTATGGCAAATATTCACAGATCAGAACGAAAACCGGTTTAACAGGTGCTGAAGCAGCCAGAAAAATGCTGGATTATCATGGATTATCCAATGTCACTATTGAAAGAGTTGGCGGAACGCTGACGGATCATTATGATCCAATGAATCAGGTTCTCAGACTCAGTGAAGGCGTTTATAGCTCCAACAGTATTGCAGCAGTAGGTGTTGCCTGCCACGAATCCGGACACGCATACCAGCATGCCGACAGTTATAAATGGCTGAACCTGCGAACCAATATTGTTCCGATGGTAAATATCGGCAGCATGTTAGGACCCATCCTCTTTATGATCGGGATGATTTTCTCAGGATTATTAGGAGATTTCGGATTGGTAATCGCCTACATCGGATTATTCATCTTTGGATTAACCGCAGTATTTGCTGTAATCACATTACCGGTAGAATTCAACGCCAGTAATCGGGCAAAAGAATGGATTTCCAATACCGGATTGCTTTATCAAGATGAACAGGAAGGCGTTTCCGAGGTGCTACAAGCGGCAGCGTTAACCTATATTGCAGCAGCAGTACAGGCAATTATGAGTGTCCTTTATTATGCAAGTATCCTTAACAGAAGTAACAGACGCAGATAGAAAAAATATGATAAAAACACAAATTCCCGATGTCATCGTTGGCAGACTGCCAAGGTATCTTCGTGCCTTGAAGATATTACGCGAAAATCACACTACAATCAATTCAAAAGAACTGGGAGAATTGCTTGGCTTTTCTGCCGCTCAGATCCGAAAAGATCTCTCTCAATTCGGAGAATTTGGGAAACAAGGAACCGGATACAACATCGATTTTCTGATTGATCGTTTACAGAATATTCTTAATATTAATCAAGATTGGGGAATTTTACTGGTCGGTGTCGGAAAAATTGGCCGGGCTATTCTAAACTATTCCGGTTTTTCTGCCAACCGATTTCATGTAAAAGCTGCGGTTGATTCCAATCCGGATGTTATTGGAGAACAGTTTGAAAGATGTATCGTCGAAGATATCAGGGATATGAAAAAGATCATTGAGGAAAACCAGATAAAAATCGCTATGCTCGCTGTTCCTGCTGAAAATGCTCAAAAAGTTGCTGAGGAACTGGTGGCAGATGGCATTCGAGCGATTTTGACCTATGCACCTGCCATTCTGACTTTACCACCGGAAATAAAAGTGGAATACTCTGATCCGTTGATATCGCTTCAGCATATGACATATTATCTCTGAGTAAAAAAACTTTTGTGAATTCTCTTAAAAAATTGAAAAGAAAAATGGATTATCATAAATAATTCGTTCTTCTTTTTTTATGAGCATCAATGATCCAGCAAATTCCTATGAAAATTGAATTCAATTTTCATTATCGGATGTGTAATTTCTTTCATCTGCTGTTCGAAATATAGACTGACTTTTCATATAAAGAATTTAAATTTATTGTACTTATGGTTATGTTCGAACCGTAAAACCATAAGTACAATAATTAATAATTTCCATATTTTGAAATACTTTCAATTATCCCAATATAATAGACCGTTTGTAGACTTCCCTCATTGATACTACTTTCGCAGCTCCCAGAGCAGTACAAATCGTCGGTTCATCGACCATGTATGCCGGAATTCCAAGTGTTTTTGTTAAGTACTTGTCGATACCTCTCAAAAGAGAAGTCCCCCCGCATAAAGCTACACCACGATCAATAATATCCGAAATCAATTCAGGTGGAGTTTTCTCAAGCACCTTTCGAGCTGTACCAGATATTTCGGCAAGGCTGTCCTGCAATGCATCTATTACATCGTCCGTTGTAATCACAACCGGCTTCGGAAGTCCGGAAACCTGATCCTGTCCCTGAACTTCCATTGTTTGAACTTGATCCACCTGAACAGCCGATCCGATTCGTATTTTTATTTGTTCCGCAGTTGGCTGACCAATGATCACACCAAATTTTTTTCTGATATGTTGTTGAATCGCTTCATCCAGTTTCAATCCGGCAGTCTGCGAAGTCTCGGAAGTAACAATACCGTTCATCGCCAAAACTGCCGCTTGTGTCAATCCACCGCCAAGACTGATAATCATATTTCCAGAGGGCGTTGAAATTGGCAGATCCACACCAATGGCTGCTGCCAAAGGTTGTTCCATCAACATCACATCGCGGCTGTTTGTTCCCAGACCCACTTCATGAACAGCTCTGCGTTCGACACTGGTTATACCGCATGGAATCGTAATCAGAATCCTGGGTCTGAAAACCAGCATAGATCCGCACACTTTTTGGATGGAGAAGCGCAATAAATTCTCAGTAATTTCATATTCTGCAATAACGCCATTGCGCAGTGGACGAACAACTTCAATGGATTCCGGAACACGGCCAACCATGTCTTTCGCAGCCTGTCCCCACTCCACCATCTTCATTTCTTCAACTATGATGGCTGCAACGGTCGGTTCCTGCAATAGCAACTGACGACCTTCGGCAATAACCAAATTCAATGTTCCTAAATCAATTCCAATTTCTCTTGAAAAAAGCGGCATACTTACCTGGAAATCCTGTCCTAAAAAATTTTTACATCCTTCTTATTTTGTACATTTCATATTCTTTTATGTCTTATTTCCGTTTATCAGAAAAAACAATTGGATGCTTCTGTTTAAATCTTTTTGCTGCCTTAACTCTCAGACTCGACTTTCTAAATAACATCAGTGCTTTCAAAAAATCCGGAGATTCTTTGGATGGAGCTTGTTTCATCGCTTCCATCGCACGGTTCCTGGCTGCGACAGCGCGTTCGAGATCAATTTCATCCACTACTTCGGATGCATCTGCTAAGATTCGTATTTCATCGGTTGTAACCTGAACAAATCCACCGGTGGCAGTAAATTCCTTGGTCTGATCACCTTCTCTGACCGTAATAATACCATTCGTCATTTTTGTATACATGCGGATATGGCGCGGGAGAATTCCGATTTGTCCATGGATTGTTGGAAGTAAAACTGAGTCAGCTTCTCCATCATACACGATACCGTAGCGTGAAATTATTTTACAGCGAATTGACATAGGGTCCTTATTTTACTGCAACAATCTGGCTTTTGCCTTTGCATCATCAATCGTTCCAACCATATGAAATGCCTGTTCAGGCAGATCATCCAACTTTCCCGTCAAAATCTGCTGAAAGCCATCGATTGTATCTTCAATCGGAACATACGCGCCAGGAATACCCGTAAATTTCTCTGCTACAAACATCGGCTGAGAAAAGAATTGCTCTACTTTACGAGCACGACTGACGATAATTCGATCATCCTCAGAAATTTCATCGATTCCAAGAATCGCAATAATATCCTGTAAATCTTTGTAACGCTGCAAGACCCGTTGAACCTCGCGAGCCGTCTGATAATGTTCTTCTCCAACAATATTCGGATCAAGAATACGGGAAGCTGAATTTAAAGGATCGACAGCCGGATAGATCGCCTTTTCAGCAATGCTCCGTTCCAAAGCGATGGATGCATCCAGATGCGTAAAGGTTGTAACGGGAGCAGGATCTGAGTAATCATCTGCCGGCACATAAACCGCCTGCATCGATGTAATGGATCCGGTATTGGTGGAAGTAATTCTCTCTTGCAATTCTCCCATCTCGCTCGCAAGGGTTGGTTGATACCCAACCGCAGAAGGCATACGTCCTAAGAGTGCAGACACTTCAGAACCTGCCATGGAAAAGCGGAATATATTATCAATAAAAAGCAATACATTCATCCCTTTATTTCGGAAATATTCTGCATTCGCCAATCCTGCCAAAGCTACGCGAAGTCTGACACCCGGAGGTTCATTCATCTGTCCATAAACCATGACCGTGTCTTTCATTACGCCAGACTCGGTCATTTCCCGATATAACTCTGTACCCTCCCGAGTTCGCTCTCCGACACCGGCAAATACAGACAAACCTCTGTGTACTGTGGCGATATCACGGATCAGTTCCATAATAACGACTGTTTTGCCAACACCGGCACCGCCAAAAATACCGGTTTTTCCGCCTTTTGTAAAAGGCGCAATCAGGTCGATTACTTTAATTCCCGTTTCGAGCACTTCTACTTTCGTCGATTGATGTTTAAAATCCGGACCGGCATGATGCAGTGGATAATACTCTTCAGACAGAATATCCCCTTTGCCATCAATCGATTTACCAAGCACATTCATTACACGGCCCAGCGCCGATTCTCCCACCGGGACCATAATCGGGAAACGCGTCCGAATCACATTCATGCCACGCATCATTCCATCGGTTGAACCCATCGATACACAACGAACTGTATTCTTTTCCATTAATTTTTGAACTTCGAGAATCAGATTATTTCCTACAGTAATCTCAACTTCCAATGCTTCAAAAATATCAGGAAGATCATTTTCTGGAAAACGGACATCCACCACGCTGCCAATGATCTGAACGATTTTTCCTGACGCTTGTTTCATGAATACCTCTCGTAATTTCTTTTTTGTTCTTCCATATCCCGATTCTGTCCTTCTGATCCACCGACAATATCCAAAATATCATTTGTAATAGTTTGTTGTCTCATTTTGTTAAATTGTAAAAGCAAATCCGCCAAAATTTCCTCTGAGTTCTCGGTTGCTTTATTCATGGCAAGCATTCGGGCTGTATGTTCACTTGCTTTCGAAGAGATGACCGCATGAAACAACACCATCCGAATGATTCGTGAAACCATGGAATTCATAATTATCTGAGGATCACCTTCAAAAATGCAACCTGTTTTGCGTTTGTACTGCTGCTGAGTCGTTTCCATAAATTCACGATAGCCTTCAAAAAGCGGAACCAGCAGCTTTGTTTTCGGTCCGAAGTGCGCAATATTGGTATATTCGGTATAAACCAGGTACACCCATTCAAAATTCTCATTGTTGAATTCATCTACAATAATTCGAGACAATGCTTTCAGTTCATGAAAGCTGGTCGCGGAAGACAGATCGCTGAAATCTGCTATAATATTCTTTCTGCGGCGCATGAGCATTTCTCTGCCCTTCTTGCCGACTGTTATATATTTTACAGGTACATTCAATCGCTTTTCCAAGTTGAAAGCTTCTCGAAAAACATTCATCGGGAAACTGCCTGCCAATCCACGATCCGCGCTGATAAAAACAATTAATGCAGATTTTATTTCTCGAGGCTCCAAAAAAGCCCGTGCACGCTGATAGAATTCATCCTCGTGATACAAATCGATCAGAACCTGCCATGCCAGATCAGAATATGGGCGTGAATTATCAGCAATCTGTGTTGCCTGACGCACCTGACTCGCACTGACAGATTGCAATGCACGTGTCAGTTGCCCGATGCTTTCAATACTCTTGATATGCCCATGCATTTCACGAATTGATGGCATAAAGCTCCACTATTCCCAGCTCGATTGAAAATGTTGAATCGCTTTCTGCAAAGAAGCTTCATTTTCTTCGGTCAGGATTCCTTTTTGTTCAATTTCAGCACCAATTTTCGGATAATAAGACTGCATAAATTCCAAAAAAGCCTTTTCCCATTCTAAAACACGTTTTACAGGAATACTGTCCAGATAGCCGTGGGTACCTGCGTAAATCGATAAAAATTCTTTTCCGGCAGCATAAGGAGCATATTGCGGTTGTTTCAATAATTCCTGCAAAATCTCTCCTCGTTCCAATTGTTTCTTTGTCAATTTATCTAAATCAGATCCAAATTGTGCAAAAGAAGCGATTTCATGGTAAGCTGCCATGTCCAGACGTAATCCGCCAGCAATCTTTTTCATCGCTTTGGATTGAGCCGCGCCACCAACACGGGATACAGAAATTCCGACGTTGATTCCCGGACGAATTCCAGCGTTAAATAAACCGCTCTCCAGGTATATCTGTCCATCTGTAATTGATATCACATTAGTCGGAACATAAGCGGAAACATCCCCCAATAATGTCTCAATAATCGGAAGGGCAGTAGAACTTCCTCCCGTCTTTTCAACCTGACAAATTTTGATCGATTCTTTATTCGGATGCGTTTCGAACGCTGCGCGAATATCATGAATTGCCATCGGTCCTTGATAGACGATCCCATCAGTCGAGTCAGAAACAGAAGCCCTGTTTTTTTCGTAACTATTTGGAACCAGCACATATTTGCGGTCTAATTTTGCTGAACGTTCCAGCAACCGTGAGTGCAGGTAAAAAAGGTCTCCCGGGTAAGCTTCCCGGCCGGGAGGCCGCCGCATTAATAAAGAGATTTGACGGTAAGCCCAGGCATGTTTGGTCAGATCATCATAGATTACCAGAGCATCTCGTCCGGTTTCCATAAATTCCTCGGCCATGGCACAGCCGGCATATGGAGCAATATATTGCAGGGATGCGTTTTCATCTGCGCCGGCTACGATCACAATCGTATGTTTCATCGCATTCATATCTTCAAGCTTGGCAATGATTTGCGCAACGGTTGACTTCTTCTGTCCAATCGCTACATATATACAAAAAACATCTTTGTCTCTTTGGTTTATGATTGTATCAATCGCGATAGCTGTTTTCCCGGTCTGACGATCCCCGATGATCAATTCACGTTGACCTCTGCCAATCGGAATCATCGAATCAATTGCTTTAATACCCGTCTGAAGAGGTGTATCCACATCCGATCGTTCATAAATATCCGGAGCAATTCTCTCCAATGGACGAAAACCTGAATTCTTGATGGGGCCTTTTCCGTCAATTGGCTCTCCCAATGGATTGATGACTCGACCAAGAAAGAGATTGCCAACGGGAATTGAAGCAATTCGGCCCAATTTTCTGACTATCGATCCTTCTTTAATAGAAAAATAGTCACCCAGCACGATCGCGCCGACTGATTCAGTTTCAAGGTTGAAAGCAATCCCGACAGCCCCATTTTCAAACTCAATAAGCTCCTGACTTTTTACTGTGGCTAATCCGCTGACTCGGGCAATTCCATCACCAACTTCCAAAACAATTCCAATTTCTTCTACCTCAAGTTCACTTTTAAATTTATCGATTTTATGAATCAAATCGGAGGTTAAATCACTGATTTTAAATTCTTCCATAACTCCTCAGAAAAAAAACTGTTTATCTATCTTGACCGTTATTCGCATTCATTTCGCAAGATTGTTTTTATTGATTGCCAAACACTTATCGAAAAGCACAAAAATCAAATAGGTTCGTGCAGGATTGCTTGTAAACGAAAAATGTGCTCTTCAAAAGATCCAATAAGTTTATTATATGTGTATTTTATAAATCAGGAATAAGAATCTCAAAACTGAATTTCAAAATTTGCAGGAAATAATCCACTTTAATCGAAAAGCCAGGCAAAATTTTGACTTGCTGTACATAATACATTTCCCGATGAATCAGTAAACTCGCAATCCGCATGCAAATAACCTTTTCATCGTTTCCTCTTAAGTTTTCACAAAAAAATCCGGAGGAGAAAAAAAAGTATTTCACTTTTTTCAACGTTAAAAAAGGAAGAAATATTTGTTGTTGCCTTATTTTTGGGAGAAAAATAAAAACAATACAATAAATTTTTTCGTTTGACTCGAAAGACTGACTATTATTTCAGAATGCAAGATCATTCTGAGGCCGTCAGCCATTCGAAATGTGGATATGCTTTTCGAAATTTGACGACTGTAAAGATTCCTGATAGAATACTTCACATTGGCGTTGTACCCTTCGCCAAAATTCTATTCATTTTGCTTGAAAGGGCTTGAAAAAAAATGAAAGTTTTATTATTACAAGATGTTTACAAGCTTGGGCACGCTGGTGACATCAAAAAAGTAGCAGATGGCTATGGCCGTAACTACTTAATTCCGCAAGGCTATGCAGTATTAGCAACTGCTTCTGCTATTAAGCAGGTCGACAGTATCAAGAAACAAGCTGATTCCATTCGGTCGCAGCTGAATTCTGAAATGCAATCCTTATCTGAGAAAATTGAAAATTCCTGGATTGCCTTCCCATGCAAAGCAGGGGAAACAGGCAAACTGTATGGTTCTATCACCTCACAGATGATCGCTGATGCTATCAGTGCCAAAGTGGGTACAACAGTTGACAAACGCCAGATCGACGTACAACCAATCCGAACGTTGGGCGAACATAAAGTTTCTGTTCGTTTGACAGTTGATATTGTCCCGTCTTTCAATGTTATCGTCCACCGTGAAGGTGAAAAACCGGTTGTTGAAGAGACAGCTGAAGCATAAGAATCAAAAAAATAAATCAATCCATAGGTACAGGCACCTTTGAAAAGATCAGCCACAAAAGACTGATCTTTTTTCATTTATAATTATTTCATTATGTCCATTTACGTTGGAAGAGAATTACGAAAAAAACGTGAAGAAAAAAACATCAGCCTGACTCAGGTTTCAGAAGAATTATTCATTCGGAATACTTATCTCCAGGCAATCGAAAATGGCAGGCCGGAAATTCTGCCATCCCCGGTCCAGGGACGTGGTTTTGTCAGAATGTACTCCGATTACCTTGGATTAGATATAGATGCCGTACTGAATGCCTGGGATAATCCGGACACGCCTTTCCCCTTTGAAATAGATGCATTACCGCCAGAAATCGAACATACCCAGCCCAGAAAATCAGAAAATCAGACCGGACACCAAAAAATTACAAATAATGGAAACAAAGTTGAGCCTGAACCATCGGACCTGGAAAACACGATTTTCCAGGAAATCGGTGCAAAACTCTGCAGCCGAAGAGAGAGTCTGAAACTAACCTTTGATGATGCAGAACTTCATACATTGGTCAGAACTTACTATCTGAAAAAGATGGAAGAAGGCCGATTTGATGAGCTTCCCTCTACGGTTCAAGCAAGAGGAATGTTAAATAACTATGCATCATTTCTAAATTTGGATGTGGAAGAAGTCATGCTCCAATTCGCGGAAGCAATTCAGCATCTTTCAGAGAAAAAGAAGGAATCCTTGCCGGGTTTCAGAGAAAGAAAAGCCAATCCGCACCAAAAACCTGTCAAAAAAGCTGGTAAGCTAAAACAATTTCTCACTCCGGACCTGTTCGTAGGATTAACCGTGCTGGCAGGGATGGCAGCGATTATTATCTACAGCGCAGTAACGATTTCTGAATTCCGGACAAAAAGCATTAAAAATACACCTGATTTTCGCAGCGAATTTATTGCTCAGCTGAGACAAGAAGAAAACATTCTTCCAACACCATCTGCAGGAATCATTGAAACGCCAATGATCAACACCGTCCTAACCGAACCGGTCACAGATGTAATCACACCTGAAGGAGAAGAAGCCTTGCTGACAGGAGCCATACAGGTACGTGTCGAAGCTAATCAGCGCTCTTTTTTGAGAGTTAAAACAGATGGTAAAGAAGTTTATAAAGGCAGAACGCTTCCCGGCAATTCTTATCCTTTTGATGCCAGTGAAGTCATTGAAATCACTACCGGCAACGCTGCAGCCATCAGTATCACATACAATCAGCAACGATTGGGTATCATGGGTGACATCGGTGAAAACCTGACACTGCAATTTTTCTCCGATATGCCTCCAGTGACACCGACTCCGCTGAACAGTGCTACTCCCACCGCGACGTTTGAACCAACCTATACATCCCGGCCGGCATCACAGACGCCAACTGTCACAATCACCCCCTATATTCCATAACAGGACATTATGAAGAAAAAAACATTTCATTTAATTTCACTTGGCTGTGCAAAAAATACGGTCGATTCGACTTCAATGGCTGGCAGGTTGATGCAGGCAGGATATCTTTTCACCGACAATCCCAAACAGGCAGAGGTATTGATCGTTAATACATGCGGCTTCATTAAACCTGCCAGGGAAGAAGCCATTCAAACATTACAGCAATTATCGGAAATCAAAAGAAGCGGGCAATACTTGATTGCAGCAGGATGTATGGCTGAACGATTCAGTGACCAGATTACGTCATCCTGTCCAAAAGTGGATGGCGTTTTAGGCACCCGTCACATCATGGACATTATGACGCTGATTGGCAACCTGAAAAAAAGAATTAATGCTCCCAACCCGGTTTTTACAACGACTATCCCGGAAAATTACAGCCAGTTTGCGGTTCAGGGCGGCAGCGCTTATCTGAAAATTGCCGATGGTTGCAGCCGCAGATGTGCCTTTTGTTCCATTCCATTGATTAAAGGCAACTGGAAAAGTCGTCCGGTTGTGGATATCTTAAAAGATGCCCAATCGCTCCAGGATATGGGAATTCAGGAGTTGATTCTGATTGCTCAGGATACAACAGCCTATGGACAAGATCGGGGTGAAATGGATGCGCTGCCCTCTTTGATTGAAAAAATCTTACAGGCAGCTCCGAAAATTCCCTGGTTGAGGATCCTATATGCTTTTCCGGGATTTGTTTCTGATCGTTTGATTGATTTGATGGCCTCCAATCCCACCGTTCTTTCATATCTGGATATTCCACTGCAGCATGCCCATCCGGCAGTATTAAAACGAATGCTCCGGCCAGATGATATGGGTTGGGTCCGAGAAACAATTCACAAGATGCGGGAGCGAATTCCCGGAATCGCGATCCGATCCACATTTATTACCGGATTTCCCGGAGAGACTGAAGAAGAATTTATGGTTCTACATGATTTTCTGACTGAGATGAAATTTGATCGCGTCGGTGTATTTCCATATTATCTCGAGGAAGGCACATCCAGTGCAGCATTGGGGGATACGGTTCCCGAGAAGATTAAAACACAGCGCGTTGATTTTCTGATGCGGAACCAGCAGGAAATCTCTCATAAAATTAATCGCACCTTCATCGGAAAGCAAATGGACGTCCTGATTGAAGGGGAACAGGATGGCTTGCTGGTTGGCCGAAGTTACCGGGATGCGCCAGAAATTGACGGTCTGGTCCTGGTGGAAGGAAACGCACAAATCGGCAAAATTGTACCGGTCCTGATCCACAGCGCCATGGAGTACGATCTGGCAGGCACCCGGCTTTTAGCTTGATCTGACAAAAAAAAGAGCCCCTATGGGCAAGTTAATATTAAATCTTGTAAGTATATGGAAACTGCCCTTAGAATGCCAACTTATCACTTATATACCGTGAAGATTAACGCTCTTCACCTGGATGCCGATACGTCGAGCAAGACATTACAACCTCATAATTTACAGAAAGGTCCGCGTATTTTAGTGTTTCGGAATGGCAAGCTTTTATCTGAGGACGATATGGATATGATTTTACGGTGGGCATTTGATAACTGCCGATAAGAGACCCAAATAATAGCGTGAGGATCGTCGGAAAAAAATGATTACGACAATTTATTACAGGGAGAGAAAAACACGTCATCAGAAGAAATAACCACTGCAACCCCCGAAGCAGCCGAACCGGATGAGCCTAAGCGCCAATTCAAGCTCAACAAAAGGCTATTTAAGTCTTAATCGCTGGAGTTTTTGTCGTAGCCATTGCGTAGACCGGGTTCTATTTAAGTACTGATGGGCTGTTTTTCAAAGGCAAGATGGATGCAAACTTGACCTTTGAAACCGTTGCCAACTTTTGAAGACGAAGTGATAAAATACGAAATACCCGTGTTCGTGGTATTTCGTACGCAATGAAGCGGTTCAAACAGAACGCTCTATCTTGTGGCAAGGGAAATCGCAGGATATTGCGATGGCATCATTAAGTTTGTCTATGTATATGTGGACGAAGTACCTGGAGCTACCGCCAAACATATCCTTAACTGCCTTATTATTAGAGAATGCGAAGTGATGTCCAGAAAATTAGTCTCTATGACCGCAGAGAAGCAGAACGATTGGGTGGGCTGCTACTATTAATAAATGGTTTTGCAAGTGATTGAGGTTCCGGAGGATTTTTGAAGCCACTCTTAGTCGATAAATAAACGCAGGAGGTATCAATTTGGTGCTAAAAAAGAAAAGGTTCATCATTTTCATCGGCGCGGCAACTATAGTTGCCACATTGGCAGTGCTGGTGTTTGCGATGATACAAAAAGAAAAAATGCCCGAAGAGGATTTCAGTGAGTTGACCTGGGCACAGGCTTTCATGAAGCTGAATGAGACCATGAGTCATCAATACGCCTTTACTGAGTGGAAAGACATTCGCTGGCAGACACTTTACGATGAATATCTGCCTCAAATAAAATCCGCACAATCCGAAAATTCCTTTGAGGATTATTATGTTGCCCTACGAGCTTATATTAATGAAATACCGGATGGGCATGTCAAAGTGAGCAGTATTGCTGATATTGACGGCAAATATATCGGCGGCGGTTTTGGTTTTACGACTGCGCAATTGGATAATGGGAAGGTCATTGTGACTTGGCTTGATCCGTCCGGACCAGCCCAAGCCGCAGGACTACGAGTGGGTGACGAGATTATCCTTTGGAACGGTCAGCCTGTCGCAGAAGCGGCAATGGCGGTTTCCACTATCTTCACCTCGAACTCAGCAACCCATGAAAATTTAAAACAGAAACAGATTGCCTACTTAGTTCGCGCCCCCATCGGTACTGAATTAACTTTTGTGCTGAATGATTCGCGTTCAATTTCACTGACCGCTTATGACGACCACATGCTTTCGTTAAAAAAGAATTACCCCTCTTCTGTGGTATCGGTCAAACTTTGGGATATGCTTTATGGGAACGAAAACCCCGATCCTGAACCGGAAGGCGTAACTGAAAAGAAGATACTGGATGGAAACATCCTTTATATTAAACTATGGGCGCTGGTGGACCTAGATCTCAGGCAAACGGGCAATCCTGTGTCGACGCTGAAACTGATGCGCGAAGCGGTTGCTTATGCCAATGAAAACCGCTGCGAAGGAATAATTCTCGACCTGCGCAACAACGCGGGCGGGCTGGATGAAATGGTGGCTGAAATCTTAAGTTTATTCTATTCAGAGAAGAAACTGTACGAGTATCAAAAATATGGAGATTCCGATGATCTGACGGCGCTTTATATCAAGCCGGAGGCACAGCGTTTTGAAGGGAAAATCATCGCGCTCACCAACTCCCAATGTATAAGCAGCGGAGAGGGAGTAGCGCTCGGCATAAAAAATCTGCCCAATGGTGAAACTCTGGGTTTTTATGGGACCAACGGCTCGTTTGGCATGGCGGGCGCCCAAGTAAAAATGCCGGGAGGGATCACGGTAGATTACCCCTTTGGACAATCCCTTGATAAGGATAAGCATATCCAGCTTGACAGCCGAAACGGGATTGGTGGCGTCAGCCCGTCTATTCGTATACCTCTGACTGAAAAAAATGCACTGCGGATTGTAAACGGAGAAGATGTAGAGTTGGAGGAAGCATTGCGGATACTTGCGAAGCGCAAATAGCGCAGCAATTCTTTCAAGAATAGGAAATAAACCGACAGGAAAGCTTTATCCTACTCTTCCATGATGAAAAACAGCCAACCAATCGGTGGGCTGTTTTGTTATAGTGCTTGGCAAATCACATAAGAATGCCCTCCAAGAAATTCGCTACTTTGCCTTAACAGCAATAAAAAAAAGATCACACCAAAGTTTTAATCCTTCGGTGTGATCATTGTTTTTGTACTCCGCTTGAAGAGAATCAGTCAAAAATTACTTATTTCCGTAAATTCCTAATTTGAAATCCCTTTATGCAGGGGCTCCTTTTTGTCATATTTTTGTATGTTTTTAATAATCGTTCAGGATCCATTCTGACCATTCGTCACGTCAAGATTGTCAACAATCGGAACATCCGTAGGAAGATCCAACGGTAATGTCGGCACAAGCGTCTCACCTGGAACAATTGGTTCCGGGGTACTGGTGGGAGGATAACAAGCCAGATAAGCAGCAGTCGCCGTCGGCGCAACCATATCGTTGGCTCCAATAGAATATCCCTGATCATAATAGGTGATCGATCCGCAAAAATCGGATGCGGCCACAAGCTGGTTTGCATAGGCAAAAGAAGCTTCGGCATAACGCTGCTGGGCTGTATACCCGGAGGATTGATCATACATGCTTTGTGCATTTAAGTAGGCGTTACTATAATACTCAAGCGCTTTAGCCCAGTCAATCTCCCAGAATCCTGCTCCGGCCAGTTGATATAGGCTGGGTCCAGGAAACAATTCACAAGATGCGGGAA
>JAPKMT010000070.1 GCA_026645735.1 Flexilinea sp.
AATTTACAACACAATAGGACATTTCTAAATTGCTGTGATTAGGACATTTCTAAATTGCCTTGACATCATAAAATTTAGATTTTTTTTAACCTCATCGAAAAGGTTTTTTTCTTCATCCATGGGACGTTCCTGATAAGATCATTTTGTCCATTATCTTGAATTCATTTTGTTTTCAGAATGGTTTATGCAATTTAGAACAGTTATATTGTGATTGCCTATATTGATATTTCGCATAGGATTTGATTATCTAAATCACACAGTAAATCCAGTAATTCGAAATTTGGAAAAGAATTTTGAGAAAAAAGAGAAAAACAATGTTCGTCGTGATATGATAAGATAATATTCAAAATAATTTTTCACCGTAATTCAGGAGAAATATGGAACGCAGTATACCAAAGGAATCATCAGAATCTATTGATTTTTATTTAAGGACGATATATTCTGTTTTACGCTCAAAATCTGATACACGAATCAGTGTGTTTGAAGAAGCGCATCGCGGTATGGATTCAGTACTTCATCATGATGCACGTTCGAATGCTCCAGATTTTAATGCATTTATTTATGGCTTGCTGCGGATGCCTTCATGTTTGCTCCATGTTGAAAAAATTATTCTTGGTCAAAATATCCGGATGTTCATACAACAGGGGTATTCTGATATTGAATCCTGGAAAGAAGTTTCCGCAAAAGCCAGACGCAGATTCTGTTTATACAATGGATCGGATACATTGGCGTGTTTTATTACCAGCCGATCGGATATCGATGATATTGTTCCAGTACTAACTGCCTTTCAGATTGAATGGAATAAGATTCATCTTCTTCTTTCAGACGCCTCTGATGATTTGTTGCTTCAAATATCTCCGGAAAATTCTGATCATATTAAAAAATTATCCGAAATCATACTCTCGCCTCTTGAAGATTTAAAAAGACTTCAGAATGTATGGGACGATGAAATAGGAAACTGGATGCAGGAGATTAAGAAACGTACTTCTGATTTAAGAATTCGGTTACTAGACAGTTCACTGGTTCAATACGCCCGATCAACAAATTCATGGCTAAAAAACATTTTGGTGGAGTGTCCGGATATAGAACAAAAATCGATTTATTTTATTTCAAGCAACACACACAGTATTGCAAATATGTTGTCCGGATATGCGCTTCAAAAAGAAGAAGAGCTGGTTAAATTCATGAATGAGGAGGAAAATAAAACCTTTTTTAATGAATGGAATTTAATTGAGAAGAAAAAATTATCAGCGAATCGCGAAAACCTTCTTTATTATATGCTCAAAAAATTTCAACAAACATATCCAGGGGAATATTCGGTTCAGGAACAACAGGATGAAGAAAAGAAATCCGGAATTCACAGAGTCCCCAGTATTCAAACATTTGATGTAGAAGCTCAGATAATTGATTTATCAAAAATAGATCTGCAAAAGATTGATCCGAGATTGCGAATGGATCAAATCGAAGCATTAAAAAAATCTAATGCATTCTTATTTAATATCGATTATCCATTAGGAATGACAGCATTTAATATTTTGTCAAAATTATCTGAAGAGTTCGAAAACATTTACGGAATCTATATCATGGGAAAAGCAGCATCATTAAACGGTGTGCATGGAGATGTCATAATACCGTCTGTAATTCATGATATGCACTCCGAAAACACTTACTTTTTCCAGAATGCATTTTCCGGTGCTGATATTGAACCTTGGCTGGTTTATGGTTCCATACTGGATAATCAAAGAGCTGTCTCTGTTTTTGGTACCTATCTTCAGAATCGTCAATTCATGGATGTGCTTTATCGGGGAGGATTTACGGATATTGAAATGGAAGGCGGCCCTTACTTGTCTGCTATTTATGAGATGATTCGTGCAACCCGCCATCCAACTGATGAAATTGTTGCATTTTATAACACAAAATTTGATGTAGGAATTTTGCATTATGTATCTGATACGCCAATGAGCAAAGGAAAAAACCTTGGTGCCGGAGCTCTTTCCTATTTTGGGATGGATTCGACCTATGCAGCAGCAACGGCTATCTTGAGAAGAATAATTTCACTCGAAATCCAAAAAATAACATAACTCCAGCGTAAATGTGGGGAAAAAGATTATTCCGATGAGCGGATAGATAACTGAAATGAAGCGAAAACCATTTTTAAAAGTTACAGGAATTCTGATTTCTTTATTGCTTCTGTTTTATTTTATCGCTGGAATGGTCCAATCCATAAAAGTTGGCAATGGATTTCTTTTTATTTCATCTGTTACTGCTACTTCCACTGCTTCAGCAACTTTAACAGCTTCTGCTACGCTTACAAACACTCCTGCGCCAACGATGACACCGGTCAATACAATCGATCTGCCACAATTGCATACATCCATCGCAAGATTAATTCAATCGAATTTGGTGGAAACAGAAGCAGCAAAAACAAAAACATTTACTCCAACCACAACCCGTACACCAGAGAATACTCTCGATCTGAATTTCTTGTCGACCCAAGTTGTTTTCTCATTTCTTTCAGACCAGACCAAGACGATCGAAGCGATCGTAAAGACATCTACACCTTCCATGATCCTGAATGAGAAAGGTTATTTTGAGAAAAAAGCTGGAAATGATCTGTCAGAAATGGTTTTTATCCAAACTGATGAAGCGTCATTTTGGATTGACAAATATGAAATTACTTTACAACAATACTTCCTATGTGTGAATGCAGGCCCTTGCAGCCAGGTGATTCAAAGTAATGAAAACAGCAGCCTGAATTTACCGGTAATAAATGTAAACTGGAATCAAGCTGTTGTTTACTGTCAATGGGCAGGTAAACATCTGATTACTGATTCAGAATGGTCTGTTGCAGCGGGAATCCAATCAAGAATTGATTACCCGTGGGGAAATGAATTACCTGATAAAAAAAGAGCCAATTCAAATTTGGACTCAGGGAAATTAATGGAACCAGGTATGTACCCGCTTGGTATGAGTCCTTTTGGCGTGATGGATATGATCGGCAATGTCTGGGAATGGACTGAATCCAAGGACTCTGATGAGATCCAGAAAATACGCGGAGGATCCTGGAAGACACCTTATAACCTTCTTGGAATAAAGTTATCCGGAGATATGAAAAAAACGGAATCCTCTTTTGATGTAGGATTCCGTTGTGCATCGAGTAATTAATCCATTAGAATCAAGGTTCTTCGTAATTAATCACCGGTCTGGGAAGTGGTTGTGTGTTAATTGCCGGTATTCGATTGTACAGTTTATTTAAATCCAAAATTCGATGTGCCAAATCAGGAGTCAGGTCGGTAGTTTTAAACCGGTAACACCAGTTTCCCTGAGCGCGTCCTGGAAAGTTCATTCTCCCATCACTACCCAATGCCAAGAAATCCTGCAATGGAGCAATTGCATAAACCGCTACTGAACTCCAAACGCATTCAATCATTTTCCATGAAATGTCTGATCCGTCAGTGGATAGATAACGCCTTGCAAAATCTCTTTCTTTTTCCGGTGCAGTCAGATACCAACCTAAAGCTGTATCATTGTCGTGAGTTCCAGTGTAAGAAATGCAATTGTTGATGTAGTTGTGAGGAAGGAATAGATTCCTGGAATCATCCGAAAAACCAAATTGAAATATTTTCATTCCCGGTAAATTAAATGAATCCCGCAGATCCACAACATCTTGTGTGATTTCGCCTAAATCTTCCGCGATAATTGGCAGGTCACCAATTTTGGCTTGTAAATGATCCAGAAATTCTTTTCCTGATCCTCGTACCCAGCGCCCTTTAATCGCAGTCGTTTCGCCGGCTGGTACTTCCCAATATCCACAGAAACCGCGAAAGTGATCGAGCCGGATCAGATCAGCCATAACTAGTGTAGATTTTAATCTTCGTATCCACCAGTTAAAATTAGTCTTTTCATGTTCTGACCACTTATACAATGGATTTCCCCAGAGTTGCCCTGTTGGTGAAAAATAATCTGGCGGTACTCCCGCAACAACAGTCGGGTGCCCTGACTCGTCTAAATAAAACAATTCAGGATTACTCCAGACATCCGCACTGTCCATGGAAACAAATATTGGAATGTCGCCAATTATTGTGATTCCTTTTTTATTGGCATACTTTTTTAAGTTCAACCATTGGCGGAAAAAAATGAATTGCCGAAATTCATGCTGTTCTATCAAATCCTTGAAATTTGTTGAGAATTCGCTTAGTGTTTTTGGATCCCTTTTTCGAAGTAATTCAGGCCACTCAAGCCAGCTATTTCCGTTTTGGGTTTCTTTAATTGCCATAAACAAGGCATAATCTGACAACCAGCTCGAATTGTGTTTTCTGAAATTTGAAAATTCTTCAAGCAACTCAGAAGGATCATGTTTGAAATTATGATAGGCACGGTCAATTATTTTTAATTTCCATTCAATTGCAGCACCATAATCAATTTTATTATCAGGAAATGTCGGACGATCGGACAGATTTTCTGGTGTGAGAAGACCTTCATCCAGCATGATTGTTGAGCTGACCAAGTAAGGATTGCCTGCAAAAGCAGAAAATGACTGATAGGGTGAGTCCCCGTATCCAGTTGGCCCAAGAGGCAAGACTTGCCAAATTGAGCATCCGGAAGATTTCAGGAAATCAACCCAATAATATGCCTGAGGACCTAAATCACCGATACCATCCAAGCTTGGAAAACTGGATGGATGAAGCAATATTCCAGAAGAACGCTGCAAATTCATAGAATTGATCCTTAGAAAAAAATTTTTTCGTGGCAATTGATATATTTATTATATCATTCGCATATCTGCAATGATTTATATAAATCGAAGTATTCTTTCGCTGAATTTCTCCAGGAAAAGTCTTGTTTCATTGCTCTGATTTGAATTTGACTCCAATTTTGTTGATCCTGATAATAAGCAATCGATCGACGGATAGCCCATTCAGCTGCAGAAACATCAGGATTTGAAAACAAAAAGCCTGTGTAATCTGTTGGATGGTCAAAAGGATCCTTTATCGTATCTTTCAATCCACCTGTCGAGCAAGCAACCGGAATGCATCCATACAGCATACTGATCATCTGGGCTATACCACAAGGTTCATATCGGGACGGCATAAGCAGAACATCGCCTCCAGCATACATCCTCCTGGATAGCGGCTCATCGTAACGCAATTCTGTTCGTACGCGATCCGGAAATTCATTGGATAAAGAAAGACAAGCTTTTTGAATCGAATCTTCCCCAGTACCAAGGATAATTATTTGCCAATCCTGGTCTCTCATTTGTCGTAATGCCTGAACACATAGATCAAAACCTTTTTGATAAGTCATCCGGCCTACCATCACAAACAAAATGGTCTGATCTTTTTGTGAAAGCCACATTTCCTGCTGTAGCATTCTTTTGTTTTCAATCCGGTCTGATAGGGTATCCACCGAATAATTCTTATAAAGGACTTTTTCTGCAGATGGATTCCACTGATCCATCATTATTCCGTTAATAATTCCGGAAACTTTTTCAGAATGAGACCGCAAGTAATTTTGATACCCGTTACCAAATCCATCGGTTAAAATTTCTTCGGCATATGTTTTTGAAACCGTATTAATATGATCTGCAGCATCCAATCCGATTGCCATCGGCAAATTACGCATAAAATCAGGTATTTCAGGATCAAAGGCTTGATGAATGTCAAATAAATATAAAATATCAGGATGATTTCCACCAGAATATGGCAGATTGTGAATTGTAAATAACGATTTTGTATGAGAAAAAAAGGTATCATATGACCGAATTTGAGACAGTTTCTGAATTGCTGCTGCAGTATGCCAATCATGCGCATGAAGAATATCCGGTTTCCATTTGATCGTACGACAGAATGCTAAAGCCGCAACAGAAAAATAAGTGTATTTTTTCGTATCGATATAGGTATTATTGTTGTATGTGCCAGTATTACGAATCGGCTCGCCATCGACCAGAAAAACAGGTAAATCAGTATTTAAAGCTCGAAAAACATCGGTTTTTATAAAGCCATTTCTGCTTAGTACCTGGAATGATGCGACAGGCTCGACCGGCCACTGTTTCTGTTTTATGTGGTCATGATATGGTATGACAACTTTTATGTCAATTTCTGTCTGTTCGGTCAGGTCCTCGGGTAAATTTATTAATGCCAATGGCAGTGTCCCACCGACATCACCCAGTCCGCCAACCTTTATCAAAGGTTCTGCTTCAGAAATTACAAACAAAATGTTCATTTTTTGTCTCATAAAACATCCTTGATAAGGATTATAAAAAAATGGTATTCGATTACTTTCTTATTCGGATTTATGAATTCGCTTCATTGATAATGGTTTCTCGAATGAATTCCAAAGCAAGCAGCACCGGTTGTTCAGCAGAAAATGTCAAATTATTATAAGATCTCTCTTTCTGATAAATACTTTTTGCAGTTTTTAGGAAAATCTCTGAATGAATAAAATTTAAGGATTTATCTTTGTGATTCATTAATGCTGCAACATAAGGGTGATCTGTTTTTGAAACATGCTGCTCAAAAAATACCTCAGAGGGAATGGCATTTGTATCGTCAATTCTTATCGCTTTTCTGAATAGATTTTTTGAATCAATCACTGCAGAAAAACTGCCGTTTGTATTGATTTCAAGTGTGTCCAGTTGAATTCCCTTTTCAAAAAGAAGATGATTGGTCACTGAAATAAGCGTTTCATCATCGCTTCCAAAAATATTGATACCTAATCTTTTTCGAATCAGCCCTTCAAAGTCAGAAATCATTTTTTTGGTTTCTAAGAACGTTTTTCCTTTTGCCGTAATCCGGAGATCAATTTGTCCAAATTTTGCCGACAATCCTAATGTCGGATTGGATGTCTTTTCCAGATCGCTGACCAATTCATCGATGACTGACTCACCTAAACCATAGGAGTGAAGGGTGCGGACAAGAATAATCTCATTTTCCGGATAGTATCTTTTTAATAACGGTACTACAGTTTCTTCGGTTAAATATTTCATTTCCATGGGAACGCCAGGCAAGGAAATCAGTAATTTATCCTTTTGATAAATATAAAAAGCAGGGGCTGTCCCAACAGGATTTAAGATAGGTGCAGCAAGTTCAGGAAGATAAGCTTGTCTTTTATTATTTTCCGTGGGATTCCGATTCATTTTTTTAAAATATTCATAGATTTGTTGCCAAAGCTGTTCATCAAAAATTAAATTACATCCAAATGAAAGCGCAACTGCTTCACGTGTTGGATCATCGATCGTTGGACCGAGTCCGCCTGTTGTAATCACGATATCTGAACGTGTTAAAGCTTCCTGAATAACTTTTGAAATTCTACTGGCGTTATCACCGATCATCGTAGTTCGGAAAACATCTATTCCGCAATCACGTAATTTACTTAATAAGTAGTGAGTATTTGTGTCTTGTGTTTCTCCCAGCAACAATTCTGACCCAATTGCAATGATTTCTGCTGAAGCCATACACTCTCCAAGAATTGAAATATTTTGAACTTTATTATACTGAAAACAGGTCTTTGAAGTTATTTCATCCAATCCTTCCATTACAGATTTTCCCGGAAACAAAAAAAATGCCGATATGATAAAACATATCGGCATTCCAGGAGATAAGCTTTATTTTTTATCCTGCTGCTGATGTATTACAGTAGAAAACAAATACTCCTTTTTCCTGGTCATAACTTTCGGATACCACAATCCAAATTCGATCTGTATCTCTTTGCAGAAGCATCTGGTAGCCTTCACCCAGGTCTTCATCCATAAGGACCAATGGGAATAAACGAGGTTCAGCAAATTTCACATACCCGTCATCAGCGTATTCTTTGGCATAAAACTCGTATAATTGATTAGCTAATTCCTCTAAAGTAAAATTTCCGGTATATGTGAACAGTTCCCAATTATTTACATATTTTCCTCCAAGTAGACCAAATGATGAAGCAGCTAACTGCATTTGGTTGTCATAATCAGGGAAAGAGGACCGATCACCATACAAAGTCAGAAAATCCGGGCTTTTGTTCTCTGGAATTGTTTCCGCAGGAGCTTCCGTAGGAACTATTGTTGGGAAAAGCGAGATTGTAGTCGGAGCAACAACTGGAGTTTGAGAGATTTTTGATCCTCCGGATCCGGAAATATCGAACGACCATGCGCCTGATGCGAAGATCTGAAAAATTGTAAGTTTGGGATTAATGATGGTTTTCCCGGAATAAGGTCCTTGTTCATAGAAAAGTTGTTTATACCCTTCCCAACCTTTAATACCTTCACCGGAATATTGATAGACTTGCACATAATCATCGCCGGAATAATCGAACTGCATAACTTTTCCTGGATTTTCAACAGTAAAAAATGCGGTACCAGATCCTTCAATTTTTGCAGGTGCCGAAAAGGAATCGATTTTTGCATCGTTCAAAGGAAGAAACGAAATCGTCCAATCTGTAGCTCCGGAAATTTGGAGAAATTCAACTTGATCTATTTCATTATTTCCATAATAAATCTGTCCGGCTTTTTCGCAGGAGTCGTAAAATGCAGAAATTTCTTCATCGTTGCTTCCAAACAGCGTAATCGTTATGTAGTCATAATCGTACTCGCAGGTAGCGTTAATTTCCATGACAGGATAATCAGCGACTAAAAATTCAGCAGTAACAACATCATCGCCTGTTCCAGTAAATTCCAGAGAATTTGACTGAGGCGCAGCAACGAAAGCTGTTGAAAGGAAGACTAAAATCAGTATTAATAATTGTTTTGTATTCATCTCTCCTCCATGAAATAAGTTATTTTTATTGAGAATAAGCTGATATTTAAATCAAACTATCATGCTTTTTTTTTATTAATCAGTATAACAAAATTTTCACTGGTTTGAATAGCAAGGACATTTTTATTGAATGATTAATTAAAATAACTGCTTAAAAGCAGTTATTGGAAAAAGTATTAAGAAATTTTTTGCGCCCCCAGCAGGACTCGAACCTGCAACCATCGGTTTAGAAGACCGGTGCTCTATCCATTGAGCCATGAGGGCATTTAGGCATGGGAACTTTTCTGATCCGCTTCTTTTCCCACAACGGAGGATATTATACCACTTATTTTACGTTTATCAGCTCATAATTTCTGGTGCCCAAGCCAATTTTTTCAGCATGATCTAAACAAACTTTCCAATTCGTATTAGGATGAGCATTGACAAAATGATCCTTCGTTTGATGATCCACATCATCAAGCCAGCTTCCAGGAATTACAGGCTGCTGATTGACAGCATCAGCACAGGCCTGATCTAATGCCACTGGATCGAATGAAGCAAACATGCCAACATTGGGGACGATTTGCAAATCATTCTCATCATGGCAATCACAATTAGGAGAAACGTCCATCACTAAGCTGACATGAAAATTCGGGCGGTCTTTCACAACTGCAAAGGCATATTCAGCGATTTTGCAGTTCAGAATATCATTTGATGAATCTCCCTGTGGAGATATGGCATTTACCGGACAAATCGCAATACAGCGCCCGCAACCTACACACTTATTCAGATTAATGAATGACTTTTTGTTCGTGATTTTTGGAGCGTCATGCGCACAAATTTTTACACACTTTCCACAACCAATGCACAAATCCTGATTTACCATGGCTTTGCCATTACTATGCATGTCCATTTTTCCCGCTCGAGAACCACATCCCATACCAATATTTTTCAGAGCTCCACCAAAACCAGTTCCTTCATGACCTTTAAAGTGTGTTAACGAGATGATGACATCCGCATCCATAATCGCTGTACCGATCTTTGCTTCTTTGACAAATTGTCCAGAAATCGGCACCAGGGTTTCATTATTTCCTTTAAGACCATCTCCGATAATCACATGGCATCCGGTACTTAAAATTGAGAAACCGTTTTCATATGCAGTATCTAAATGAACCAATTCATCTTTTCGGCCGCCAACATACAACGTGTTGCAATCAGTCAGGAATGGTCTGCCGCCTAATTCTTTAACGACATCTGCCACAGTTTTTGCATAATTTGGCCGTAAAAAAGACAGATTCCCAGGTTCTCCAAAATGCATTTTTATTGCTGCATACTTATGAGAAAAATCAATATTTCCGATTCCGGCTGTTTTCATTAATTTTTTTAGCTTTAATTGGAGATTATTGACCATTGATTGAGTTCGAAAATCCGAAAAGTAGACTTTTGATTTTTCCATTTAATTCTCCTTTTTTGAATGTAACAAGAAAATTTTTGTTAAAAGTGTTTTATACCCTTATAAATTCGCGGACCGCTTAATGTTTTCAGAATCGTATCTGGAGACCGATTGATGAGTTTTCCAATTTCTTCTGAATTCAAAGGTTGATTCCCATTGGATAAGAAAAGACGGAAGACGGTATCAGTGAGTGTTCCATTCATTGGTATAAAATTTTCTTGTTTTGCGCAGTGATTCATTAGAATATCCATCAACTGATCTGACTGTGTTACTTCCCCCGTATCTGGATTTACAGAATCGATCATATGATGTTCCGTATTCAATTCAAAAAACAATCGGTGTTTTTCGCATAGATATCCGATCAGAGATACATGCCAGTTTTGATCATTTTCAAATAACCAGTCGAAATCGATATGAAACATCGTTGATACCATCGGCCTTGAAAAAGACGATTTTTTTTCAGGACTCTTTAGCTCTGTCATAATTTCGCCTCTTCTTCTGTCATCTTTACATTTAATTTGAAATTAAGATCATCCAATGCAACAAATTGATCATCATTCAGTAAAATATCAAGGAGTGGTTGGGGAGGGCACCGATGCATCATGTTTAATCCAGCATAAATTTCTTGAAAATGAACAATTCCCTGTGGATTCGACCGGGACAAATCTTTGAAGATGTTGCCAATTAATCGCTGTAGATTTATACCATTCTTGTTATTTTGTTCCCATACAATATCAAGTTGTGGTGAGTTTTCTATATAAATACACATGCGTTCATCAAATTTTGTGCTGATTATTTGATGTTTCGTTTCAAAGTAAATTCTACCTTTTTGATCGAACAGCGCCGTTCGAATCCAGTCTCTTGATGCCCGCGGAGGGATTAAGGATACAACCACTTCATCAACTTTATCAGTTTTAGCAATTCGAATGATACTTCCTGGAATAACGTTATTTTCGCGGTACCAGATTTTTAATCCGTAGATATATTTTTCAGGAATGATGACCCAGCCGGGGAAGGATTCTTTTGTCTTTGCGTCTATAAAAGTGAAGATTACACGATCTGTTTCCAATGCAGTCGGAAATAGCGAGTTGATCTTTCTGATGAGAGGTATTGTTCCCGCTTTCCAATGCGGGTAGTTAATGCAAATATCAAAACAATCAATCTCATCTTCGGTCGCTGCATTGGAAGTTGTGTCCAACTCATCATGAATTCGCAAAAGGTCAAAAGAAAAAGCTTGTGATGCAGATTCATTGATTGAAAAGTCATCATAACATTTTAAAGTTAAAGGAACCTTTCGAACATCTTCAGGTTCCAACAGCTTCAATGTCCACAATACTGTACCGATCGGACCGACTTCATCAAACCGTTCATCAGAGTGCAGGGCATAATTGAAAGAAAACTCAGTTAATCGATCATTCATATCAACCGGATATTCAATCAATTCTAAAATTTTCTTCGTCTGAACAGGTTTCCCCTCTTCCATTTCCAGTACTGCCTCGGCGAGATTTAGAAATCCAGGATTGATGTCGATCAAAAGAGCCTTGGGAAACCAGTAATTTGCAATTGAAATCAACCCGTCATTTTGGGACAATAAATTTTGAATTTTTGAAGCGATTTTTTTTCCATATTTTTTATAAACTACGACCGGATCTGTTTCAGTAGACGAATTTAATAAACTGTAATCAAAGGAGTTTAAAGTATGATCTTCGTATGCACAGGCAAATTGACGTTGAGATCCATCCTCCATTTGGAAAAATGCGACTGAAAAAACCGGAATATCCGGATTGTTACCCGGACGAATCTCAATAACTTTTCCTTTTTGGTTACTTATAAGAGGGAAAGTTACTTCATCTCCGATCTGGTATTTTTCTTTCGGACGATAGATCAGTCCTTGTGATTTTTCTTGTTTGGCAATTGCTTTTTTGTATACTCTGATTTTCTCATGAATCATTGCTTTTGCCAAATCGAATGGAGTCATTGGCATTTCTTTTTCGAAAAGAAAATCAAATATGAAGTCCAGACAAGACTCATCAAAGGCAATATCATCCCATTTAATTTGAATTGAATTAGAGTTTTCTGCCACTGATATGATCCCCTGATTTTACTCTCCTGAAAAAAAGAGAGATATTTTTTTATGGAAATACTTTGCTTAACCAGGTCATCGGATTGACATAGATTCCATTGATTTTCATTTCAAAATGCAAATGAGGTCCAACAGAACGGCCTGTGGATCCGATAAGTCCAATTAGATCACCCCGTTTTACAATTTGCCCGGGAGATACAAGTATTTGAGATTGGTGTGAATATGTTGAATATACTCCCCAGCCATGATCGATGATTGTATGATTTCCGTGAATCGGTAATTCTCCTGCAAAGACGACTTGTCCGTCTGCAGCTGCATAAATATTTATATTCTCAGCTGAACATACTGTGAAATCAATACCGGTATGGTAATTGTTATAAGAACCGTTATTGTATGTCCTGCGTGTTCCAAAACCGGATGCCAAACAAGGCTCATCAACCGGATAGGAGAGCAGCGTAGTTCCCCATAGTTTTTTGGCTGATGTCTGCCTGATGGAATCCAATGTTTGATTTTCTATCTGATTTGTATAATCTTCAAGTGTTGCTGCATCAACACCCTCAACGACCTCATCAGTAAAAAGGTTTTCACGAATGATGATTTTCTGATCAACTGAAAAAGAATCATTTTCTGAATCAAATCCTGATATGTTAAAATTTGTCAATCCAGTTTCTGCCATTGCATCAATCCCAAAAAATGCATACCATTCTGTTTGATTTGGATCATCCTGGAAGAAGTTTAATGCCTGATTCCCAATATTTCCTTTTAAAGACAAAGATTTAGGTGTCTTTAGGTGAACAACATGCGTTTCACCCTGCGTAATTGGTAATTGTTTGATTTCCAAAACATCAATTAATGGCGATATATACCGAATAGTGACGTTGGTGTCCTGAGCAAGGTCGGCAAACAATAATTGTTTCTCGGCAATATCCCATGAGCCATTCATCCGATTGATTTTTTGGGAAGTAAATGGATTTTTGGCATGAATCATGGATTTTTCAATAAGCGTTTGATTATTGTCAAAAAAATCAATGCTTGAATAGGTCTGTTCTTCCTGTTTCCGAACTACCATCAGTGTACTTCCTATATACAACTCTGTAGGACTGGTAATTTGATTGATGGCAAACAAATCACTTTCCTTCATCCCGCTTAAAATACAAATATTGCTGACAGTTTCTCCAATTGTAAGTATTTCTGTTGATAAAATTCCAGAAATGCCTTTTAAAGAGGGAATTTTAATCTTATTACCGACTGAAATTGAGTTCGCATCAACAATATCGTTGATTTGGAGGATTGCATCAACTGATGTGGAAAAACGATCTGCTATCGTAGAGAGGAAATCGCCTTCCTCAATGATATATTCAGGATAGATAT
>JAPKMT010000071.1 GCA_026645735.1 Flexilinea sp.
AAAAAACTACCAGGATCCGGGAAAACGCAGCATTTCCGTGTGCAATAATTCCACATCTTTCACTTCCGGAAGACAGGCATAAACCGAAATTGGATGGAAAAGGTAGAGCCAGGGAGGATTCTGATTGAGATGATACAAGACCGCAGAATATTTGCGTTCGCGATTTGTGATATCATCTTCTGTGTTCGCAGCCAGAATTAATTTTTGCGTTTCTTCGTCAGTAAAACCCTGCCACCACCGCCCTTTTTCAACAGACGATACGCATTCCGATAAAATCCGATACGTACTATTGGAAGCTGAATGAAAAAGTGAAATATGTCCAGCCTGTTTTTTCTCAATCAGGCGTTGGTACTCAATTTCATCAGAGATCATATTAATTTTCGTTCGAATTTGGATTTTTTCGAGTTGAGCCGCAATGAGCGCAGTTATTTCTTTTGATCGCATGGGAAACTTTTCAGAGGCAAAAATTTCTAACTGAGAGGGCATCTCCACCTTATCAAAAAGGATTTTGGCTTTTTCAGGATCATAGATGAATGGTTTGATCGCATTATCATAACCGCAATGAAAAGGACTTCCGATTGTGGCGGCTGGAATCGCCAGATCACAAACGACTTCATGGATGATCTGATCCACGTCGATTGCGTAATTTATAGCCAATCGTGCCTGGGGATCATTAAAAGGTGGTTCAAAAGCGTTCAACAGTCCAACAGTTGATTTGCTGCTCACACATTTCCACCAGGTGAAGTCAGGATCTTGAGCTTGTCCAGGAAGTTGTTCCAGATTGGCGGCAAAATGAATTGTGCCCTTTTTCAGCGCCGCTAACCGTTCTTCTGCATCCGGGATGATATAAAATGTAATCTGATCATACGCTGAAAGGTGTTTTAGACCTGATCTCTTTTCCAGACGAACCGTTTTCCCGGCATAGTATTTCGCATACGTATAGTTACCAGTACCAATAACAGGTTTTTCATTGCGTTTGGTTCTGCGAATAGTGATACCGCTGAGAATTTCTGCGACATCGCCGCAAGGAGTGTCGCAGGTTACTTCCAAAGTCAACCGGTTGATAATTCGAAAATTCAACTTGGAGAAATATCGTTCAAAAGGACTTGGCATCCCAGTCTTTGTGCTCTGTGATTTGATCTCCTCAAACGATTCGATCACATCGACCACCGAGCAGGGAGTACTGTCATGAAACATGATATTTGGCCGCAAATAAAACAACCAGCGGTATCCATCATCAAATGATTGCCAGCTTTGAGCAAGAGCAGGCCATATTTTTCCATCATAAAGGCGGATCAGAGGTTCAGAATAAAGATTCGTCACAGTCGAAGTGTTGTGAGAATCAGTGATATCCCCAAAAGAGGATTCCTCATAATCGGATATTCCAACTCGAATTTTATCCATAAGCTTGTCTTTATATTATAAGTATTTTTTGTAAAAATTAACAAAGTGACCCATCCTTTCAATGATTCGTGAATTCCGAAATCCTTCCCTGACAAATATGCAAAAAATTCAAGGATATAAAAAGGACTCAATCCTCTTCATCCATCAGAAAATCGAATCCTCAAATGTGGTTTTTCAGCGATTTGAAATTTGAAAAAAAATAAATGTTGTTGTGTTGTTTTCAGAAATAAAACAGCAAACTATTTAATCATGAAGAGGGTTGTATGATAGGTTTATTCCCATTTAAAAAATTTTATAGCAATCGTCGTGCAAATCACTCCAATCACGATCATTACAATCAGTGACAGCGAGATATTTGTAAGGGGCAAGCCCAGTGATGAAGCTTTCAGTAGTTTGATTCCATGTGTCAGCGGCATAACACCAGCAATTTTTTGCAAAGAAACCGGCTTCACCTCATAAGGCAATGTTGAACCGGAAAAAATCAACATTGGAAAATACAGGATGCTTGCAATAATACCAGCGCTTTTCGTGTTTTTTGCGATTCCGCCGGTCATTAACCCGATGCTGAACATCGAAAATAAGACAAGGAAATAAATCCCAAAAAATTGCAGCCATGAACCTCGCATCCGAAATTCAAAGAAGATTACGGCCACTGCAAAAAGAAGAAGTAAGGAACACAACGCATACAACGTGTAAATTACAAGCTGTACACACAAAATCATTGCCGGACTGACAGGAGTCACTCGAAACCGCTTCAGTATTTTTTTCTGCCGGTAATCTGATATGACAAGCGGCAAACCCATCACTCCGCCGCCACAAATTGCTATGGTAGCTACTGCTGCAAAAGACTGATCAAAAAATGAATATTCAGCCCCTTCAAAAGCAGGTTTATTCCCGTAAACTATTCCCAGCAGGATAAGAATAACCACCGGCATACAGATGGCAAAAATCAACATATCAATTCCGCGCAAAGACAGTTTCAGTTCGGCTTTCAACATTGTGTTAAATATTTTCATCTTCTGAATCCTCCTCATCGGTCAGCCAAAGATAAGCATCCTCAAATTGATCAAAAGGACTGGTTGCAACTGCTTCTTTTATCGTTCCACGAAATACCGTCTTTCCTTTCTTTAGAATACAAATCCGATCGCACAGCGTTTGTACTTCGTCCATATAATGTGAAGTCATCAGAATCGTTAGACCTTTCTGCTTCAAATCCGATATACACTTCCAGACATTTCGTCTGGCTCTGGAATCAAGTCCGGTTGTCAATTCATCTAAAAACACGACCTCCGGATTCGGCAACAGTGCAAGAACGACAAACAGGCGCTGCTTTTGCCCACCCGATAATTCCGAAACAGCAGCTTTTTTCTTGTCAGACAAATCAAATTGTCTCAAAAGCAAATCATAGTTCCCCGGATTTTTGTATAACGCCTGAGTTACCTCGCATAACTCAACTACCTTAATATTTTCCTGGAAACTTGATTCTTGAAATTGGACACCCACTTTTTCGAATAGCTTCTTACGGTCTGAGGAAGGATTCATCCCCATAACAGAAATCGCTCCTTGGTCGGGTTTTCGGACACCCAGAATACATTCAATGGACGTTGTTTTCCCTGCGCCATTTGCTCCCAACAGCCCAAAGACTTCTCCGCTGCGGATGGAAATGCACAGATTTTCAACAGCATTCACTCCATGATAAGACTTAGAAAGTCCTTCAACTTGAATTATTGATTCCATGGATACACGCCTCCTCTGTATTAATTTCACAGAAGAATAGCATAGACATACAAGTTGGTGATTAAGTGGAAGGTTAATATTTTTAACAGCTATATATAATACTTAGATTGAATTTTTTTAATGAGAGCAGGTTTACATAAATCAGATCATCAATCAGGATTCTCTAAAAAACCTGACAATTGTGAAAAAGTTGCATCGTAAGCATCCACTGTCATCCCAATGACTTCTATTGTATTGGTTGATTTTCAGATTTTAGTAAAGTCCTTATCCTGTTGAGTTGAACCAACATCGTATGAGCATTTTTTTCTGCATTTCGAAGGGAGGTGATCAATTGGTCACAAACCGAAATGATTTCATCATTTGGGTCGGGAGTATCCAATATATCTCTGATATTTTCATCAGGAAGGTGTGACAATCTGCGCATCATATTGAAAACTGCTTTGTGAGAATAATTCGCACAACGTAAAGCTCGGATAATTTTGAGGCGTTTGATATCGCCTTCTGTGTAAATGCAATAACCCCTTTGTTTCTTTCGGGCGTTGAGCAAACCATTCCGTTCCCAATTCCTTAATGTATCCACAGAAACCTGGAGTGCTTCAGCAGCCTGTTTGCGCGAAAAATATAATCGTTGATCATGATCTGTCTCATTAACCAGTTGTCGAACAAAAGAAATTGCCTGTTCTGCCTTGTTCTGTTCCTGAATTACCGATTGTAAATATTCCTCTGCCAAACTTTCTGCTTCATCTATTAATCCTTCACCGGAAAGTAGAAGAATCTGAATTATTTTTTTCCGCAGGCCACTCTGCAGGACTTCGATTTGAAAACCTGTGCGTACGAGGCGGATTTGTTCAATGTGAGCTTCCGTGAAAACCCGATAACCATTTTCCAGCCGCCCCGGTTTTTGGATAAAGCCCAGACTTTCATATAACCGAACCGTATTCGGATGGATCCCGATTATTTTCGCTACTGCAGCAGTACGGTACATATTCATCATGACAACAACTTTCTTTTTGACGAAAAACACAAGTGTATATGAACTTTAAATCGCTTTGCATCCAATAAGACAATCAAAAACTCAATTTATAATTTTATATCAAGAAAATCCCGGCTAAAACGAGATGAACAGTAATTCGTAATATGAGAAGAATTCTTTGTTGTTGTGTTGTTTTTGCGCGAGGCGCAAAAACAACACAACAACAAACTTACTCTCTTTATTTGAAGAGAATGTCCAAATTTTGAGTCTCGGATAAGAAATTGATTCAGCAATGTAATCAATAGAGAAGTTGCCGGCAATTTGAAAAATGGATCTAATATTCAGTAAAAAAAGGATTCGTTGTGGAAATTGTTCTCTATTTGAAAGGCTGGCCTTAGGTGGATGAATTGTCAAACTGGCTCATTGTCATCAATACGGATTGATTAAAGCCTTCCTTCGTGTTTCAACCAGACGATGGTATCTTTCACAGTTTCTGAAAAAGGTCGCACCTTGTAATCCAACTCACGCGCTGCTTTTTCATGGGAGTATTCTGAATTTACAGAGATTGTATGGAGCGAATATGTATTAAAAATCGGTGGTTGCTTCCTGATTGTATAATACATTTCACAAAAGGGAACCATCGCTTTGGCCAGCCACATCGGGACGTAGGCTCTTGTTCGTTTTTTCCCGGTGTATTGATGAAACAGGTTCAGCATCTCAGGTATGGATACATAGCGATTCGTTAATAGATATCCTTCTCCAGGTTTCCCTTTGTCACAGCATGAAATCACACCGGAAGCAACATCCCGAACATCCACAAAATCAAATCCGCCTTCAATTCCAATCTGCATCCGTCCCTGATAAAAATCAATCAAGAGTTGTGTCATATGGCCTTTTCCAAAATCAAAAGGCCCGCATATTCCGCCCGGGAAAACAATGGATGCATTAAAGCCATGGTTCGCCGCCTCCTGAACATAAGAAGTGGCTTCTGCTTTTGATTTCGCATAGGGTCCAATCACAGTTTCCGGAGAGAAATGGTCCACCTCTTTCATGGTTTCCCCTGGTGGTAAAACCGGGATGGCATGTACCGAGCTGATGTATACTAATTTACGAATTCGAAAGGATTTACACAAATCCACAATATTTTTCGTACCCGTAACATTTACATTTTGAATGATTGGATTAAATTTGGAAGAAGTTGAGACAATGCCTGCACAATGAATCACAGCAGCGATTTGATCCGAACCGGTATCCAGAAATTTTTTTAATGATTCCGTATCTAAAAGATCCCCGCTGAATTTTTCTACCCCTGCAGGCAGTTTGTCCGCAGCTTTATCGCCCTGCAAAACCAGAGCTCGCACGCGTTTACCTTGCCTGATCAATTGCCGGGTTATCGTATTCCCAAGGTGACCCGCAGCACCGGTAACCAGATAGATTTCACCCATTTTTTCCTTCATAATAATACGCGTCGATTTTTATCGAACAACGTGTTGATTTTTCGGTAAAATTATTATGATATGAAAGACTAGAATAATCAATGGTCAGTTTCGTTTGTTTTGATCGTTGTCAATCTTTTTCTTCAAAAATGTCTGTTTTTTTAACAATGGAGAATAATTTATATAGAAATTTGTAATGTAAGAAGGATTCTATGTTGTTATGGTATTTTTACGCGAATCACAAAACAAATTATTTCAATTTCCGAAAGGTCGATTTTGATTTTAAATTTCAGGAAATTTGTGAATTCAAATAGAAAGGAAAATAAATCATGAAGAATGAAAAGACAACCGATCGAAGAATCAAATTCTCAAAAATGATGCTTCGACAAAGCCTTTTGGAACTGATGAAAGAAAAACCGATCAACAAAATCACGATTACAGAAATTTGCAAGCATGCTGATATCAATCGGAATACCTTTTATTCATATTTTACAACTCCGGATGATTTACTTTGTCAAATTGAGAACGATTTATATGATGAAATCAGGGATTCTGTTGAAAGCTCGCTCCAAATCAGTACGATTTCTTCATCATTGCTTGAAATATTCACCGCAATTTCGAAAAATGAAGATCTCTGCAAAATTATTTTCAGCGAATTCGGAGATAAAGTTTTTTTGCGTAAAATTATGGACATTGCCTATGATCGCTGTATCACGGAATGGAGCAGTATCGCACCGGATCTTCCCAAAAGGCAGTTGGAAATGGCGTATACTTTTATTGCAAACGGCTGTGCCGGTCTTATCGAATCCTGGATTCAGAGCGGATTTAAAGAAAGTCCTTTAGAAATTGCTCAGTTTATTAATAAAATCAGCAGCAACGGATTGCAGACATTGCTAACCATACGATAATGAACTCAATAAATCTGCTGCAAA
The DNA here is from genome assembly GCA_026645735.1 of Flexilinea sp. GTDB lineage: Bacteria > Chloroflexota > Anaerolineae > Anaerolineales > Anaerolineaceae > Flexilinea. The sequence continues at coordinate 6,483 of JAPKMT010000071.1, forward strand.
TAGAAATTTGGACCAGTCTTTTGAATAAATTAAGAAAAAAACTTCCCAAATTTCGAATCGCTGAATTATCAGGTGATCTAACGGATTTTTAGTACATCTGGTAAACCGTCGCTTATCATTGCTTTGGAGTGTCGAGAATTCTTTGACTCAGAATCAAGTGGGTAGTTTCCAACGCAAGCATCATGACTGAACAAAACATACTATCATGTATCAAAAAAGGAGAGCCAAATGAAAATTGTTGTATTAGATGGTTACACGTTAAATCCGGGTGATTTAAGCTGGGAAAAACTGGAAGCATTGGGAAAGTTGACAGTTTATGACCGCACTCCGATCGATGACAATGACCTGATCATCAAAAGAATTGGAGACGCGGAAGCAGTTTTTGTCAATAAAACGCCAATCCGCAGAGAAACAATAGAATCTTGTTCCAATCTCAGATACATTGGAGTTACTGCCACTGGATACAACATCGTTGATACATTGGCAGCGAAAGAAAAAGGGATCTCTGTCACCAATGTGCCATCATACGGGACGATGGCTGTTGGGCAATTCGCAATCGCCTTGCTCCTTGAAATTTGTCATCATGTGGGACATCATAATGAAAGTGTCCATCAAGGTGTCTGGTCATCGAAACTGGATTACAGCTACTGGGATTATCCGTTAATTGAGTTGGCAGATAAAACGATGGGCATCATCGGATTTGGAAGAATCGGACAGCAAACCGGAAGAATTGCTAAAGCGTTGGGCATGAAAATTCTTGCTTACGACACCAATGTCACTGAATCCGGAAAAGAAATCGCTGATTATGTTTCATTGGATGAATTGCTTTCTCAATCGGATGTCATCTCATTGCATTGTCCGTTATTCCCGGCAACCCAGGGAATCATCAATCAAGATACAATCCGAAAGATGAAGGATGGAGTGATTCTGATCAATAACAGCCGCGGGCAATTAGTAGTTGAGCAGGATTTGGCAGATGCCTTGAATGAAGGCAAGATCTTTGCTGCCGGTCTGGACGTCGTCAGTTATGAACCTATCAAACAAGACAATCCATTGCTCAAAGCGAAAAATTGCATCATGACACCTCACATCTCCTGGGCGCCCATTGAGAGCCGGAGTCGTTTGATGAATACAGCCATAGATAATCTGATTCATTTTTTGGATGGCAATCCAATCAATGTTGTGAAAGGATGATTCAGTTATAGATTCAAACAAGACAAAACACATACAGAGCTGCTCTTTTTGGAAAAAGCAGCTCTTTGTATATTCAATACAATCGATCAAGCCAATGGAATTTCAATAAAAAAATCATCTGATAAGATAAAACTAATTTAAATTTCAAATCAGTTTACACATAAGTCTGCCTGGAAGGAACTCGAATATCCGGTTACTTAAAAGCCAATTCCCGACATAAATTTTTTTATTCGGGTCGGATGAATCTATTCAGAAACCATAAAAACCGGCTATTCTCCGATCCGGTGATAAAGACGAATCAGGGATAATTCTGAAACCAGTTCGTATTTTTGGTTGAGCAGATCTCTTAGTTCGATAAAGGGAACTTCATCAGCAGAATTCTTTGCTATCCATTTAGGCGGATGATCAGTCAGCATATCCACGATTTCCTGTTTCATCTGCGGATCAATCATGAGATGCTGCTCCTGGTTGATAAAGTATTTAAAACAAGGCAGAATATCGACCACATAATACCAGGCCGGGTTAATGTTATAACCCCATACACTTTCCCGATCTTCCAGTGGAATTTTGGCTGCCAATTCCAGATAATCTTTAACAGAACCGATATAAATCGGCTTTGTCTTGTCATAATACATACGGATCATGTACGCCTTCATCGGAGCAATGTTCTGATAAAGTGCAAAAGCAATTCCAAACAGCGCTAAGAAATGATAAACCACAGATATTTTTTTCCCATGCAGTTTTTTGCTGATGATTTCCAGCATCATGGAGAATGTGGTTAAAAATAACGGTGTCAGTATCATAAAATAATGAGGATAATTCATGCCCACCAGTAAAGAACCCACCGTAAAGAAAACTGCAAAGCCGATCATTCTACCCAGATGGCGATTTTCAAAGCGACTATATACCAGACAAACCAGCAGGAATCCAACAGCCGGAGAGACATTATCGAGCGCCATATTCCATTTCCACGCAGGTCGTGCCAGAATACCAGCTTGCGCATATGAAAACAGGAAGGTAAATGTGCCATATATCATTTCTTGCAGCGAATTCTGAGCCCAAAAAAATACAACAATTGGCACAGATATCAGCAGCAACCCTATCAGAAAATACAGCATATGTTTCAAAAAAAGTTTCCATTCTCCTCTAATAATGAAAACCAGATAGATATAAAAAACAACTGTCAGAACCGTAGCGCCATTATTGATCCGAGTCCAGAGAAGCAGCCCCGTTGATAATCCATAAATCAGACTGTAAATGAGAGGATGACTTTTTCCGCCTTCCTTCCAAAAACGGCAGGCACAATACAAAGACGGGAATATGAACGTCAAACAATACTCTTCCGTCAAATTTCCCCGTTCATAGGTGGCTGTCATCACAATCAATGAAAGAAAAACAGCACCGAGCGATTTCACACGGCCAACAAACAGTCTGGCAGTCTTGTACATACCGAATACTGTTCCTGTCATAAACAGAATCTGGATGAGAAATGTGCCAAATCGGCCGTTATAAAAAAATTGCCCCACAGCGTTGATCAGAAAGATCAGCGGCCCCTTGATGTCAAAGATTTCTTTGTACAGCAGTTTCCCTTTGACAACTGCGCGTCCCATGGTCATGAAAATTGCAGAATCCGCCCCATGAAATCCAGGATAAAAAGGGCTGGTATAGGCTGAAAAGAAAAAAGGGAACAAGAAACTCATCATCAGAAGCATAATGATCACGAAATATTGCACAAGGCTGATTTTCTGAAAAATTCGATTCATTGGTCTGCTAATCAAAATGGTTTTTACCTTTTGTTCCTGGAAATATGATTATACGAATTAGTAAATTTAAAAAATTCAACAACGATTTTTTCGTATAAATATTATGCTCCAGTAATTCGATCGATGATGCCAACAATTCGAAATTTAAACTGGATTTTCAAATAACAAATATTTTCTCATATTTTGAAAAATAGACTTAACGACTTAACTAGGCTAACATCTTTCTCGTACATCGAATCAACTCATATGACGATTATTCTACAGCTCGATATGAACACAGGCTTTGTTTTCAATCAATGTCGAGGATACTTTTCTGGCAGAAGCCTGTATGATTTTTACACCGAATTCATCAATATCCAAATTTGATAAAATATCTTCTGACGCATTTTCATCTGTAATAAAAATTTCCATTTTCTCACCGGCAGAGGTTGACCGTAATTTAAAATTTACTTCTTTTTGTGTTCCCCGATTTTTAATCAGCGGGAAAATCAATTCCTCATAAATCAGATTGATGGTATTCAATTGTTTTGAAGTGAATCCATATTGGGAACAATAACCGCGTACTTCCGACATAAAAGAATAGATATCCGCATTGTTTTCGCTGATATTTTTCTCAAACATATGCAGTTTATGAATAAATGCCTGTGTTTTTTCTCGACGGGGAGATTTAAAGATCTGATCCGGTGTGCCCGTCTCATAAATACCCATTTCGTCCATATATACAACTTTATTGGATACTTTCCTGGCAAATTCCATTTCATGCGTCACAATAACACAGGTCATTTTTTCACGAATCAGTCTTTGGATAACTCCTAAAACTTCATCTACCATCGCCGGATCAAGCGCAGAAGTAGGTTCATCAAACAAGATCACGTCCGGGTGCATCGCAAGACACCGGGCAATTGCGATTCTTTGTTTTTGTCCTCCTGAAAGCTGACTGGGCATGTGAAAACTGCGATTCTGCAGACCAACCATTTGCAGGTATTCAAATGCTTCCTGAGCTGCCTTTTGTTTGGGTAAATGATTAACAACCATAGGCGCCATCATAACGTTTTCAAGAACGTTCAGATGGCTGAAAAGATTGAAAGACTGATAGACCATACCCATCCTGCTGCGAATTTTGTCAAGAGAAGATTTTGTATTTGTCAGATTCATTCCATCAAACCACACTTCACCATCTGTTGGTCGTTCCAGCCCATTGATACATCGCAGCAGTGTACTTTTTCCACACCCTGAGGGACCAATAATGACAACCGCATCCCCTCGATCGATTTCAAGATTTATATTTTGAAAAATGATCAGATTTTGATAACGCTTGGTGAGTTTCTGAATGCGGATCATCGCACCTCCTCAGGCGTAATATGTTTCTCTTTTTCAAAAAAAGAGAAAAGGAAGGAAGCCAGCCAGCCGATCAAGAAATAACTGACTGTAATAATGATCAATGAAATAAGCGGATCCAAGGTACGGCTGGCGATAATATTGCTTGCACGCGTTAAATCCTGAATGGCAAGAAAGCCAACAATCGAAGTCTCCTGCAAAGTTGCGATAAACTGGTTTTTGTAAAGTGGAAGCGTTGCTTTCACAGCCTGCGGGAAAATCACATGCAGAAATGTCTGCACGCGGTTTAAGCCCAGAGAACGCGCTGCTTCTCCCTCTCCGGGATCGACAGTGATGATGGCGGTATAAAACAAATCACACAAAGAAGAGGATGCCTTCAGAGCAAAAACGATGACAGCGATAACAACAGCGCTCATTGGCACATCTGCAAAAATGACATAGCTGAAAACCATCAGCAGGACAAGACTTGGTATGCGGATAAAAAATTGGGTCATCATGGACAGACACTTTTTTAGAGGTCGATTTCCCCGAATTTTGCCATAACAAAGAATCACAGCGACTGTTGTTCCCAGCAAAAAAGCCAGAACTGTAATCAATAGAGTCATTCCAAGTCCTTCCAACAGGAATTGATAGCGATTTTCAAAAATCAAACTTGTGTAAATCATTTTTTGCATATAGGAGAGAAATTCAGACATCATTCCATTCCTTCTCTTTGAAAAACCTGATCCGGATTCTGGCTTGTGCTAGTTCATTTGGACTTCCGGAACAATCAGGACAATCGGCATCTCTGTATAGGCATGGCTGACTAGATAATCTTTAGAAAGCTGAGCATATTCCTGATAAATTTCGGACAAGGCTGTAATCATCATATCAACCTTTCCGGACTTAAGATTCATGATTTGACCATCATAATTGCTGGGAATAAATTCTGTTCGAAAACCATATTGTTGTGCAAATAAGCGAATCATATCGACATCACAGCCTTCAACCTCACGGGTGAGAAGGTCATAACCTGAATATGGCGGCCATAATGGATCAACAGCAATTTTTATAACTGGTGCATCCTGTTGATTTGGAAAATCAAACGGTTCATAATTACCATCTTTCATCTCCATTGCTCGCTGATAAATTTCTCGATACTCTGGTGAAGACTGGAAATTAGGTGCAAATTGGTTAAACTGATTTAGCAAATCTTCACGGTTTCGATTTACTAAGACAACGAAATGATCATAACCGACAGGTGTCTCAATATAACGAAAACCTGGCTGAATACTGCAATAATAATTTGCAAACAACAAATCCATTGCCAAAGCATCAATTTTCTTGTATTTTAAAGCGAGAACCGCATCTGCCATATTATCGTATCGGAAAATATTGAGATCATCTCTATTGTCAAGCACATAATCTGAGCTCCAGGCTAATACGACACCGATGCGTTTTCCACTGAAATACTGCATATCCATGGATAACGCATCGCTATTCCTTCTGCAGGAACAAATTGCCAGGAGACATAATAGGATCATGATTGTTTTTGCAAGTCTTCGATACATGATGGAATCTTTCGAACTTTTTCTTTGCATCATCCTGGTTTTCATGTCCGGATCATCATGAGCAAAATCCTCCAGAAAGGAGAATTTATCAACCATAATTCAACCTGCAGAATAAGCGCAAATTTTCACCTTGGAAGCAGGAATTTGAAATTTGGAAAAGCCTTTTGAAAAAAAAGAGAAAACTTGGTGTTGTGTTGTTTTTGCACAAAGCGCAAAAACAACACAACACCAAGTAATTCTCCCCATATTTCGAATCGCTGCCTTGGAAGGAACCATCGAGAGAGAAAAACTCAGTATATTATATTATAACCATGAAAAAATAAAATTTCATCGCTTCTGGCAATTCTGTAAGAGCAACATGATAATGTCCTATAGTAGCAAAATAGAAATGTCCTAATTATCATTAGGAGCTATGAAATGGAC
>JAPKMT010000072.1 GCA_026645735.1 Flexilinea sp.
ATTTTCTCGATTGATCCGATTCTCAGGTCAATAGTTCAAAATGTTGGCGCCGATTGTTTGAAAAATAATAAGCACCCGTAAAGCTTATAATCATTTCCTGTTAGATAATTTTTTTTGTCCTGCTAAAAGATCATCGAGGATTGTTTTTGATATAAAAACAGCTCCAAATTTTTCGTGGAAAAATTCAGAACTGTCCGAAAAAAGTCGGGGTGCGCGGACTCGAACCGCGGACCCCCGCGTCCCAAACGCGGTGCGCTACCAACTGCGCTACACCCCGAAAATGCAGTAAGAGTATACACTCAATCTGCTAAATTCGTCAAGAATATGTGATAATCAGCAATAATATCCGTGATGTGGATGGCCTTTCTTTATTCCCCTTCACATACCTGCTACAAAAAAATACAACCGAGTATAATCTTATTCAAAACGAAGGCAATCCTCGGGCAATAATTATTATCTGAATAACAGTATATTTCTGAATTTTTGCATGTTTTTTTCCCCTAAGAATAATTGTTAAGCGAGTCATTTCAGAAAATTAAAACATAATATAATTGTAGAATTCTTTAAATTTTTGGTTTTATCGAAGATGACCTGCATTTAAAAAAATAAAGATTTAGATACTGATTTCATCTTCAAATTTCGACAAAGAAAAATGAAAAAACAGGAAAAATGGAAATCATGAAAAAGCACATACAAATTGTTATTCCTATGGCTGGATTTGGATCACGGTTGAGACCTTTAACCTGGAGCAAGCCTAAACCATTAATTGACATAGCTGGAAAAACATCCTTGGACTATCTGCTTTCTGAATTTTCAAGTCTGAATCAGGATTTTGAACAAGAATTCATATTCATCATTGCGCCGAATGGATGGCAAATCAAATCGTACATGGAATCCCGTTATCCTGAGGTGAAATGTCAATTTGTTGTACAGGAAGAAATGAAAGGGCAATCCCATGCAATTTATCTGGCGCGTGAATTAATCCATGGTCCGATATTGATGACTTTTTCGGACACGATCATCGAAGGCGACCTATCTTTTCTTGCAACCGAAAAATCAGATGGCGTTGCCTGGGTGCAATGGAATCCTGAACCGCAGCGATTTGGTGTCGCCATCACCGATCAGTCCAATTGGGTGGAGCGATTTATAGAAAAACCGGCTACAGATGAGCATAAGCAGGTGATTGTCGGATTCTACTACTTTCGTGAAGGAAAAGAACTCATTACAGCGATTGAAGAGCAAATCAATAAGAATATCTCGTTGAAAAATGAGTATTACATTGCCGACGCCATTAACATCATGATTCAACATGGTGCAAAATTTCGTACTGAAGAGACAAAATTATGGTTGGACACGGGTGTACCCGAGACAGTGCTATCATCGAACCAATATTTTTTAGAACATGGCAATGACAATTCAGCTGTTGCAAGCCAAAGAAAAGGTGTGTCGATCATTCCGCCTGTCTATATAGCAGCAGACGCGATTGTGGAACACGCCTGCATCGGACCATATGTTTCAATTGCAAGAGGATGCGAAATCCGGAATGCTGTGATCGAAAACTCAATCATCGCAGAAAAAACGTTGCTATCCAATATCGTGATAAAAGACAGTATGGTCGGCTCCAAAGCACAAATAATAAATAAACCAAAACGTCTTTTTATCGGAGACAATTCGATTTTTACAGATGATTAATAGAATTGATATACAGCTTTTGCAATAACCGGTTTTTTTACAGTTGAATTTCCATCTTTCTGATTCAATTAACGGAGAGGTCAGTCAGTAGGCTCTTTCCTGGTCATCTTGTATAAAAAAATTTGAAATCAGATCCGCAATAAAGATGCATCAGCTGTTAGCTTTCAATCAATACGCTACTATTTTCGACCAAGTGATGTATTGAGTTTCGTTTAAATTTTATAAAAAAGTGAGGATTCGATATATGTGGAATAAGTTTTCCGAACGGGCAAAAAACATCAAGCCTTCTGCTATCCGAAAATTCTTTGATGTTCCTGCTGACGTAATCTCTCTTGGGGTTGGTGAGCCTGATTTCGATGCTTCAGGGCCGACGATTAATGCCGGTATTGATGCTCTGAAAACCGGAAAAACTCATTACACCTCATCTTTCGGAATTTTAGAATTAAGAGAAACCATCAGCCAGCACCTCTACAAGAAATATGGAGTTTATTATCATCCGGAAAAAGAGCTCTTAATAACAGTAGGAGCTTCTGAAGGTCTATATCTGGCAGTTGCCGCGTTGATAAATCCGGGTGATGAGATGATCGTTATTACCCCGTGTTTTGTTTCCTATCAGGGAGCGATTGTTTTAGCATCAGGCAAGCCCGTGGAAGTGGCATGTAAATTCGATGATAATTATGAGGTGGATATTAAAGCCGTTGAAGCAGCAATCACACCGAAAACCAAAGGCATTCTATTGGGTTTTCCGAGTAATCCAACAGGGAAAGTTGCATCAAGGGAAACCATCGAAGCATTGTGCGACCTTGCTTTAAAATATGACCTGACAATTATTTCCGATGAAATTTATGACCAATTGGTTTATGGAGTTCAGCATGTTTGCATTCCGGCAATTGAGCGTGTTTATAATCGGACAATCCTGCTTGGCGGATTTTCGAAAGCCTATGCAATGACCGGATTCCGGATCGGATATATCGCCGCTCCCGCAGAAATTATTGAAGGTCCATTTAAGATGCATCAGTATCTCATTATGTCAGCTCCTTCAATATCACAATATGCCGCTGTTGCAGCTATGAAAGAAACACAGGATGATGTAGATCGGATGGTTGCTGAATATGATCGAAGAAGGAATTTGGTAGTGAAAGGAATGCAAGAAATCGGCCTCGATATGGTCGAGCCCAGAGGGGCTTTCTATGCATTCCCCAGAATATCGAACACAGGATTAGATTGTGATACCTTCGCGACAAGATTGCTGAAAGAAGAAAAAGTTGCGCTGATTCCTGGCATTGGATTTGGTCCAGGCGGTGAAGAATGCGTCAGAATATCGTATGCAACCTCCTACGAGAAAATTGAACAGGCACTGGAGCGAATTGATCGCTTCGTAAAACGACTCTGATGTTTGCTTCATAAGATGCAAGATTTTCACGTTTTTTATTAATAGAAAATCCAGAAATCTTTTTCCTATAACTTTGACAAACAGAAAAAAACAACGGTTCCGGTTCAGAATCGCTGTTTTTTCTGTTTAATCAAGTTTTTTAAACCGGGATTTTCATTCGATCAACGGATGCAAGCGATCTCAAACTGAAAAGTCATCATGTCAGGTTACTTTTATCGATTCGATTTTCAAATAATGAAAATATGTACTATAATTTGAACTTGGTGGTTGATCGAATTTGTCTGACATCTATGTAGTATAACAACTATAACAGGGGATTTTTTTAGTTGATTATTACGGCATGTAGAATCAAAATCAGCACACCTGCATTGACAGTTTTTTTATCCTGATTGAATTGCATGAAAATAAAAAACCTGTATGAAGAGACTGCAATGCCCATTTTGTTCTTCTGTTGTTGATGAACGGTCTATTCACACAATTACCGTTTTTCATTATAAAAAAAAGGGAGATAAATAAAAATGACTGAAGTTGTAAATCCGTTTGAAATGGCACAAAAACAATTTGATCATGTTGCGGATATGCTGGACCTGGACGAAGAAGTACGGGCATATTTGCGCTTTCCGAAAAAAGAATTCCATGTTCGAATTCCGGTCAGGATGGACAATGGCGAATTGAAAATTTTTGACGGTTTCCGTGTACAGCATAATGATGCGTTGGGTCCGAATAAAGGCGGATTGCGTTTTAATCAACATGAAACATTTGATACCGTTCGTGCACTTTCAATGTGGATGACTTGGAAATGTGCTGTTGCAAATATTCCTCTGGGTGGAGGCAAAGGTGGTGTGGTAGTTGATCCAACAACACTGAGCGTTCATGAAAAAGAACGTCTGTTGCGGAACTATTGCCGGCTTCTTTGGAAAGATTTCGGACCACGTACAGATATTCCCGCACCAGACATGGGAACCAATGCTCAAATGATGTGCTGGTTTATGGATGAATACTCACAACTTTCCGGGCAATACACACCTGGTGTCGTTACTGGCAAACCAGTGGGTGCCGGCGGTTCATTGGGTAGAAACCAGGCAACAGGATTTGGCGTTGTGGTTTGCATCCGCGAAGCGATTAAGAAATTAAATCTGAATTCAAAAGGAATGACCGCTTCCATTCAGGGTTTCGGAAATGTCGCACAATTCACAGCCATTAATTTTATCGAAAAACTGCAAGGTATTGTCAAAGCAGTTTCTTGTTGGGATCGTATTGACAAAACAAGTTACACATTTTATAAAGCCGATGGCATTGATCCGCATTTCCTGATAGAGATCACAGACCAATACGGTATGGTCGACAAGAAAAAAGCTGCAGAAAATGGCTATGAAGTCCTTGCTGGCGATGCATGGCTGAGTATGGATGTGGATGTGCTGGTTCCTGCCGCATTAGAAGGACAGATCACCAAAGACAACGTTCAAAAAATCAGCAGTCAGGTAAAAATTCTTGCCGAAGCTGCCAATGGCCCGACCACAACCGAGGCTGATGAAGTCATCAAACAAAAAGGATATTTCCTGATTCCTGATTTCCTCTGCAATGCTGGTGGTGTCACTTGTTCATATTTCGAAAGTGTCCAAAATGATGCGAATTTCTACTGGTCCGAAGAAGAAGTCAACGGCAAATTAGATGAAAAGATGTCCGTTGCATTCAATTCTGTCTATGATATGGCCAAAGAACGCAAAGTTTATATGCGGGATGCTGCTTATATGGTTTCAATCCAGCGCGTTGTGACTGCCATGAAACTGCGTGGTTGGGTTTAAGTTCATTTTCTGATTTTATATTTCACTTACAAAATAACTATCCCAATTTCAGGGAGTTGGGCTTAGGAATTTACAGAAACAAGTGAATTCTATTACCGACTCTCTTCAAGTGGAGAATTAAAAGTAAAGACTGCACGGAAGGACAAAACCTTTGGTGCAGTCTTTTATTGAATTTTTGTTATGCAAGAGAAAACAGCGGCATAAGATTGTAAGTTTAAAAAATCTATTTTATGTAGTGAAGTATCCCCGCCTGGGCAAACAAGGAAATAAATACTACCGAGGTGTCTATGATAATCCCTGCAACCATCGGCTTAATACCGACACCAGCGACTTCTTTTAGGCTGGTTTTTAAACCGATTGCCGCCAATGCCATTGATAAAAAGAATTTTGATAGAAATGACAATCCGGCAACAATATTATCCGGCACAAATCCTGTGCTTCTTATGGCGACTACAGCGAGAAATCCAAGAATAAACCATGGAAATATTTTATGAATGTTTACCTTTTCAGCCGTTTGAGATGGTGTTTCTTTTTTTGTGTATATCCATGAAAAGATAAGTACAATTGGCACAATAAAGAGTGTTCTTGTTAGCTTGACAATTGTTGCTAGAGAACCTGCAGCATCGGAAAACGCATATCCCGCCGCAACAACCGAAGATGTGTCGTTTACTGCAGTGCCGATCCAAAGTCCATACCCGGTATCGCCAAGTCCCAGCAAGCAGCCTATCCAGGGAAAGGCGATTACAGTTATGATGTCAAAAATAAAAGTAGCGGATATTGCATAGGCGATATCCCGGTTCTTCGCCCGAATGGTAGGTCCAAGCGTTGCAACAGCAGTTCCACCGCAGATCGCTGTGCTCACTGAAAGAAGGCTGGCCAGCTTCCAGTTAATTTTAAAAACTCTCTTACATACATATCCTACTCCGAAAGATGTCGAAAGAGTGAATGCCATAAGTATCAGCGCATATTTTCCGGCTTTGATTACCTGTGGAAAGCTTAGCGTTATTCCGGCAACGATAATTCCCGCACGCAGAATTTTTTTGGAAGTCCAGTTTATTCCCGAATTTAAAACATCATAGCGGTAAACTAGCGGATTGAGCATCATTCCAATCATCAGCGCAATCAGTGTTTCCCCGAGAATATCGGCAGGGAGAAATATACTGATCGTATAAGCCGTTGCAGCGATTCCCCCGGATAGCATAATACCTGATAAGTACTTTTTTGTACGACTCATTTTTGGAATTGTTCCCTTCTTATATCTTTTAGTTTTATCTGGCACGCGGTATTGATGTTAACATACTTGTTTGATAAAATAAAATTATTGTTTATAATGTTAGTATTAGTAAATTTTATATCAGGTGGCAAATATGCTTGATTTCAGACACGAAACATTTCTTACCCTTTGCTCTTGCAACAGCTTTACAAAAGCGGCGGAGCTTATGCACATTACGCAGCCTGCCGTATCGCAGCATATTAAGTATCTTGAGGAATTCTATAGATGCAGGCTTTTCGATACAACCAACAGAAAAATAAGACTTACACATCAAGGGATGCTTTTAAAAGAGTTTGCTATGACTGTTTTTTCAGATACAAAGCATTTTAAAGAAAACATCAGTTCAGTCAACACAGACACAATGCAGTTTTCCTTTGGTGCAACCTTGTCAATCGGAGAATTTGTTATGCCGGAGATACTTTCTCGTTTGTTAACAAAGTATCCGAAAATGAAAATCCATATGTCGGTTTCAAATACGCATGTTCTTCTTGAACGGCTGAACAATGGCGAGCTGGACTTTATTGTTGTGGAAGGATCGTTTGACAAATCAGATTACGACGCCACACTTTTTAGCCTTGAGAAGTTTGTTCCGGTATGCTCGCCTCAATCGGAATTTGCAAATAAGGAAGTGAGTTTTCAGGAAATTACAAAAAGCCGCCTGATTTTACGAGAACGAGGATCGGGCACAAGAGAAATCTTTGAAAACATACTTCAGAAAAACAATTATTCGCTCCACACGTTTGAAAAAGTGATTGAAATAGGAAATATGGCTGCCATTAAGAAGATGGTTTCGGATGGGTTAGGCATAACATTTTTATTTGAGGTGGCTGTAAAAAGCGAAATAAAAGATGAAAGTCTTTCGATTATTAACATTCCAGGTTTTTCTGAACAGCGTGAATTTAATTTTGTTCTATTAAAAAACAGCTTTTTTCGTGAGAGATATATGAACATTTATGAACTTATAAAACGGACATTTATTGAGAATTGTTAATATCTGCATTGGTAGGCCGAAAACCCATATAACAATCCCGCTCTAATAAGCGGGATTGTTTCGATTCTGTTGCTCCTGTCTATTGAAAAACGAGAATTTATTCTTTGATATCAATTGTCATATCGCCCGGTTTTTCCGGTTCCAACGGTATCAATAACGCGCAAGCGACATAGACAATTAATATCGGGATGAATGCCGATGCGACACTCAAAATGATGACACCGATTCGAATCAAATTGGCATCAATTTCGAAAAACTCTCCCAAACCGCCGCAAACACCTGCGACGACCCGGTTTTTAACACTACGATATAGTTTCTTTTTCATAATTACTCCTCTGTATTCTACATAAGTATACGGAAAAGCGATCATTTCGTTTCGATAATTCCATGATAACCAGCGATTCGAAATATGGGGAGAGTTATTTGATGTTGTGTTGTTTTTGCGCTTCGTGCAAAAACAACACAACATCAAGTTTTCTTTTTTTTCTCAAAAGGCTTTTACAAATTTCGAATCACTGCATGATAACCGCTTACTGAATTATTTTCTAGTCTGTATCAGCATTTTTTCATGGATCTGTGCTCGCATTTCAATTTGTTTCAGTCTTTGGTGTAACAATTGATGATGGGAAAAGTCCCAATCGACGTAATCGTCATTCTGTATAATTCGCATAGATATTATTCCATTGCGAAACTGCACAGGATTCTTCAGAAAACGACAATGATTCAAGATTCCACAGCAAGCTTCTGGTTCCGGATTCATTGCGAATCCCACATGTGTTGATATTGGATACTGCAATGGAAAAATTGAAATACAAAGGGATCACCGGCAAGTCTGCTGCATATATTTGCTGAACGGCCCATTGCTCATCTCTTTTTTCTGGAGAGAATAGGTTACTTACGCTTGCTGCTCCGCAAAGACGATCATAGTCTTTCGATTGATAACCGCCGACGTTGGTACCTATCCAGGAATTTTTTTCATTTGGAATTTGGCGGCTCAGATAAATAGAACAAGGAAACTGGTCTGCCCCCGACCAGCCAAACATTGCAACATCAAATTTTCTTCCAAAAAGTGGTCCTTCGGGTCCCTGAGCATAAAATTGATCCAGAGGTTTTATATTGGATGAAACACCAATACCACAAGTTTGTAAAGAATCCGCAATGAATTTTGCTGTTTGAAATCGAAGCTGTGAATCAGAAGTTTCGAATTGTAATACCATTTCTGTTCCATCCGGAATTCCTTCAACACTTTGAGAAATTCTGGGAGTTTCCGGATTCTCATCTGGATCGATCCACCCTGCAGCTGTCAGTAAACTGTCGGCCTCTTGCTGATCATAGGTTATTGCCAATGATTCCGGTACATGCAGTTCATGTTCATCCGGGTAGAAACCGACTGGAACTTCAGTTTGACCATAAAAGATTTCTCGGATCAATTGATTGCGGTCGATGCATTTAGCAATTGCAGTGCGCACATTGATATCTGAGAAAAATCGAATTTGCTCTGTTGCAGCTGGTTGAAAGTTAAATGTGAGTTGTTCCCATGAGGACTGCGGTGAAATATAAACAGCCTTTTTTCCATCACGAACATCCTCCAAAACCGGTTCCAGATCTTTTCGAAGATCAATCGTGGTATCAATGATGTCGCAACTGCCATTTTCCAAAGCTGCCAGGTTATTATCACCGGCAAAGCCAAAAAAATGATAGACAATTTGATCAAAATACGGTTTTGTTTCAAAATAATCGTTGTAATAGTCATTGCGGACCATCGTTATTTTTTCACCCGAAATCCATTCCTGAATTTGATAAGCACCCCAGCCTATCGGTGATTGATTGACAGATGGATCCATTACCAGTTCTGATATTTTCTTCCCGTCCATCAAATGTTTCGGCAATGGTATCCAAAAAACGTCCGAGCTCTTCTGAGGAATAAAACCTGGTACACCTTTCCATTCGATTCGAAGATCATCCAAAGCTGCATAAGATTCAGTTAAATTTTGATATTTCTTGGATGTTTTGATATTCGGATCTGCTTCCACTTTCCAGGAATAAATTGAATCAGCACTGGTAAGAGGTTCTCCGTCAGACCACTTGAGTTCGGGCTTCAACGAAAAAACTATCGTTGTTTGAATCATACTTACTGGAGTCACACCATCCCATGAAAAAACACATTGTTCTTCACCACAAATACCGGAATCATCAGCAGGAATGATCTCAACATCTTTTTTCAAGGAATCCAATTCTCCCCTGGCGTTAACAATCAGTGATCCTTCTGTAACAGGGACAACTTCGCTTTCAATTTGGATTTCATCAAATATCACAGGACGGCTCTCACCATTCATCACATCAAAAGGACCATCATAGATACTTTCCAGAACTGACCACATGGATCGTGATGACGAATTATAGAAGAACAAGGTTTCTGGTTCTTTTCCCAGACATACATGTAAAACTTTTGCAGGATCAATGGTATGAACCTGACTCGGTTCAGGTTCAGGAGTTTTTTCAAGCGTTGTATTCGTTTCTTCAGGAGCAGCTTCAAGTGTTTTAATTGCCATTTCGGTTAATATTGTTTCAATGCTGGCTGAATTTTCCGGGATTTGTGTGCTCATGTTGGATAAAGGTATATTACAAGCCGAAAGCACGCTGATAAAAATTGTCAGTCCTAGGATGATTCGAATCGATTTTTTCCCCATATTTCTCCTTAAACAGTCTTTTTTGATTATACCTTTTATCGGGGAAACACTTTAGCATACACGACAGCGGTTCGAAATTTGGTAAAAATAAATTCCATCAGAGAAATTTTCTTTTTAAGAGGAGAGACCTTTTCTTTAAGAAATTATTAAAACTCCGGATTTTCAAGTTCGGACAGAATACAACAGGTGCATGTATAGCGTATTCAGAACAAATTCCGGACGCGTTTGTCATTTGTTCTGAATAATAGAATGCTGGTATTATGATTCAAAATATTCAGACTATTTCACAACAGAGAGACCCAAGTATTAAATCGAGTCTGACTCACACACCATGCATAATCATTGTTTTTTAAGAATCAATTTTCGAAAGAAGAAATCAGAGGAATTCCCTGCCAATTCAGAGAAAATGGACAAGAATGTAAAATAAAATTCCGGCTGCCAGTGTTCCTGCCATCCAGTATCTGCCAAGACGTAAATCCCGTTTCAGACGTTTTTCAAAAAACCTCGGGACAAAAAGAACCACAACCAACATAATCGTCAAGCGTAATCCATCATCCAGCCAGGATTGAGGGATTCCGAACAAAATTAGTGCAATGAGTGCACCCATAAGAATACCGCCAAGCTGATTGTACAGTTTCCACTTTTTCTCTAAAAGCAGGAAAGCAGATTCATCCTGTTTAAGGACTTCTTTTTTTTCTTTGAAAGGAAAACGCTTATCAAATTCAGCAAGCGCATTTTGATCGACAACAAAAACGGAATCCAATGAAAGTCGACCGCTCATTTTTTCCATTTTTTCTGGTGAAAAACTTTTTATCAGCAACAAATTGGCATTTTTTTCTTCAGCCGTTCGAATATGATATTGATCGGAATTTACAAAACCGAAACGATGGAAATAATCAGGATCTCCAATCACAGCAACAGCGCTGAAACTCATCTCCATAGCCAGTTTCAGTGTATGATTTAGCAATTTCTCTTCAATACTCTGATTTTGCCATTCACCCAAAACACCCACTGGTCCAAGGAAAAGTATATCGAACTTCTCAGAATTGAAATTGATTACTTCCCCTTTGCTATAAGTGATGCTGCCAACAATCTGTTCCCCCGATTCTGCAACCCAGGAGAGTTCCGGGATATAAGCTGGTGTCAGGCGCAGTAGATGCAAAATAAAATGTTCTTCGCATCCGGGCTGGTTTTTATTCCAATAAGCCTCGCGAATGACATTTTCCACAGCGTCATGATCTTTTTCACTTTCTAATCTGAGTTTTATCTCCATTTAATATTATTCCTGTCATATTGTTAAGCACTGTCGAACATCATATCATTATGCTGAAACAATGTAAAGCGGATGACAGATGAAGTTCTATCTATGATGCAGCATGAATGGAACAGCTGAATCAGTGTGTCCACGTAACGGGTTTAGAAATAGTTATCTTGTAAAGTGGATGCAACGAGCGGTTTGAAGTAACGATCAGTCTATTGAATGAATTGAGGAAATCTATTTTCCTTTTGTTTAGCTTTGTGAGAAAAAACAAAAGAAAAATAAACAAACCTCTCTAAGTTTGGAAGAGAATTCTGCCAGCAATTCGAAATATGAAAAGAATTCTATAAGAACAACAAATTTTCTTTCTTTATTCGAAAAGTCGATCCATATTTCGAACGTGAATTGCTGGAAAACCGCCGGAAAACTTGACATGCATCCATTAAAAAAGTACAATTTATTAGTTATGTTAAAGGTTTTTAAGGAATAATGACAGCAAATAATAAACAGAACATCGATAACCAAAATTTGAATATTACGGGGGAGATGCACTTCTCCGTCCTTTTGCTGTTCAACACCTTGCAATCCAATAGTCTCCCAACAGTACAAATACTTAGAATTCGTCTAAAACAATAATTACTTTTCTGAACTGGCAAACTGTGGTTTGCTGCGTGATATGGATTTAATAATCACCTGGTCAGAAGGTTTATTTGTATTTTGTATTCAACGGTTATTTTCAGGATCGATATAAAAAAAAGGAGAATCTATGAAGAAATTGATGTCGGGCAATGAAGCACTTGCACGCGGGGCTTATGAAGCCGGAGTGAAAGCAGCAACCGGATACCCGGGGACACCCAGTTCCGAAATACTGGAGAACATTGTCCAATATAAAGAGATCTATGCGGAGTGGTCAACGAATGAAAAGACGGCCACAGAAGCAGCGATCGGAGCCGCCTATGCCGGGCGGCGGGCGCTCACAACGATGAAACAGGTCGGCATGAATGTCGCCGCGGATGCCTTTTTCTTCGCTGTGTACACCGGAATGCGAGCCGGGCTGATGATTGTTGTGGCAGATGATCCGGGCATGTTCAGCTCACAAAACGAGCAGGACAACCGCCATTATGCGCCATTTGCCAAGATGCCGATGCTCGAACCGGCAGACAGCCAGGAAGCAAAAGACTTTGTCAAAATTGCGATGGAAATGTCCGAGGAATGGGATGTTCCGGTTCTGTATCGCACCTGTATGCGGGTTGCTCATTCCGCTTCTCCGGTGGAACTGGGGGAACGGGTCTGGGATGATGAAAAGATTCCCGAGAAATGGGTCCGGAATCAGGAAAAATATGTTTGTTCAGCGATGTTTGCGCAGAAGAAACGTCCCATGATCGAAGAACGACTGATCAAACTGGTCGAAACCTCCAACAAGATCGCGATCAACCGTCTGGAGTGGGGAGA
>JAPKMT010000073.1 GCA_026645735.1 Flexilinea sp.
GGGACAGGTGTAGGAGCCGGAGTTGTCATTCATGGACAACCTGTGCACGGTCTTGTACATCCGGAAGGAGGTCATATTTTAGTTCGACAGGATTATGAAAAAGATCCCTATCATGGATTTTGTTCATATCATGACAATTGTTTAGAAGGTCTTTGTTGTGGTCCATCCATCAAAGAACGTTTTGGAGTTCCAGCCCAGGATTTGTCATCAGATCATCCTTTTTGGAATATTCTCGCTGGATATGTCGCTCAAGCTTGTGTGACACAAATCTGCCAGATTTCACCAGAAAAAATTGTTCTCGGAGGAGGAGTGATGGAACAGAAACAACTCTTCCCGATGATTCATGAAAAAGTGCTCTTAATGTTAAATAACTATGTGAAACATCCGAAAATTTTGGAGCATATCGACCAATACATCACACCGCCCGTACTTGGAAATCGTTCAGGAGCTTGTGGAGCTATTGCTCTGGCCCAATCACTGATACCATAATAAAAAACATCAAAAAGCCTGTGATTATTTACAAATGATTACAGGTTTTTTGGTAACAGCAATAATTTTATCGATTGTGCTTCTATGAAAAATTCTTTGAATAAGTGATCGCGTATATCCGCCCATGATAATTAGATCCGCAATCGTTTTTTCAGCGGTTTGAAGTATTGCTGTTTCCGGTTCACCATCGAGGATAAAATAATTAGCTTCCACATTCTGTTGCAAAAAATATTTTTTGACTTCTTCATGTGCTGATTTCCGCCTGATTTCATCCTTGCCTGAAATAACTACGGATATTTTGCAGCCGGTATTCTTTGAAAGAACATCGGCAAAACACATTGCCTCTCTGGCTTTTGGACTTTGGGTAAACGCCAAAATTACATGTCTGATCTCTGTTTCAATAATTTCCGGTATGACACAAATTGGCCCTGGAATTCGCATAATAATGGAATTCCATCCGTTATCAGCGAGATTAATTGTCTTCAATCGCGGCCTATATTTCAATTTAAATAAAGACAAATCACTCCAAAACGCTCTTTCTGACAATATTTTCGTCAAATTTCCATACAACGGGAAGAATTTTCCATGGACTTCTTCTGCTGCTAGCATGCTTTCTATTTCAGCACCATACTTATCCATCCATTCGGAATTAAGCATTGTAGATCGTTTTACGACATGCACAATTCCTACCCAGGCTCCATATTTTTTTGAAAATTGAATTGCACTTCGCAAATAGTCTTTGTCTGTTTCCAAGTCGGCCACGGCAATCATCATTCTACGAATAAAAGGTGAAGGATCATTCTGAATGAACTCTTTTCGCCAATCGCCAGTTCGGACTCCCCAGTCTGACATATCCGGAGTAAGCCAAATATAGATGTTTTTCCATAATCTTTTTAATAAATTGGTTTTACGAATATCATATTGTTCCTGAATATTCCATGCCACTGCTGCAGTTCGAAGCTGATCACCAAATTCTTTCGTTAGTTCCGTTTTGTGGTTTTCGATCCATAAATAAAGTTCTGTTTCTGTTTTATCTGGAAAACCGCGCAGCATATTTCTTTCTCGAACAATCTTGACTACCGGTAAATACACATTTTCATACCAATGCAGAACTGCTTCGTCCGCAAGAATGTCACGTTGAAAATCCAAACCTATAAAATAACGGTGGACAGTTATATGCTCCAATAATTCGATATATTCTCCAGGATTTTTTAGTTCCAAATTCTCATCCGGAAGCAACTGATCAATTTTTGTCCTTTTAAGAAATGCATCTCGTTCAACTTTTACGATGATTTCATCAGGCGAATCAGTTGGGGAAAGGGGTACATTCCTGTTTATCACACGTACATTGGCAGTGATAAATTCTGCTCCGTAACTTTTCATTACGGATACCCTGTGGTGACCATCAAGCACAAAATATACATCACCAATCTGATACACGTCAATGGGAGGCACACCCTCCAGAGACTCATTGGCCATCTTTACTTTTACCCAACGCTCTTTATCCTGGGATATTTTAGGAAGGAAAGTTCGGGTAAAATCAAGATTTCGGGATACAGATCCGATGATCGATTGGATTGGTATTTCTTTTTGAATGATTGGCAAATTACAGGTATCACTTAAGCGGCTTCTTACTTCGTTGTAGTCAACAAGATGATAATTTTTTCCTGTCAATGCTCCAATTGCAAATTGCCAATCAGCAGCTCTTTTTGCACGATCAAAATCATTCTGTGCTTTATTGATCAGAATACTGTCCGCGGGATCGAAAAAAGGATCACTCATTACTCATTTTCTTTCTCTTTCGATCTTTCCATTTTATTGATTTTTCTTTTTATTTGGTCTGAGAAGATATGTTTTCAACGGTTGTTGTCAGAGAGATTCTCTATCCATCGTATGGATCCATACTCTCTCGATCAGTCGGACTTATCCGCTTCTTCAAGTATTTTCTTAATACTCGCGATAGCGATATCAATATAGTTATTGTACGGCAGGTCTTGTACGCCAGTGACAGTAATTCGGCACTTACTGACTGGTATCAATATCTTGTGGGCTTTGCTCTTTCCAATTGCCATAGCCATAGCAAAAGTTATCTCTCCCATTAATGAATCTGCCGCAATGATACCCAATGGGCCGATGATAATATCTGCATCCTGACAGGCAACAATGACAGGATTTTCTCCTGATGCACAATAATCAGCACCTGCTTTGCGCATCGCTAATGTGGCGATACTATTTGTTCCGATAGCATAAAGCTTTAAATCCGGAATATTTTTTTTCAATTGGTTTACGATGGTTTTTCCTAAACTTCCACCTTGTCCATCAATCACAACAATTTTCATAGAATTATCCTGTTTTTTCATTTTCATCAGCTATTTCATAAACTTCTTATTCCTAATGTTATCAGGATTTCATGATTTCAGATTTCTCAAACAAAATAAATTGATGTATCAGATCATCAATTTAACAAATATTGTCTATTCATAAATGATTACACGAAATTGAATATTATGTTCTCGTGCATACTCCTCGGCCATAGTCCCGACATAACCACGAATTATCGCTTGCGATCCTTCAAAAGCATTACTGGCAATATCGGTAACGCTGGCTGGAATTGTGACAACAATTTTGTCTGGCATGTAACTAAATGCGAAAGGATCGATCTGAATATATCCTTCCGGAATAGTTATTTGATCAATTTTCTTTGCAGAAAAAGCATATCGTCCGATACCATTAATGATGTTTCCTTCGAAATTTTCGGGAAGGACAATTTCAAAATCATTCCCGATATATTGCGTTATCAAAAACTTTCCTCGTATTTTTTCTATGCGAAATTTTTTATCCATATAGATGAATGGTTCTTCTGTGCTCGTTGCTTGGGCTAATTCCGGTTTGATCATTGGTTGTGTATTGTTCAACTCCATGACAGGGACCAAAAAGGTGGAGGTTTCAATACTTTTTTCAGGCGTTGGAGCAGAGATAACGCTGTCCTCTGTAACCATCGATTCATATTCATCAGGAAAATTGTCCTGGGTCGCAGTTGAGTTTCCCAAATTGAGTTCTGTTGTTTCTGATGGTTTCATCTCAAGCGGTAGTATTTCATCAAAGGTAGAGGTTCCCTGCAGAGGCGCAAAAAATGGCGTTTCTGGTCGAAGTTCAATGATTGGATTCGCTGGATTGGTTTTAGTCATGTGTTGGGATATCATTTGAGAAATATCAGAAAAAATCTTGGCAGTTATTCCCAATTCCTTAATTTTTTCTGCTGCAGTAGAATTAGCCGGTGCATTAATTCTAAGATTTGGACAGTTCTTAAATGCGTCCTTTGCGATATCAGTCTTAATGGAGCTAATGGTTATTTCAACCAGTTTTGGATTATTCGAAAAAGCTTCTTTTCCAATTTTTTCCAGGTTTTCAAAAATCATAACATTCTCCAAGTTTCGCATCGATGAAAAGGCGAAATCACCAATTTCTTTTATTGAGGATGGAAAGATAACCGAACGTACCATCGAATTCGTCTGGAAAGAGCCTGTACCTACTTTCCAAACAGGTAAACCGTCGATCTTTTCAGGGATCCGTACATCAGACATTTTTCCTAAATATTGGATGATTTCAATTTCTTTTTCACTGCGTTGAAATATATAATCATCGTTCATTTCTCGAAAATAGACAAAATCAATTTTATTCTGTTTCGCAAAGGATTCTGCTATTGACCCGTAGCTGATATGTAACCTTAAATTTGGACATTTTTCGAAAGCATTGTATTCAATTTTTTCAACTCCATCCGGAATCCTCACAGTCTGCAATGCAGAGCATTCAGAAAATGCCTCTGCATCGATTCTCTTAACTTTTTCTGGAATGATAACCGTCTTTAATGACAGACAGCGTTGAAAAGCATGCGAACCAATTGATAATAAGTTCTTCGAAAATGTTAAGGTAGAAAGATTGATACAACCTGAAAATGAACTGTTTTGGATTGATGTAACATTGGAAGGAATTATGATTTCTCGCAAATTAATACATCTGGCAAAAGCACGATCCCCGATATTTTGAAGTGTTGTCGGAAGAAGAATTTTTGTTAATTGCACATTACCCTCAAATGCATCCACAATGGATGATACCGGTGATGGAACCTCCACAATATCCTGATTACCATTGTATTTCAGTAAAATTTGGTCTCCGATAATCACGAATTGTTCTTTTTGATTCTTTAGCCATGGCGTTCCAAGAAAAGCACTTGTCCCAATTATTCTTAGATTTTTTGATATTATAATTTCACTCAAGACGAGGTTGTCTGCAAATGCATTCTGTCCGATATCAATTACACTATCCGGAATCGTAACCGATTGAAGATTTTCACAATTTTGAAATGCGGAAGCCCCTATTTCACGAACGGATTCCGGTATTACAATTTCTACAAGTGATGAGCAGCCAAAAAAAGTTTCTTCAGGTATTTTGAGTATTCCGTCAGGCAAGTTGACTTTTTTCAGCGATGTACATCCTTTAAAGACTGATGATCCAATCGTTGTAACGTTGTCTGGAATTATGACCTCAGTTAAATTTGTTTGATTCATAAACAATCGATCGCCAAGCTGACGGACAGGTTTGTTGTCGATCGAATCAGGAATATCTATTCTTTCTTCTTTCCCTGTATATTGATCCAGTGTAATTGTCCCATTCTCAACCTGATATCGCCATTTACCAAATCGATAAACGAGATTCTTGTCTGTACTTTTTTCACCTGAAAAAATGAAATATTTACTGACAACAACTACAATTCCAATAATCAAAAGAACGAATGATAATTTCTTCATGGGATATTGTGCAGCTCAAGCATAAAAGGGATTCCATTGGCAATTCCATACTTTTCTGCCGCAGACCCGGATATTCCGCTAATTGTGAGATTGGGACAATCCTTGAATGCATTGGCGCCAATCTGATTAACGCTGGGTGGAATGAATATTTTCTGTATCAGGAAGTCTCCATGAAAAGCATCAGCTCCAATGGATTCCACGGAATTTCCAATAATAACATTTTTAAGATTGGGACAGTAAGAAAAAGCCCAATCCTCGATCTTAGTAATCGTATCGTTGATAACCACAGATTGGATTGAAGAATTATTTTGGAATGCAGCCTCCCCAATTACTGATACTGGAAATCCGTTGATCATTGACGGCACAATCAATTCTGTTCTATCATCTATTCTGGAAAAAATTATTGTATATGAAACAGCTCCGGGATATCGCAAAAAATCATAAAACTTTGTTCGGATAGGTTGAATTCGAAATTCAAGCTGGTTCTCTTGAGCAAATTTTATAACCGATAAATCTTTATCAACGAACAAACTCGGTGTCGGTAAAGTATAGCCTGCAATATGTCTTTCCTTTTCGTATAAAGCCAATTTATCAGGGATGTTTAAAATCATGTCTTTACGGTCAAAAGCGGAATCATCAATGACTGTGTTCAAATTTTGAAATGTTACTTCCTTTAATTGATTACAGCCTTTAAAAACGTTCTCCTTGATATTTTCTACGCCAATCGGCAGAGAAATTGATTGAATCCCCGATTCTTGAAATGCACCTGTATCAATTTGGGTTACGGAATCAGGTATTTGAATGGACAAGAGATTTTTGCATCCGGAGAATGCGAATTTTCCGATTGTATTCAAACGCTCACCATATTTCACAAATTTTAGCGATTTACAATTTAAAAAAGCGCTGTCTCCAATGGATATCAGGTCTTCGGACAACACAATATTTTCAAGCGATCGGCAATTTTCAAATGTTCCAGATTCAACATTCGAAAGGTTGAACAAAGACGAAATACTGTATAAATTCTGACATCCGGCAAATGCGTTGCTGCCGATCGATTGAATCCGATCCGGTAACAGTAATTTCTCCAGTGAAATACAATTTTCAAACGCATAAGGTCCGATCTCAGTGATCCATTCTCCAAATTGCACCGATTTCAATGCGGAGCAACCTCGAAATGCATTCTCCAATATTCCTTTTGTCCATTCCGCAAGGATAACTTCTTCGATTTCAGTATGGTCTTCAAATGCATTCGCCACATAATAAACATTCCATGGCAATATAACCTTTGTTTTATTCCCATTATATTTAATCAATACACCATTTCCAACAATAACAAATTCATCCTTTTGTTTTTCAAACCATGGAGTTCCCAGAAAAGCTCCCGGACTGATATGGGACAACATTTTTGTCCCTCCAAAATAGACATAGATCAAATTGTTACATCCGGCAAATGCATTTCTGCTGATTTCGACAACTCGTTCAGGAATCATAATGGATGATAGTTTTATACAGTCGCGAAATAAGCCTTCAGAGATTTTTTCAATCTGTGATGACAATCGAAAATTCACCAGTTTCTTGCAACCAGAAAATGCTTCCTTTCCCACTCGAATGATAGAATTCGGAAGATTTACGGATGTAATGCTATCGTTTCCACTAAAAGCTTTTTCAGCTATTTCAATAACCTCTACTCCTCCTAAACTCCAGGGAACATTCAAATTACCACCAGTTCCTTTATAATCTGTAATTTTTGCAACCCCTTGCTCAACTATGTAAACATATCCATCCTCAATGCGCTTAGGTCTGTTATCTTTTCCCTGTACCGTAAAATCTTTCAAACAGAAAACCAGAAATAGTAAACAGAAAATTTTGACCACTTGTTGTGGAATTTTTTGTCTATGCTTCCGTCTCATTAAAATCCTTTACGATTCTCGCTCTTTATAACTACTCAATATTTTTGGAAACACCTCTTTTTAAGAAACATACCAAGAGGGATAATTCTGATATACAAATAAATCTGCAAACCTTAATAAATTTTTTATAGGATCTTTTAGTAAATCTTTGGACCCGACTCCATAAGTTGATTATGATTAAACCCTTAGATTTTTTGAATCAAATCGATACTTATTCATGAAGAACCAGAAACTTCACATCATTCTTTCGGGCAAACGCTTCCGCTGTTGTCCCTGTATGAGCTTTGAATATAACTTCTGTCCCCTCAAATGCATTGTCAGCAATTTCAACAAGACTATCCGGAAGATATATTGTTAATGGTTGTGTCATATTCGCAAATGCATAATCACCAATACTTATATAACCTTCTGGAACATAAAGTTCTTCCATCGATGCATATTGAAAGATGTTGCGTCCAACAGCTGTGATTTTCCTTCCAAGGATCTCAGACAGAAGGGTGATTTTTTTCTCTGATCCGGTATAACCAATGAGAAAATATTTACCTTCCTCTTCAGCGACACGAAAATCGCCGGAAATAGTCAAAGGATCAAAAGAACTCAAGCCCAGGTTTTGTGCTTCCTTCGATGCAAGCGATCCTGATACTGCCTGGATAACCAGGTTCGGGCAATCTCTGAAAGCATCAATCCCGATTTCAGAAACACTGGAAGGCACATAAACTTCTTTCAGATTCGGACAACTGGTAAATGCATTTGCACCAATTTTGCTGGTTCCATCGGCGATGCTGACAGATTCCAAATTTTCAGAAAAAGAAAAAGCCCATTCACCAATTTCACGAATTGTTTCCGGAAGCTTTACCTCTCTTGCAAAAGGATTTTCCTGAAAAGCGCCTGGGCCAATTTTCCATACATCATACCCGTCCAAATTGGATGGAATATTGACACGGTATATTTTTCCAATATATTGCAAAATTTCAACACCATTTTCATCCCGCAAATATGAAAAATCCTCATTTTTTTGGGATAAATACTTGAAAGGAATAGTTCTATCCCTGGCAAATGATTCAGCAGTGGAATTAAAAACTACTTTCAAATTGAGTAACGGACAATTATCAAAAGCAGTCTCATGAATTTCAGTCACTGTATCCGGTATAGAGATTGTTTTCAATGAAAAACAGCTGTCAAAAGTTTTTTCACCGATTGCTTCTAAGGTTTCCGGTAAATCAATCTTCTGTATTTGTTGACAATTTTGAAATGCATAATCTCCGATCCAGGATACTTTTTCGGGAATTTCGATTATTTGAAGACTTCTGCAATTCTTAAATGCAGAAGAGCCTATTGTTGTCGTTCTGGGAGATATAATTATTCTTCGAAGGTTGATACAATCTGCAAAAGCATAATCAGAAATTACCGTTACCGATTCTGGTAAAATCACTTCTTCTAATGAAATATTCCCCGCAAACGCATCAACAATACTGGTAATTGACATCGGAACACCCACAGTACTTTTTGACCCGTTGTATTTTAATAAAACCTTATTTCCAACCACAACAAATTCTTCTTCTTGAGCGTCCAACCATGGTGTTCCAGAAAATGCGTTCCCGCCAATAACTTTTACACTCTTTGGAATATCGACAAAAGATAATGATTGGCAATTTTTAAAAACATTTCCTGCTATGCTCGTAACAGAATCTGGCAGTACTATTTCGGGTAATAGTGAACATTCTTCAAATGCATTATTTCCAATTGAAATCAATCCATCAGGAAATTCGATGGATTCCAAACTGGAACAATAACGAAAAGCATCATTTAAAATTCTTTGCAACGAAAAGGGTAAACGAATTTGTCTAAGAGAAGTGCATCCTGAAAAAGCAGCTTCACCAATGATCTTGATACTGTCGGGTAACCAAATTTCCGAAATTTCGGAATGATCACGAAATGCTTCATCTCCAATGCTGGTTACTGGAATTTGATCGATTTCACCAGGGACCTCCAGGATTGTTTCTTTTCCGGTATAACCTGTGATAGAAATTGTATCTTCACTGATGGAATAATTCCATTCACCGGAAATGAGATTTTGATTATTCACATCGATTTGTTTATCTGGTGAGTGAAACGCCAGTAAACTAAATTCGATGATCCATATGAACGAAATGACAGTGATTTTTTTCATTGTATAATCCTTTACTATCCAAGCTTCATTAATATTAAATCTACATAAGAATTGATATTAATACAATATAGAATATATTTTTAGATCGATTATATATTTATAATTAATTGGTATTTTTATTTTTATAATATTATTATTGTATTATATATTATTGTTATTATTTATGAACAATTGAATCGTACTTTCGGATGAATACCTCGTAATTTTGTAAATGAGTGATTACTTCGTAATTACGGTGTTTCTGTTCGAAGATAAACCAACACAAGAACTGGTTTTCATGATTCTTCATCAATAAATCGATAATTCGATTCAATGTTGAAGAACCTTTTTGAGAAGATTAATATTTATAGGAAAACAGAAGATGTTTTTGGGGGAAGGAGAAAAAAAATCTGAAAAAAATTTTTGCCATTTGTATACATGATCTCATGTAATAATGACTTTTTCTCATCAACTCGTTATAAGAAAAAGATCATTAGAAGTCTTCTCATCTCTCCTGAATGAAAAATAAAAAGAATAATGAATTTTATTTCGTAACTGAAAAAGCCGATCAAGATTTCAAATACGTGCTGTTTTTCGAAAAATTGAATTTATTTTGCGTATTTTTGAAAAATTTTTTCATATTCTTTGATAATTACCGAAATATCAAATCGATTGGAAATTGTTTTGGAATTCATTCCCATTTTCTCTCTCTCGATTGAATTGGATATAAGCAGCGTCATTGCGTTCCATAATGCTTTTTCATCATTCGAAGGAACAAGAATTCCATTTTCCTTCACAATATCGCTGATTCCTCCAACATCTGATGCGATAATTGGAAGCCCAGAAGCCATCGCCTCAATCATGGAAAGTGGTAAACCCTCGCATATCGAAGTTAAGACAAAAATATCAGCAGTGGTCAAATAATCCTCAATATTTTCGACGTTTCCAGTAAAGACAACATCAGCGTCAAGATTTGACTGTGAGACGAACTTTTCTAAATTTTCTCTTTCAGGTCCTTCTCCGACAACCAGTAAAGATACATCCGGAAATTGATCATGCAGTTTTTTAAAGACATTCAATAGAAATTTCTGGTTTTTCTGTTTGGTTAATCGTCCCACATTAATAAAACGAATCTTTTTTTGATCCAGAGTGTTTCGTTTTCCCAATTGAAATTTATTGATTTCAACCGGATTGTGAATTATCTCTATTTTCTGTTCGCTGATGCGAAAATATCGGGAAATCATCGTCTTGTTTTTTTGGGATAAAGCGATTGGTACCGCTTTGTTCATTTGAAACAGGAAAAAAAGAATGATTCGTCGATAAATAATTCCTTCATACTGAGGAATCGTATGGATCGTATGGATCATCATAACTGGATGAAACAAAATCCAAGGAGCAGTATATAAACAGGCAGCTAAATGAGTATGGACAATATCCGGTTTTACTTGATTCAGCAAAGCCCACAATTTACAGACAGCTGTAAAAGAAAATCCCAAACCCTTATTGATATAGAAAATCGGAATACCTCGAGAATAAATAGTTTCTTCACAGGTTGTATTTTGTTGTTTGCCATTAACGCAGATCACTGTAACAATGAAACGGGTCAAATCCAGGTTTGATGCAATCATCGCAGCCATCTTTTCGGCTCCTCCTGTCTGAAAATATGGCAAAATTATTGCAATTCGAATTTTCAAGCTCCTCCATTTTTAATAATTGTTTCTATCAAAGGTTTCAACGCTTGTTCAGGTGTATATTTTTGCGCTTCGTACAAACAATTCTGTTTCATTTTGATTAAGGCCATTGGTTCGTCGACATATTCCTGTAATGTGGAAATAAGACGCTCCTGGTCGTGTAGTGGAACAATTCGGCCAGTATACCTGTCTGCAATGATTTCAGCATTTCCACCCCAGTTGGTTGCGATAACAGGTAATCCTGCTGAAAATGCATCGATAATTGCACCTGCAAACCCTTCATTTTCCCAATGAGTTAAAAACAGGAGTAAAAAATAATTCTTTAGTACCTCGGTTGAATGAGTAGACTGGATTACTCCTTTATATTGGATATAATCAGGAGATTTCTTTAGTAAACCGCTGAACCGTTCTTCATATTTTTTATCAATTTGTCCAAATATGTCCAGATGAAACACTATTTGTTTGTAACTCGTGTTGATTTTTATAATGGCATCCATTGACTCTTCAATCCCTTTTTCTTTCATTACTCTTGAAAAAGTGCATATCGGAATAGGTTTTTGAAACGCAGACGGAAGTTCCTGTTTCGAAAGAATCGTTAATTGTTTACAATTTGGCAAAAAAATAGCGTTATGAACATCCAGGTCGAATAACCGTTGCTTCAATGCGTATGTCTCAACAAAATTTGCTGAAAAAGAATTCAGGAAAAGAATCCAATGTTTATTATTCTGAATTTGAAGATCCAAAGATCCTCCGATAACAATTTGATAGATTCGAATTGGAAACATAAATTTACAGATAAAAAAGAATGGGTAGAATATTTTCCGTCCATTATTCGATAGCAGAAAGATGATTGAGGAGCATCGAAAAAAAGATTGAAAGATTTTACATAG
>JAPKMT010000074.1 GCA_026645735.1 Flexilinea sp.
GTCCATTTCATAGCTCCTAATGATAATTAGGACATTTCTATTTTGCTACTATAGGACATTATCATGTTGCTCTTACACAATTTATAAGAAATATTACTATATTTGAAAATATTCAATTATAATAGTGGAACTGCGGGCCTATAGCTCAGTGGCAGAGCAGGGGGCTCATAACCTCTTGGTTGTAGGTTCGAATCCTACTGGGCCCACAAATTACTCAATGATTCAATCCTATGGGGATTCCCATAGGATTATTTTTTATCTGAAATGGGATCTGTTAGGTCAGAGAAGATCATCTAACTTTCTGAAAGGGAGTAAGTTCATAAAAACAGACTGCGCTCATCCTGCCCTTCACTTTGGACAAGAGAAGGAATTTTTTTCATAGAAAACTTTCCCCTGGAATTTTCCCTGAAAGAAATTAAAAGAAAAAATCAGAAATTAATCCCCCGCATAGCATAAAATATTTGCGTTAAAATTGTTGTGGGAAAATGTAGGACAAGTTTTTTATCCCGGATTTTTTTAAGGAAATGTTCGATTATCGAATCTTCTAAAAAATTACATTTTGCTCCGCCAGTGGCAAAATGGTATGAAAGGGAAAAATGAAGAAAATTCTTGTCACGGGCGCTTGCGGTTTAGTCGGAAGCGATCTGGTTCTTGCGTTAAAGGCCAAATATGGTGAAAACTCTATTGTTTGTCTGGATTGTCATCCGGCAGATCAGCATTTTGAAGGTATCATGGAAATTGGTGATGTTTGTGATGTCGCCTATCTGCGAACACTGCAAAAAAAATATGATTTTGGCCTAATTTTTCATCTAGCAGGTCTGCTTTCTGTTGGTGGGGAGAAAAATCCGGATCGCGCCTGGAAAGTGAATCTACTCGGACTAAAGAATATCTTAGATATTGCCCGCGATTTTCAATGCAGGATCTTTTGGCCAAGTTCCATCGCAGTATATGGCGAAACGACCCCAAAGGCATTGGTCCCGCAGCACTCCAGTTTTGAACCGACCACAATGTACGGCGTGACGAAAGTAGCTGGCGAGTTATTGTGCCAGTACTATTATCACAAATATGGCGTAGATGTACGCAGCATCCGATATCCGGGCTTGAATGGATACAAGGCTGCTCCCGGTGATGGAACCACAGAATATGCGATCCATATTTTCTATGGATTAATCAAAGAAAATCGTTATGAATGTTTTCTGAAACCGGATACAAGACTTCCGATGATGTATATGGACGATGCAATTCGTGGAACAATGCAATTAATGGAAGCTCCAGCTGAAAACATCTCCATACGAACCAGCTATAATTTCACGGCGATCAGTTTTACACCAGCCGAGTTGGCAGCAGAAATTCGGAAAATATCTCCGGATTTTGAAATCATATACAATCCTGATGATCGGCAAGAGATTGCTGAAAGCTGGGCTCAGACCATTGATGATTCCCAGGCAAGAAAGGATTGGGGCTGGAAAGAAGAATATGATCTGCCAAAAATGACCATGGCTCTATACAAAGGTATTAAGGAAAGGCTGGAAAATGGCTAGAGAAAATTTTTATCAATTACTGAAAAAAGAATTACTTCGGTTGGATGAATCAGGAACTTCGAAGCGGTTTGAGCATTTTATCGATGATTTCAACTCGGATCCTTCACCAAAAGCAATGATAGGTGGTTTACCGTATTCAGTTTTCAATTCGAATGATTATTTAGGATTAAGACACCATCCGAGTCTAAAGAGCGCTGAGCATGCGGCGTCCCTGAAACTGGGGACTGGCCCAGGCGCAGTTCGATTTATTTCCGGTTCTTTTGCTGTGCATCGCCAACTCGAGAAACGGCTGGCAAAATTCCATGGCAGAGAAGATGCAATCATTTATTCTTCTGCTTTCGCCGCTAATCTGGCTGTTATTTTTAGCCTGATTCGAGGGCAAAGCAAGGATTCGGTAATCGGCAACAATGTACTTGTGATATCAGATGAACTGAATCATCGCAGTATTATTGATGGCGTTCGCCTGCCGAATCTGGGAAAAGAAGAAAAAGCAATTTTTAAACACTTGGATGCAGATTCTCTGGAAGAAATTCTCAAGAGCCATGTTGGAAAGTTTCATCGGGTTGTAGTGATCACAGATGGTGTGTTCAGCATGCTGGGTGAGTATCAGGATCTTCAAAAAATTCGTACCGTCATTAACCGTTATGACCAACAATATCCTGAGGGAATTCTGTTGATTGTGGATGATTGCCATGGCGTAGGTGCCTTCGGATCAACTGGACGCGGATGTGAAGAAGTTTCTGGTGCAAAGGCCGATGTTCTGGTTGGGACACTGGGAAAAGGTTTTGGAGCAGATGGCGGATATGCTGTCGGCGATCAGACAGTCATTGATTACTTGCGTGAATCATCAGCAACTTATATTTATTCCAATTCGATAGCTCCAGGTTGTGCAGCTGCTGCACTGGCGGCCGTCGATTTGCTGGACTCTTCAGATGGAGTTATATTATTGCGGAAACTGAAAGACAATATTACCGAATTGAAAACTCAATTGAATAAAAAAGGATTCCAGCTTGCAGCTGAATCCAGTCATCCAATTCAGCCGGTATTAATTGGAGATTCTTTGCAGACGAAAGCGTTGGTCAAGAAGATGTTTGAAAAAGGTTTTTTAATCTCCAGCATCAATTATCCGGTTGTGCCGAAGGGCAGAGATGAAATCCGTGTCCAATTAAGCGCTTCTCATACTCGTGAGGATATTACTGCTTTTGCGAATGCACTATTTGAATCTGCCCATGATTTGGCAATTATCTGAGGCATTGCATTAAACTGATTTTTTACGAATCATGTTCTGATAATTGACAGCTTGATTGTATTGCTCATGACATTGATTACAGATTAGAAGAAGGGATATACAGGTTTTCCAAAGAAGACAGTAGATCCCTTCCTTTTATTTAAATTTACTGTGCGGGACGTGCACAGCGAAAACCCCAGTCGTAATTGGAAGCACCGGGCTCAAAACTTTTCCGAGCTGTTGTCCGCGTTGCATTGAACCCGCTCAGCCAGGATCCTCCGCGCAAAATGCGGCTGTTCCCAGTAATTGGACCGGCTGGATTTTGCATGGATGCATCGGGAGTGTTGTAATAAGATTCGCTGTACCAGTCTTTAACCCATTCGTATGCATTCCCTGCCATGTCAAGAACACCATACGGACTTGCTCCGGAAGGGTAATTCCCAACAGGTGTTGTATCTCCAATAGAATAATAATAGTTTACATTTCTTCCATCAAATGTATCTCCCCATGGCCAAAGAAGTGCTTCCGTTCCTCTGGCTGCTTTTTCCCATTGAGCTTCTGTTGGCAGACTGCCTCCAATCCATGCGCAATATTCGTCTGCCCGGTATGCATTCGCATAGATGGCTGGATAATCTGCAAATTCTGGTTGCCCATAATATTTTTGTCTTGAATAGGATTGCTGACTTCCAAGCAGCTGACAGGCACCCGCACTGACACATCGACTGTACATGGCATTCGTAACTTCAGTCTGATCGATCCAATAAGCATCTAAATAGACCTCATGTGCCGGCCCTTCACCAGCATTTCCTGATCCGGTGCCCATGGTGAATGGTCCTGCCGGAATGTAAATTTCTGTCATGCCATCTTGATTTCGGATTCGCGAGGATGGCGTTGGAGTTTCAGTTGGCCAGGTTTGTTCGATTGCTATGTTTTGCTGCTGATTGACTACCGAAATGGATTGATTCAATACTGTCGGTTGGGAAACAAACTGATTCATACCTTGATAGGGAGGTAATATTCCCGGTCCATTTTCAATTTGTATATCCCAAACGGTTTGGATTGTCTGGTTGCTTGGTTCAATTTGGATGTTTTGCACCATTTGGGTCGGTTGAATGTTTTGCTGCCTCTGTTGTGCTTGAATGATTTGATTGTCTTGCTGTGTGTACGGTCTGGCACAACGGAATCCCCAATCATAGTTCGCAGCGCCCGGTGCATACTCTTTCCGGGTTGTTGTCCGGACAGCATCCATGTTGCTGAGCCAGGAACCGCCGCGCAATATTTTTTCCTGACCAGAAGCAGGACCCGCTGGATTTTGTGTTGGAGAGGCTTGTGATCGGTAATAATCGACACTGTACCAATCTTTAACCCATTCAAAGACATTTCCAGCCATGTCATAGATACCGTATGGACTGATTCCGACAGAATAACTGCCTACCGAAGTGGTGTCTCCCACTGCGTAATTCGCATTGAGAAAACTGCCATTATATTCATTCCCCCATGGCCATTGGAGTCCATCGGGACCTCTGGCTGCTTTTTCCCACTGAGCTTCTGTTGGAAGACTACTGCCTGCCCAACGACAATATTCTTCCGCACGGTAATAATTTGCGAATACTACTGGGAATTGATCATAAGTTGGATTCCCGTAATATTTTGCTATATTGTAAGACTCCCGGCTGGCTAACATTTCACAGGCACCTGCACTGACGCAGCGATTGTACATCGCATTGGTTACTTCTGTCTGATCAATCCAATAAGCATCGAGATATACTTCATGTGCCGGATTTTCATTTGCGTTCCCTGTATCGCTTCCCATCCAAAAAGCTCCGGCAGGAATAAATATTTCAATCATCCCATCTGTATTGCGTACCATACCATAACCTGCCGGAATTTGTTGATCAGCTGTCTTTGAGTGTGCTGAGGCTGTAGCAACTGGAATACTCAATTGCAAAATTAGAATGATGGCTGCACAAAGAACAGTTTTAATAACCTGTTTTGTTTGATATCTGGTGTTCATAGCTGCCTTTCAAAAAAATTTATAATCATTAATCGGCAATTTTTCGAATTTTTGTTGTGAATAATAAAAATACTCTGATAAATCCAGTATAGTATTTTTTACTGTTTCGTTTCAAGCTATTCTGAGTGAATTCACTTCTCAGTTCATCTGTTTTGGAATTTCAATACAGTTCCTTGTTACCATGGGGCTGCGAAGACAGTCATTTGGCATATAGCGAGAATGGTTTATGATTCTGCAGCCATTTGAAAGACTGTATAATACAAAAATTTTCAAAATGGAGAAAAATCGTTGTTTCGAAGCTTACTTTTGTTGGAGAAAAGACACCGCTTTCTTTTGCTGCAAGAATAAATCCTCTGCTGTTTATGAATGTAACGCTTCTGTGAAGTAGACGAGCCCGCCCGATAGGTTTGTAGTCTTATACCAGAGCTGTAGATCAAAGACAATTTCATGCCCTTCGTCGGACGCATGAACAAGGACTTCAGTATCTTCTATCTCTGCAGATGTGATCGTGATCCAATGCCAGTTCTGCAGTTTGCTCTCTTTCCCGTTGGAGAGAGCCAGAAAACTGATCGGACAGTCTGACTTTAATCCATTTACTACAAATTCTGCGATTATCTTCGATGGTTCTCTTTGACCAAAAGCAACTCTTTCGATGTCCAATTTATGAGAAATTAAATGAATATTTCTGGAAGATGCAAAAGCATTGACACCTTTTGTAAAAATTGAAACTTTATTCACTCCCATGAGTCCGGGAGTGACGAATTCGTATACATCATTCATGTGATGTAGAAATTCTTCCCGCTCCATTTCGGATGGAGCATACAACGGACGTAAATGAGGGCGCGTGAATGCGAGATAGGCTGTAACGAAAGCTGCTGAGGTAGGGCCGCATCCGGCTTTTTTCCTCCATTTATCTGTAAACCATACCTGATCAGGACCATAATATATTTTGTTTCTGGTTTTATCTGAGATTGTCAAAAAACTGGGATTTTTCAATTCATATTTCATCATTTTTGATTACCTGACCAATTGATTAAAAGTATTTACCGATTAGATTTGCTTCTGTCTCCATATTTGATGGATTCTATTACGATGATTTTGATCGATATTAAAAAACCGGTGTTTCCAGAAGTGTAACGGTCTGATCATCAGCGTTAAGTCTGACTTGACATCCGATCGGAAGTGTCAGCATCGGGTGTGTATGACTGCAATCGAATTGCGCAAGAACAGGGAAAGAAAAGTTACCTATAACTTCTTGCAAAACTTCATAAGGTTTTCTTCCTGATCCGCAATCTTTAAACTTTTCATGTTTTCCAAGAATCAATCCACCGATCCGGTCATAAATCCCGTTTATTTTTAACAAAGAAAAGCTTCTTTCGATGATGGCTGCATCTAACAGGGAATCTTCCAGGAACAGGATATCTCCTGCTTGAATTATCGGCATGAAGGGGCTGCCCCAGATTCCTTGCATCGTGTTGAGATTTCCTCCAATCAAACGGCCTTCTGCAATTCCGGGATGAACGGTTGTTAATTCGTTTGTGAAAACGTTTTTCTTCTTATTTTGGGTTTCCCAGTCAATAAACTCATCGGTCCAATTTTCGGGCGTCGGCAAGGTGAATGGTAATATCTTCTTTCCGGAAACAATCATTTCAAAATAGGACCAGGTATTATCAACCAATGGCGGAAACTCACCAAAAGAGGCTGCCGTTGCAGGACCATAAAAGCATATGAGACCGGTTTGAGTATAAATGCCCAAAAGAAGAGCAGTAACATCGGAGTATCCTACGATGATTTTCGGGTTGTTGCGCAGGCTTTCATAGTCAATATAAGGAAGCAGTGAATTGGAGTTCCAACCACCAATTGATGACATGATACATTGGACTTCCGGATCGTGGATCAGTTGATTCAATTCATCGGCTCTTTCCTGAATGGACCCTGACCGATAATAATCTCTTTTCCCGGTAAGTTTGCCTTCTTTTACCCGATAACCTTTTGTTTCAAGGAAGGACTTTCC
Source organism: Flexilinea sp. (assembly GCA_026645735.1). GTDB lineage: Bacteria > Chloroflexota > Anaerolineae > Anaerolineales > Anaerolineaceae > Flexilinea. The sequence continues at coordinate 6,798 of JAPKMT010000074.1, forward strand.
ACGTTGATAACGGTGTACAGCCGTGCAGGTGACTGGCGAGGAGGGAGAAATCACAGCAATTGTGTCACCGATTTTTAGTTTTGGAGCAAGAAGCATTTGCTGCCTCCTTATTTGATATTTCTCTAAGTATATTGTTTATTCCAAAGAACAGTTATGTTTTCATGAGTTTCAATTGTGAATTACTGATTCAGAATGCGCTAATAGAAAATGATTCAGGAAGTATTTTTTTTGAATTCAAAAGAAATATTCGAGGAAAATGGTCCCAGGATTATTGTATGGATTCAATAAAACCCTTGTTCATGTCAGAGGATTTTTTTGTCTCTGGAAATCATAAAAAATCAGCGATTCAAGATATGGGGAGAATTATTTGTTGTTGTGTTGTTTTTGCGCAAAGCGCAAAAACAACACAACAACAAGTTTTCTTTTTTTTTTTCAGAAGGCTTTTTCAAATTTCGAATTACTGATGAAAAATATAGTGATAGAATCAACTCTGGTTATGAACGATAACCAATTAAAAAACACTCATCAAATTGCACCATAAGGAGAAATGAATTTCATGAAGAAAAGTATTGTTACTGTAATATTTGCTTTGGTATGCATCATTGTTTCAACCGTTACTGTATCCGCACAGGGAACTGGCACGTTGACACCGACAAATATTCGCGAATTCTATGAATGGGGAACCAGCGGTGAGGAAATCATGAAACTGAATGACGTTGATGGCATTTCCTGCGAAGCTACGGAAGATGAAGATCTCGGAAAGATGATCGAATGTACGACTCAAGCTCTTGAAGATGAGACGGATGTCTATGATTTCTACTTTACTGATGATGAGAGTTTATACATGATTGAATCTTCTGTGAACTATCTGGGCGATACAATTACATTAGATCAACTCTTTGAATCTATGGCTGCTGATTTTGCTGATATTGAAATGGAACCTTATACAGAGGGAAGTTTCTATGGTTTTCTTGCTGATGGGGCACAAAATATCGCTTGTGGAATTATTACGGATTCTGATTACGTCTGTCTGACAGCTACTGCAGAAACCGATGATACATATCCTTTTGTTTCCGTTGTATATGCCAATCCGGATTTTGTCAAAGCTTTTGATGAAGGTGAGTAATTAAATGATCATTTGTATTAGTTGATCATTCGATATTAAGATAATTTCTATTTTGAGAAAAGAGTGTTGTGATCTGTTTCAGAAGCAATGCTCTTTTTTTATATACTGTTTCCATTTATCGTAATTTTGAATTTGCAAACATACAATTTATCAATTCAGACCAACTTTTTTCCAGAAATACGAAAAATATTTTTACTTTTTTTTAAATCCAACTGATAACCGATAATTTTCTTAATTTCGAATTTCAGTTTTGATTCAAAACTTAATTGAATAAAAAGTTTCCATACACTATAATGATTTAAAAACATGTTTTCTCTATCAGAATTTTTCATAACAAGGAGAATATTTAAATGAAAAAAAGAATTTCGTTGTTTATCTGTATCATTTTGCTGTTATCCGGCATGTTGACCGTTGTAAATGCTGCGGATGAGGAGGTTATGTTTACACCTTACTCAATCGTCGAAATTTTTGATTACGGCGATGCCGGGCAGGAAGTAATGGATTATGTGACTGCAGTGGATGGTTTGAAATGTGAAGCAGTAACCGATGAGATCTGGGGCAAAACAATCGCCTGTTCTGCGGAGGATCTGCAAAATGAACGCGATTATTACACATTTTATTTTGCTGATGATGAATCACTATATATGATGAAAGTCGATATCGTTTATACCGGCGGGGATTTATCAGTTGAGGATTTATATAATGATGTCGGCAGTAATTTTGAAGGTGTGGACATGGTTGATTATTCAGAAGGAGCATTTTTTGAATATGTAAAATCGGGATCAGTTGCAGCCGGCTGCGGCATTGTGGATGAAACCCTGTATATATGTTTGAATGGCGTTGAAGAGACCGATGAAAATTATCCAATCATCACCATTCATTATGCGGGTTCCGATTTTGTTAAAGGATTTGATTCCGAGGATTGAGCGTTTTTATAAATAATAAATATTTAATCATCCGTTTTTTTTAGTTGCTCCTTTAAAAAGGGAAAATGGACAACAATTATTCTAAAACACCTTTGTACAAGCCGCTCATAACTATTCTGATGATTCTCAATTTTCTCTATTATTTTGCGGATGTCAGCGCCCAGAATTTGACTAAAGAATTGAGCGCTTATACTGTTATGGGAATTTTTACTTTTGGCGATTCTAAGTCTAAGATGGAAAAAAATCTTGCTGATCAGGAAGGATTTGAATGTAAAAATCAAGCGGATGACAGCTTCGGTAACACGATCTTTTGTGCGAATGAATATGACCGTGAGAAGGATTTTTATACGTTTTATTTGGATAACAATCAAAGATTTTATATGGCCAGAATTGACTTGGTCTACACTGGTGGAGACCTTTCGATTGATGAGATTTATGATTCCGTCACGTCTAATTTTGGCAAGATTGCGATGGATTCCTATGCGCAAGGGGCTTTTTTTGATTATGTATCCAAAGGATCTGTTTCAGCAGAATGTGGAATCGTAAATCAGAATCTCTATGTTTGTATGAATGGTGTGTCGGAAACTGCTGAGGAGTACCCGTTTGTGTCAGTCCATTATGCCCTGCCTGAATTTGTGGAAGCTTACGACAGTGGTTTATCGTTTCCATTTCATGGGAGGAAGCAAGTTGAGCTGGTTGATCCTTATAATGTCATCGGAGAGGTATTCCATTTTGGTGATAGTGGAAATATTGTCATGGAAGATATGTCTTCTCGTGACGGAATGCACTGTGAGCCTGCAAACGATTCGGAATTGGGAAAGATTATTATCTGCAATGTGGATGCATCAGACATAGAAAGCGATCAGTATACTTTTTATTTTTCCGATGAAGAACTTCTGTATATGTTAAAAATTGATATGTTTTACAAGGGTACTGCAAACACGATCATTGAATTATTTGATCAGGTGGCTGATCAATTCAGCAATACTGAAATGTCCGTTCACAATCAGGGAGAATTTTATAAGCAGATTCGTAAAGATTCAGTGGTCGCTGCCTGTGGAGAAATCATCGGTAAGAATATGTTTGCCTGTGTTTCCGCATCAGAAGAAAAGAATGACAACCAGTATCCTTTCGTTTCACTATATTATGCAGATTCTGCTACCGTGAAAAATGTCGATGCAGGTGAAGTGAAGTAAAACAAAACCGGATCTTGTTGCTGTTTTTTTTAATTGCATAAGGATCCGGTTATTTATTTTTCACATTTTTCAAATCATTTTTTTGTCGACTTCAAGCATCAAAACGATCATTATCCGTATAGGGAGCCAGAACAAATACTGTTTTTGCATCGATATCCCCAACGTTTTTCATCGCATGGGCTTCACCAGGTTCGGCATGTAACAATTCTCCTGCTTTGAGAAGATGTTTTTCTCCGTTGATCAAAAATTCAATTTCCCCCTCAATGACATAGAAGTTTTCTTCCATAATTTTGTGATAATGCCCGGTTAGTTCCTGACCTGGTTTTAACAGAATTACTCCAAAATTCATTCGGGGACCACGCATCAAGTATTTGGGACCGCTATCTCCAAAGCGATAATCCAATTCATTTTCTTTAATGATCATCATTGTAAATCCTTTCTGATAGTTGTAACTTGTTTATTTTAATTTTACTCTGAGGAATTGATGCAGTACTATAGAAAAATTTGGCGTCATGAATTCGAAATATAGATATGCTTTTCATATTTCGAATTGCTGATTTCGCGTGATCATTATTAAAAGTTTTTTAAGTTGATTTTTATAGGGTTTTAAAAAACGAATTCTGGTATTCGAAAGAAAGATTCCATGTATACTTGAAGAAAAGTTTCTGTGATCCTGTTACAGGTTTGCATGTTCCAAAGATCAGACGAAATCCTCGGTTGGACAAATAAATAACGTTAAAATTGCATTGAACAATCAATATACCTTTAATCACTTAAGTGGTAAATAATTTATAGAACTGTCTGAAATTCCAGTTTTCCAGGTCCGGGAGAAGAAAAATGAATCAAGGTGCAAAACAGAAAAATTTGGCATGGCTGAAGGCGAAGAAAATACAGGCTGGAGAGTGGATTTTGAGCTTCTGGTTCGCTGCATCGGTATGCTTTTTAATTGCTTATCGTTATCTATCCCTTGATGAAATACTGGGGCAATCCGAAGTCATGCGCCTTGCGATTCTGTTTTTCCTGACATTCTTCATCAGTATCGTCGTATCAGTAGTATTTTTCAGAAAAAGTTCCCGCATAGGATTCATCCTATTTGTATCCATTCTCCTGGGGATGGCATCTGTTTTTGTTCTTTCCAACAGCAAGGGCATGACTGTGGAACTGATCAGGGATTATCAGCTCACAGTCATCGAAATGGATGACGGAGCTGAGGTGGGATTGGGATGGGCATATTGGGCGGATT
>JAPKMT010000075.1 GCA_026645735.1 Flexilinea sp.
TCTTTTCAGGAATATAATTCATTCGGAACTTCTTCCATTAAATTGACCATGGAAATTTGAAACAGATACTAAGTAACGGGGATCTACAAAATGCATTTTTGAAATAAATCTTGAGTAAAATTCATTTGCAAAATACGCGAATTTTTTTTATTTTACCAGAAACTTTTTTGGTTTTTACACTCGAATCGCTTCGGAAGTACCCTTTCATGAAACGACAAGTCTTCTCTGGTTTATAATTATCGAATGTCAGAAATCTATGAAATCGATGAAATCGTGACTTTAAAGAAGAACCATCCGTGCGGCAGTAATCAATGGAAAATTGTTCGATTAGGAGCTGAAATCGGTCTGGAATGTCTTGGCTGCCATCACAGGGTGTTGTTATCCCGTCGTGACCTTCAACATAGGATCAAAGGGAAGCCATCCCGTAATGCGGAAATTGATCATCAGAAAGCGTAAGAGTAAGACATGTCAATTTTAAGTTCTGAATCAATTGAATACTTCAGCCGCAGTCCTGAACAATCCAAAAGATTTGGTATGCGTCTGGGAAGTCTGCTGCAAAAAGGGGATATCGTTTGTTTCAGCGGCGATTTAGGCGCCGGAAAAACAACCTTTATTCAGGGAATCGCACAGGGATGGGGCAGCATTGATCCTGTTACCAGCCCTACGTTTGTCTTAATCAATGAGTACAATCGGATGGACAAAAATATTCTTTTTCATTTTGATGCTTATCGTGTTGGAAGCGCATGGGAAGCAGAAGAATTGGACTTCGATAGAATGCTGCGCTTGGGCTCTCTGGTCATTGAATGGGCAGAAAGAATCGACGAAATACTGCCGAAAGATAATCTGTGGATCAAAATGGAATGGGTTTCTGATGAGCAAAGACGAATTACATTTACCCCGCAAGGTAAGCGGTACGTCCAGATCACTCAATCTTTTCGTCAAAAAACGTTTGGAGTATAAAACATGCTTTTAGCTATTGACACATCAACCAGCAGCATTGGAATTGCAGTCTATGACGGAACCACGATTCTTGGTGAGACCACTTGGATCAGTACTAATCGTCATACAACAATTCTTGCCAAGGCTGTGAAACAAATGTTTGAAGATATAGAAATCGATCAAAGCCGGCTGAAAGGCATTGCAGCAGCCTTAGGCCCTGGCTCGTTCACCAGTCTGCGTGTAGGATTGTCCTTTGCAAAAGGTATGGCAATTGGATTGGAAATCCCGGTCATCGGAATTCCAACGTTTGAGATTCTGGCTGCTGCTCAACCCGTCAATGATTTCCCGTTATGTGTTCTTCTGCAAGCAGGAAGGACACGTTTGGCCGCTTGTTTTTTCCGACAGGAAAAAGAGCGATGGATACCAAATTCAGAGATCAGCGTTCATACACCGGAAAGTCTCATTGAGGTGATTCATGAGACTACCAACATAGCCGGAGAAATCAACGTGGATGCGCGAACTCTTTTCCGCAGGCAAAATAAAAACATGAAGCTGGCTTCTCCTGCAATGTGCCTCAGACGGCCCGGCTTTTTAGCAGAACTTGGCTGGAAACAACTTGAAAAAGGAAACATCCCGTCACCAGCTGATTTGGCACCCATATACCTTCGTACGAAAGATCCGATGATTCATGAAACCGATGGAAAAGCGACCGTTTCAAATCCGCAGGATGACCCCGAAAGACATTTCTGAAGTTTTTCAGATTGACGCGCAAACTGCTGCGTTATATTGGCCAGAAAAGTCCTATCATTTTGAAGTAGAAAAGAACGATGCCTCAAGATGCTGGATAGCAGTAAACACTAACGGAACTATTCTTGGTTTCTTAATATTATGGCTGATCGTTGATGAGATTCATGTGGCAAATTTCGCAGTGCATCCGGAATACCAGAATCAGGGGATTGGTACTGCATTAATGATTCATGGACTGACCTGTGCCTGGAACGAGGGAGCACGGGTTTCGTTTCTGGAGGTTCGTGCTGGAAACCATCCCGCAATTCATATCTATCAAGAAATCGGATACGAACCAGCAGGAATCAGGAAAAATTACTACCAGGATAATTATGAAGATGCAATCTTGATGAATCTTGAATCAGAAGCTTACAAAAAACTACTTGATCAGCAGGAGTAAAAATGGGTGATCGCCTTGTCGAAATGAATGCGCTTGCAGCGGAGATTTCTAATTGTTCCAGATGTCAGCTCCATCTTTCACGGAAAAAGTCAGTTCCGGGGGAAGGGAACATTTCTACGAAAATTCTTTTCATCGGGGAAGGTCCCGGCTTAAATGAAAACGAGACTGGCAGACCATTTGTCGGACAAGCTGGAAACTTTTTGAATGAATTGTTATCGATGGCCAAAGTAAATCGGTCTGATGTCTTTATTACGAACGTTGTCAAATGCCGTCCACCTTCCAACCGTGATCCGATGCCGGAAGAACTATCTGCTTGTGCTGCTTTTCTGGACAAACAAATCGAGATTATTAATCCGTTGGTGATTGTCACATTAGGGCGTTTTTCAATGTCAAAATATTTTCCGCTTCAACGAATTTCCATGATTCATGGTCAAGGGCATTGGATTGACGAACGCCTTATCGTCCCCATGTTCCATCCTGCTGCAGCGCTCCATCAACCCAATTTGCGTACCAGCATCCTGCACGATTTTTCTCTTCTGCCAAATTACCTCAAAGAGGCTGCAGAAAGAATCAATCCGGCTGAAGAAGAACAATCTGCTGCTGAACTTATTCAAACTGCAAAAAATGAAGCTGTTGTGACGGATCATGCGGAAGGATATGATGTTACCCAGCTCTCCCTTTTCTGATTTTTATTTCATCTTCAGAGAAAACCGAATCTGTCTATAAAATCGCAGGTTGGCATATAAGAATTTTTAAAGAGAACCTGAATGTCTCCAGTAATTCGAAATATAAAAGAATTCATTGTTGTTCTTATGGTTTTGCGCTTCGCGCAAAACCATAAGAACAACAAATTTACTTTCTTTATTCGAAAAGTTAATCGATATTTCGAATTACTGGAATGTCCCATTACAATGATCCAAGCAACTGTGATATATTATTGTCAAAAAGCAGCAATTCGAAATTCGGTATGGCCATTCGAATTAAAAGAGAAGTGATCCTTCCTATTTTTCGATAAACTGGTCAAAAAGACTAACGACAAAAGCAGGCAATGTGAAAGCCATTTTTTTTGCAAATACGGATTGGTATCTCTTCAACTTTCGACTGGATTTAGCCAGATTTTTACGTGACCGGGGCTGGGAAATTATTTTTATGGCTCCACCGGGAGATCATTTCGATCAGATCGAAAAGTCAGGTTTTCGCCAAATCCCGTTTGAATTTTCACGCAAAGGGATAAATCCACTCATAGAAAAAAGAACCATAGACCGGATCAAGAAAATCTACTGCACTGAAAAACCTGATCTGGTCCATCATTTCACGGTAAAATGCGTCATCTACGGTTCATTGGCTGCCAAAAAATGCAATGTCGCTTGCATCATCAATTCAATTACCGGATTAGGTTATGTTTTCTTGGGAACGACATTGATTGCGCGGATAATTCGGAAAATTGCTACTTTTTTATATAAAAACGCATTGCAGCATACGCGGGTAATTTTTGAGAATCCGGATGATGCACTTTTATTTCAAAAGTTATCACTGGTTGATGAGAAAAACTTCGACGTGATTCTCGGAACTGGCATTGATACCGATGCATTTCCACCCGTTCCGGCACCTGATTCTATCCCGTTAGTCGTTCTTCCTGCAAGAATGCTGTGGGATAAAGGCATCGGAGAATTTGTCGGAGCAGCAGGTCTTCTTCGTGAGAAAGGTGTAAAAGCCAGGTTTGCTCTGGTCGGAAAAAAAGATGAAGGAAATCCAAGCAGTATTTCTTACGATCAGTTGACGATGTGGCAAAAAGAGGGAGATGTAGAATGGTGGGGCTGGCAGGAAGATATTATTACGGTTTTATCGATGTCAGACATCGTTTGTCTTCCCAGCTATCGGGAAGGTCTTCCAAAAGTTCTGATTGAAGCATGTTCCTGTTCCCGACCTATTGTTACGACAAACGTCCCTGGCTGCAAGGAAGTTGTAGAAGATCAGGTGAATGGATTTTTAGTTCCACCAAAACAAATTTCGCCATTAGCAGATGCTTTGGAAAAATTGATTCTGGACAAAGACTTGCGGATCAAAATGGGTGAAGAAGGTCGTATGAGAGCAGTGAACCTTTTTTCAACATCCCGTGTAAATTCAGAAACGCTGAATGTATACAAAAAAGCAGGCTGTAATCCATGAATCTCAGTTCTTTTACTACAGGAACAATCTTCGAAGCGCTTTTTATCAGTTTCATTTCATGTTTGATCATTACGTTTTTAAGTACAAAATTAGCGATTAAAACCAATCTTCTGGACATTCCTTCCTCTCAACCCCATAAAGTTCATGAAAAACCAGTACCGATCAGCGGAGGGCTGGCTTTTTTTGTGACGCTTTGGCTCTGCGGCTTCATAATGAGAAATGATCTGAATCCGCAATTTATAAAATTGCTGATTGCAGCAACGATCATTTTCATTTTTGGTTTGTGGGATGATTATTCACCGCTAAAACCCTATCAAAAATTAATCGGACAGACGATTGCGTCTGTTGTTTTGATCCTCTTTGGGATCCAGGCGCAGATTGTTGAATCATTTCCGCTGCCATTCAAATTAGATCCAGATCTGGTGAAAGCTATCGATATCGGAATTACCCTTTTTTGGCTGCTTTTCATAACGAACGCCTATAATCTGATTGACAGTATGGATGGATTGATGGTAGGCATTTCCTCTTGGACTATTGGTTTTTATATTTTGGCAGCGATCGATTCCAAACAATGGCCGCTTGTTTTCTTCTGTGCAATCATGCTGGGCAGCTGTATCCTTTTAACTTTTTTCAATTCTCATCCAGCATTCATCTTCTTTGGAGATTCCGGAGCACAGACACTGGGTTTCCTTATTGCATCGATTGCAATCATCTATAATCCACCGGAACGTCTGCAAAGCAATACCTGGTTTATGCCGGTCCTCATGCTGGGAATCCCGATCTTTGACACTGTGCTGGTAATTCTATCAAGAAGCCGAAGGAAGCTTCATTTTTATTCAAGCGGAACCGATCATACGTATCATCGTCTGGTTCATCTGGGATTTTCCAGTGTCCAGGCAGTCCAATTGATGTTATTAGCGGCTTTCACCCTGGAAATTCTGGCCTTTCTTGCCATTTCTCAGACACCCTTAATAGCCAATATAATTTTTGGAATTGTGCTATTGCTTGGGGTTTTTGGAATAATATTTTTTGAAAGTGAGAAAGTTTGGAGAAAAGAAAATTCAACTCTTCAAAAAGACCAGCGCCGATAACTGTATTTTTTCTGTGTACCGCTATCGAGAGTATCCTATCTGGAATTTCACTTGCAAACATTCCCTCTGATTCAAAAAATGGGTTATGGCTGGGTTTCACATTCGAAAGATGGTTAATGCTTTCGTTCTTTATTTTTTTCACCTTCTTTTTCCTGGGAACATACTTAGTAATCCGGAAAGATGAAACCTTTTTGGACCGGATAACGTTTTTCGTTGAAAAACATCTCCAGAGAATTCTTTGGTTCTTCGGCGTCCTTTGCGGGATTATGTTTTTCTTATTTTTTATGCCAGCATATCGATTTTCTCATTTTCAGGCATATTACCAGCGTCTGCGGCCATTTTTCCTGTTCGGATTCTTTTCAGGCTTTACAGGTCTGATCACACTTTTATTTCAATTTTCAGACCGATTTCCTCAAATTAAAAAGGTTTTTATCATTCCAACATCGATTGACAAACCTTTTCTGTCTTTTTTTGTATGCTTTACTGCAATTTTTTTGTTTATCCAGATCAGTGGATGGGGAATCACACCGGGAACAGAAGCCTGGTATACCAATGCAATCCCCCTGGAAAGCCTGCAAGTCATTCTAATTCTTATTATTTATATAATATTAACTTATATTATAAATTTTAATAATATAATCGTTAAATTTTTTTCCAGTCGTATTTTCCTTTTTTTCGTTCTGTGGGTAGCAGCAGCATTGGTTTGGAGCCTGGCACCGATGGAAAGGCATTTCTTCGCTCCCGGCCCTTATCCACCCAATAACGATTTTTATCCTTATTCGGACGCTGTATTCAATGACTTGTCAGCCCAATCGGCGCTTGATGGATTTGGATTCAATTTTCATACACTCGTTTTCAAACCGGTTGTGACATTTATTATTTTTATCTGCCATCTCATCACGGGGAATCAGATGAATGAATCCCTCATGCTTCAAAGCGTCATCTATGCAATACTTCCTGCAATTCTTTTTCTTTTTGCGTCTTGTCTGGCAGGAATTCGATGCGGGATTTTAGCTGCTCTGTTAATGACGCTGCAGGAATGGAATGCCTTGCATACAACCCATATTCTGACGATCCATTCCCGTTTGCAGATGAGTGAGTTTACTTCTCAGATCATTTTAGCCACGCTATGCTTTTTCGTTTTTCAATGGTTCCAAAAAGGAAAAAAACAATACCGCTATGCTGCCGCAGCAGGTGGAATGGCTGCCTTTGGAATTTATACACGCTATAATATGCTGGGAGTTGTTCTTGCCATTTTCCTGCTTGCATTGATCGCTTATTGGAAATCAAAAAAGCAATTTTTTAGTTCAACAGCAGTATTTCTGTTATCCATGGTTTTCATTGCATCACCCTGGTTATATCGATCTTACCGCATAACCAACTCATTTCTGCCAGAAATAACCGGGTCTTTTCAAGCAGTTGTGGTCGATCAACGGTTGAAACCGCTGTTGGAAAATCCCAGGATAGATCCAAAGCAGGAAACAACCACAGAAAACCGCTTTGTGGTGCTGCCTGTTAAGGAAGAAAAAACGATCCTTTTGGAAACAAGCACTCCTTCAACAGTCGAAGAAAGTGTAGAAATTGAACCGGTAAAAAAGCTTTCACTACAAATTCATCCGCTCATTGATACCCTGGGCAATCACTTTTTTCATAATCTAAGCGCAATCTTTTATATTTTGCCGATCCAAATAACCTTTGACAATCTGGAACATTTGTATACCAACACGGACTCAGTTTGGGCAGATGGCTGGGATGGTTCGCACACCTGGAAGCAGGTCCTCTTCATTTTTCTCAATTTCTTGCTGTTCAGTTATGGTTTATCCTTTTTATGGAAACGTTTTTCATTCTCTGGAATTTCTGTTGCATTGTTAGTCTTATCGTACGCTGCCAGCCTGGGTTTAGCCAGAACATCGGGAGGAAGGTATCTGGTACCGATGAATTGGAGCATCATCCTGTTATATGCAGTCAGTCTCAATGCGATCGTTCAGACCTTCAAGGACAGAATAACAGGTTCAGTCCAATATAAACCTGAGGAGAAAGGTCCGCTGCGATCAGAGAGTTTATCAAACCGATATGAACCCATTGCAGTAGCATCCGTAATTTTGACCTTTTTCCTGTTCTTTTTTGCGATGGCACAAGTGGAGAAATGGATTCCGGACACTACGAATCCACTTTCAGCGATGCAAATTGTGGATTCATTTCAGGATAAAGTTGAAATTGAAACGGATTGGGAAAACGTCAGAAAACAAATTTCCGACAAAAAGATGTTTGCCCTGCAGGGAAAAGCTTTATATCCCCGTTTTTATTATTTCAACACAGGAGAACACGGCACTGACAAGGCTTATCAATATAAAAATTATTCAAGAATTATATTTAAATTAATAGGAAAAAATCAAAATGTAGATCTGGTCATGCCGACAAATGCAATTCCGGAAGTATTCCCTCAAAATTCCGATGTCCTTGTATTGTTCTGCAAAGAAAACCATTTTTTTGATGTGTTGGCCATTACCGGAAAAACGAAAGAAGGGGATTCCTTTACCTATCTTAGAAATCCACTGCATGAATTTTCCTGTCCTGTTTCAGAACCTGTATGTACCAGTATTGAAAATTGTCAATAGAGTGATTATTTAAGCAGCGATTCGAAAAAGGAGAAGTTTATTAATGCTTTTGCTGAAGGATTTCAGCAAAAATTTTTTCATATGTTTTTGCGGTTGTTTTGATATCAAACTGCTCTGCAGATTTCAGACTCTTTTTTCGAAAACGGAGAAGCATATCCGGTTCCTGTAAAAGCATGGACAGGTCTTTGGCAAAACCATCGGTGTCATCCGGTTCTTCGATAAACCCATTTTGTCCAACAGAAATGATTTCCGGATTTCCGCCTGCAGAACTTAAAACTAACGCCAAACCACAGCTCATTGCCTGAATTCCTACCACAGGTAATCCTTCATTTTTTGAAGGCAAAAAGAGGATGTCACTGCTTTTGAAGATTTCAATCACTTCTTCAGGCGTTTTCCACCCGGGAAATGTAAAACGACCCTCTAATCCGGCAGTATGGATCTGATTCATGATGGATTCTTTGTCCTGACCTTCACCGATTAATGTACAGTGCCAGGATAATTCTTTAATTTTTTCACAAGTGCGGATGATCTGAGATAGATTCTTTTGTGGTACAAACCTTCCGGCAAAGACAATCTGCGGAACAACGTGTGTTTGAATAGAATGCGCTTTAATTTTTTGGTAATCCACTCCATTCGGAATGACTTGAATAGGCACATGGTAAGTTTTTAATGCGATTTTCCGTGAGTATTCACTGACAGCGATCACCTTCGCTGCATGTTTCCAGATCGGAGGGGTCAACGGCCTGATAAAACGGAACCACTGGCCGGTTTTTTCCGGAGATGCTCCTGGAATATCACCCAAATGAGCCGTCATCACATAAGGAATTTTTTTTAGGATGGAAACAAGAAATGCAACCGGACCACCAGGAACTGCAAAATGGACATGGATCACATCCGGCTGAAAATCTTTCATGTTAAACAGGCAATACCACACAGCTGAAAAGATGAATCCGGCCATCGCTTTTAATTTTGCCCGGAAAGGCTCTGTCCTGAGTGATTTCAACCGGATTACTTCGATACCATTTAATATTTCTCTGTGTGGGAGATCTCCATGATGAGCACTGACAATTCGAACCTGGTGTCCGTTTTTCACCCATTCTGCAGATAAATCCCGTGCAATAGGACCGCCTCCTCCACCAATGGGAGGGAATTCATGAATAATTACCAGGATTCTCATTCGTCAGTTTTATCTTTTGAATCAAAATTAATCAACTTACGAATATAATAGGTCTTTTTATCTTGTGATTCGTAATATGCTCTGGTCAACAATTCTGCAATCAATCCCATCAGAATGGATTGAAACCCTAAAATAAAAATCATGGCGCTCATTTGAAACAACGGCGACTCCATCACTGAAACACCCCAAAATAGTCTGCGAATCGCCAGAAACAGCAAAACAAGACCACTGATGCCTGACAAAAACAATCCGGTTCCTCCAAAGAGATAGATAGGTTTGTTGGCATAACTGGATAAAAATTTTACTGTGAAAAGATCCAGGATGACTTTGGCTGTCCGTTCCATTCCGTAATTTGCTTTACCGAATTTGCGGGGATGATGCGTAACCGGCATTTCCATGATTTTTGCACCGACAGAGTTTGCAAAAGCCGGAATAAAGCGATGCATTTCTCCATACAAACGATAACCGGTCAAAACTTCACGCCGGTACGCTTTTAAAGTACAGCCATAATCATGAAGAAAAACACCGGTCACTTTGCATATAATTTTATTAGCAATCCGCGAAGGAAACGTACGCAACAGACTATCCTTACGGTCTTTTCGCCATCCGCTGACCAGATCATACCCTTCTTTGATCTTTTCTAACATCCGTGGAATATCCGCCGGATCATTTTGCAGGTCTGCATCCATCAGGACGATGATATCACCTGCAGCATGATCCACTCCGGCTGCAATGGCTGCAGTCTGACCAAAGTTCCTTCTCAGAGATACAATTTTCACCCGTTGCGGATCTGCCGCTGCAATTTTCTCCAACGCACCCAATGACTCGTCGACTGAACCATCATCAACCAGAATAAATTCCCAATCCGGAATGTTTTTTAAAGCTTCTGTAACGGCATCATACAGCAAAGGTATATTATCGTGTTCATTATAAACCGGAGCAATCACTGATAGATACATAGAATATAAATCTCCGTTCAGCCCTATTATTCGTCTATATTAATGGAAGCCCATTCTTCAAGCAGTTGGTTCATTTGATCCTGAAGCGCATTATATCTCAGCCCCAGCTGTGTAATCTTTTCAAAATCAAGATCGTTTCTTCCAAGGGTTTCCCCAATTATTTTAATTTCCTCTTCCAATTTTTGGATTTCATCTTCGTGATA
>JAPKMT010000076.1 GCA_026645735.1 Flexilinea sp.
ATGATTTTGTTTAAGAGATTCCGCAACCGCCAATCCGGCTAATGGCGAAAAAAGATGAAGAACAGAACGTTCGGCTTCTGTGGGACGAATAACCAGAGACATAGCGATACAACTGTTCGGATTCGAAATCCATCTTCGCTGCATCCGGCCACGACCTGCTGTTTGTTCCAGTGCCGTTACAAGGCTCATATCTGCGGCACCAGCCAATGCCCAATCAAGTGCTACCCGATTTGTTGAGTCGACCGTTTCATAACTTCGAATTTCAACCATCGGCAAATCGGGAAAAGTTAATGGATTCCATTTTTCTTCCATAAAAAGCCAGTACTTTCTTTTTACAGTAATTCGAAATTTGAAAAGAAATCTTTGTTGTTCTTATGGTTTTGCGCGAAGCGCAAAACCATAAGAACAACAAATTTTCTTTCTTTATTCGAAAATCCAATCCATATTTCGAATTGCTATTAATTTTATTCTGTTCTTGTATATTTAAAACAGGACTGCCATACATAAAAAAAAGCATGGCAGTGAGTTACCAAAAAACTAAAAAAGAATGGTTATTTCTTCGGAGCTTCCATTCCTTTGTGAAGGTCGGTACGGCCAATTCGATAAATTTTTGTACCGCAGACTGGGCAAGTTCCGAAAACTACAGCGCTGCCGCGTTTATTGAAAGACGGAGTAGCTCCAACGATCTCACGCTTCGCTTTACATTTTACACAATATCCTTCCATCATTTGCCTCCAATTATTAAAGTAGTATTTTCTGTCATGTGATATTTAACGAATCTGAAATATTTTCCTCATATTCCACGTGACTTATTTCATAGTATATCAATAGTTTTTCAAATATGCTATATTTGTCAAGCCGATATTGAGGAAAAATTAGCACTTTTTACTTTGGGTCGATCGATTTATTCTTTTCAGCCTGTTTTTTTTATTAGTAATACGCCCAAATGATCCGGTATTTCCCGTCGATTGATTCAGATAAAAAAGACAATTTTTACGAGGAAATATGAGTAAAAATTGTCTTTTTTATTTTTCTGTGAAAAAAAACTTGATCTAATTTCAAAAAATAATATTATTTTATATCAAAAAATAACATGACAAAAGTAATAAATAATATATTACAGTCATTTTCTGCGTCTAAGAGCTGTTTTTCTGTAATTTTTCAATGATTTCCATATCGAAGTCTTCATATTTATAGAGTGCGATGTCGGCATTGGTCATTTCATCAACCCTTTTTGTTGTTGCAATTCCGATACATGTCATTCCAGCGGCTTTTGCTGCCTGCATTCCTGCCAGAGAGTCTTCAAATACAATACAATGTTGTGGCCGGACATTCAGGGATTGCGCTGCCAGTAAAAAAACATCCGGTTCCGGTTTCGATGGTAAAAACTCTCCCGAAATGATATTCCCAAAATATTGCACCAAGTCAAGTGTCTGCAACTCTATGACGATTGTTTCGAGCTTGCTGGAAGATGCGATTGCCATAGGATATCCTGAGCGGTAAAAATGGGATAGAACCTTTTCGACACCTGGTATTGTCTGAATATATTCTTTTTTACAAAAATTCTTGTTGACAAGTTTGAAGTTTTCCTCAGAAATTGTCAATTTCTCTGACTTTGACAGTGAATCTCCGAAAATATCATCCAAAATACTGGGAAATGTTGTTCCAAAGTATTTTATTTTGTATTCTTCTTCCGAAATAAACCTTGAATAATGATATTTTTCGAGAATTATTTTGAAAGCTTCGTAAAAACCTTTTGCAGAATCTGTTATGGTTCCATCCAGATCCCAGAGGATGGCAATTTGATTCATACAGCAGGTACTCCTTCCGCGCTCTCGTTATCTCGATCACGCAGGTGGGGAAACAGAAGAACTTCCCGAATTGTGCTGCTGTCGGTAAATAGCATTGTCAATCGATCAATGCCCATCCCAAAGCCACCGTTGGGAGGCATACCATATCGCATTGCCTGCAAATAATCCTCATCGATTGGGTTGTTTTCATCGTCATCGGTTGCATATGCTCTTCCCATTTCCAGAAATCGGAGTTCCTGGTCAATCGGATCATTTAGTTCTGTGAATGCATTGCATAATTCCATCCCGGCAATAAAACCTTCAAAACGTTCCGTAGTTGTCGGATCATCCGGTTTTCTTTTTGCTAAAGGAGAAATCTCCCATGGATAATCATACAGAAATGTAGGCTGCAGGAATGAAGGTTCCAGGTATTCACTGACCAGATGGTCGATCAGTTTACCACGGGGTATTTCCGGTTTAAACTGCATACCCTTTTCTTTCATGACCGATGAGAGAGTCTCGCGGTCAGTGTAATTTGCAATGTCAATGCCCGTCTTTTCAAGAATTCCTTCACGCATATTGACGCGATTCCATGGTTTTGATAGATCAAATTCGATCCCATTGTAGCTTAATTGGGTTGTGCCAAGTGTTTTTTCGGCTGCGTAACGGATCATTTTTTCAGTAAAATCCATCACCTTCAGATAATCAAAATATGCGCAATAAAATTCAAGCTGCGTAAATTCGGGATTATGTTTATACGATACACCCTCATTTCGAAAATCTCTTCCGATCTCATAAACTCGATCGAGTCCACCCACTAATAATCGTTTCAGATAAAGCTCGAATGAAATTCTCAAGTATAAGTCTTGATGAAGCTGATTGTGATGTGTGGTAAAAGGTTTTGCTGCTGCACCGCCATAAATTGGTTGGAGGATTGGAGTTTCCACTTCAAGAAAGTCATTTTGATTTAAGAATTCTCTCAATGAGTTGACCAATTTTGTCCGGGTGTAGAATATTTTTTTTACATCCGGATTGACAACCAGATCCGCATAGCGCTGGCGATAACGAATTTCCGGATCCGAGAGACCGGTATATCGCACAACCTGTCCATCGATCATCTCTTCTTTTGCAGCAGGCAGCGCGGTGATGGCTTTGGCAAGCATGCGGAAATCATCAACTTGCAGAGAGATTTCACCTGTTTTGGTTCGGATCATCGTTCCATGCGCTTCAACAAAATCCCCCAAATCGAAGAAATCTTTGAAGATTTGGAGCTTTTCGCCTAATTCATTGACTCGTAGAAAGAGTTGAATTTTTCCAGTACTGTCTTCGATATGTGTAAATGCCAGTTTCCCCATAACCCGGAGTGAACGCATTCTTCCACCCAGCGTAACCGCGATTGGATCTGGCATTTCATTCTGCTCAGCCTTAATAAATGCGTCACATGCTTTTTTGATAGTTGTATCGATGTTTGATCGAGTGGGGTAAGATTCAATCCCAAGTTCTTTCAGTCTGCGGATTTTTTCAATCCTGATCTTTTCAAGTTCGTTCAGTTCCATCCAATACCTTTTTCTAGTCTTATTTTCTCAAAAATCAACGCGTTAATTATAGTGCAATCATTGTGTATGGTATGACACAGCGCATGTTGCAGCAGTGATTCAAAATTTGGAAAAATTTAATTGTTGTTGTGGTATTTTTGCGCTTCGCGCAAAAATACCACAACAACATATTTTCTCTCTCAATTCGAAAAACTTTTCCATCTTTCGAACTCCAGATATCGCAGCGATTCGAATGGCTAATCGATATATCGAATTGCTGAAGAAGTCGTGTGAAAAAAGCATTTCACGTACTTCAAGAGAAGAATGATATTAAGAAGAATTGATATGCCTTAATTGCAAAATAAGGCGCATTTTAAGATCTGTTCTCATTTTGACAGATCATGAAATGCGCCTTGTTTTATTGGGAAAGATAAAATGAAATATTGGGTATCGTTTTATAAAATATTGACGATTTTTAGATTGTAAGAACCAATGGGAGCGGATACCTGAACGATATCGCCCTTTTTATGCCCGATTACGGCTTTTCCGATTGGGGATTCGTTGGAAATTTTATTTTCTTCCGGATTGGCTTCAGGAGCTCCTACAATAAAGTAGGTTTCGGTGATGTCACTTCCCTCTTCCGTAATTTCAATTTTTGAGCCAACCTCAATGACTTCGCTTTTCTCGGATGAGTCAACAATACGAGCTACAGCGACCAGGTATTCCAACTCTTTGATTCTGCCTTCTGTGAATGATTGTTCATTCTTGGCAGCCTCGTACTCAGCGTTTTCAAGCAGGTCATCTCCGCCGCCTTCGATCGCACTGCGGAGTCGTTCTGAAACTTCTGCTCGTTTTACATTTCGTAAAAAGTCAAGCTCCGATACAAGTTTTTCATATCCTTCGCGTGTGAGAATTGTATTTGCCATCATAAACCTCTGAACATTTCTCTGGTGCAAGAATTAATAAAAAATACCCTCCTCAAAAGGAGGAGAGCGAAAGACCGATGTGTGAGCGTACTGGGATTCGAACCCAGAACCAATAGCTTAAAAGGCTACTGCTCTACCATTGAGCTATACGCCCGTCTTTAAATTCAACGTGTACATTCTATCACGCAGGATATGAAGTGTCAATGAAAAACAAAAAAGAATGAAAAAAAACGGTGACATAAAAAAATGTACGGCTTACCGAAATGCTCGAAAGGTTTGACTGGTTGTGGTTTTGGAAATTTCTAATAAAAAATTAATACAAAATGTCATAAAACCAACTTGACAATTAATCGTCAGACAATATAATTAAGGCATAAATTAAGGAATTCAGCACTTCGTAGCTAGTAGGGGGAAAAAAGCTCAAGTCATTTCCGTCTTCCATGCGTAGAGATTTAGGGAAGACACTAATTTACACGATAAAGCCTCTGATTATTCAGAGGCTTTCTTTTTTAAGCATCTTAAAATAAACCGAGTTCTTTCCCTGTTGCATGCAGCAGTTGTAGAGCCTGATAGTTTCTCCAATTCCATGCACTGACTGAAAGGTAAATCGGATTCTCAACGGAGAGTCCGTGATTTTTTAACCCTTGAGCCGATTTCCAAAAGTTAAAAAATGGAATATCATAATCTCTGGCTACCTGTGCTGTAACCTCATTGATTCGATTCCCGCCTTCAACATTGTCAGCTTTCGATGAAAGAATTGGCAAAACACCATGTAGAATCAAATACTCAACGATTTCGGACAAATAATCATAATAGATGCTCATCTCAAGAGAGGCGATCCAATTCGTGCCAAGATTGATGAACATTATCGATGGATTATGTACGCGCAGTTCACATTCCAGTGAATTTTCCCCTTTTTCACAGATCTTCGGATCTGCCCAGGCTGTTGTCAACACGGATGCAACGCTCATTCCATCATGAACGGCCATACTTTCAGTGGCAAAAGCTCCTTGAAAATAATCAATTGCCTCTTGCAGATAGCGATCTTCATCAGCCAGGACACCTTCATATCCCATATCGTAAACTCCCATAAATACGTTCGGATTTGACTGACAGTCCCCAATTTTGGAAAAAAAATGTGGATTTGTTCCAAATTCTTTAACACCTTTAAGGAAAATTCTTTTGGCATTATCAGTTAACTTTGGGATGACTGGCCATATTTGCCATTGTTTGGCAAGTGGGCGGATATCCGCTGTTGAAGTGCCAGGTATTAGGGTAAGTGTCGGCTCAACAGAAGCAATCACCCTGTCTGTTTCAGTATTTTTATGGGTTGTTGGGGTGGCGTATGTACGAACTGGTGTAACTGTATTAGTGACGGTGTGAGTCTGTGAAGGAATCGGTGTCCACTGAGCCCGGGTAGTGGATTGGATAGCGGTTGAAACTGCTGCTACTTCGGTGGCGATTTTGGCAACCGATGAGTCATCGATACGGCATGAGACCAGGAGAATGGATAGAATGCAGGATAGTGTAAAAATCAGTAATCCTTTTTTAATCATAAAAATAATTTTACATGGAATTTCTATCATCAACCAGCAATTCGAATTTTGATGAAACCTTATAAGAAAAAAAGGATAATTTGAATCGCTGATCATCAACCAGCGGATCAGCAATTGGAAATACGGTGAAGATTACTTTTTCTTTCTTGTTTCAAAAGAATGAGCAAAACCTAGAATTTCTGATCATTGACACTTTTTTATTATTTTTTCAATAAATCGAATTGGGGATTAAATTTCTGTTATGAAAACAATCCGAGACGACCGATGGAATCATTATGATAAAATCATTGTGATCGGGCTTTGGACAGGTGGTATGATTACAAAAGAGGCTCAAATCAGCGAGGGAATATGTTTCTGAAGGAACAAAATCAAAAAAAATGGATTATTCCAATTACAATCGGTTATTTCTTGATGTTCATCTGCTTTGGCTTTGCTGGCAGCGCGGTTGGACCACTGATAAACCGTCTTTCAGAATCCACATCGGCAAATATCTCGGATCTCAGCTATCTTTTTTTGTTTCGAAGTTTTGGTTTCATTGGATCTTCCTTATTATTAGCTCGCCTGTTTGATCGCTTTCCCGGCAATCGACTGCTTGGTTCAGGATTGTTGTTGCTGGGAACCACATTGGCTCTGCTTGGAAGTACCTCTGTTTTGTGGAAACTATTTCTGATCATGTTTATTCTGGGTATATCCGCTAATTTTGTCAACATGGGAGGAAATACATTGATCCAGTGGCTGCATAAAGATCATGCCGGCCCATTCCTCAACCTGGTTCATGTCTTTTATTCAATTGGCTGCATTATTACCCCTCTGCTGATCGGATCATCTCTTCATTCTGGACAATCGATCGGAAAGACACTGCTGTTGCTTGGATCCGTTGTTGTGCCAGTGGCTCTTTTTCTCTTTTTCCTCCCAAGTCCGGAGATACCTGTTCAAAGCAGCAAGAAAAATGATGATCACCCGCAGACTCAAACCGAGATTTGGCATATCACATTAATCATCGGTTTTTTTGCCCTCCTCATCGTCGGTGTGGAGTGCACATACAACAGTTGGTTGTCTACATTTCTTTTCGCAGGCGGTATCATGAATGAAGCAAATGCCGCTTATTTCACTTCCATTTTTTGGACAGGCAGTCTGGTTGGCAGAATTATCTGCGTCTTCGCCTCTGCAAAAGTAGAACCAGTAAAACTTGTCGGCTCATCACTGATCTTTGTATTGATCGGCAGTCTTGGATTTGTTTTTTTCAGAAACCAGTATTCGATTATTTTTATTGCTACTCTCCTTACTGGATTCGCAATTGGACCTTTATTCCCCAATACGCTCCTTTTGTTAAAAGAAAAGGTGGTCTTATCAGGAAAGATGAGCGGTGTTGTATTTGCCTTTTCTGAAACGGGGAGCATGGTAATCCCATGGATTATCGGACAAATGTTGGGTCGCCTTGGTTTGAATGTTTTTCTGTATGGAATTTTTTCTCAGTTGATTATTGCCATGATCATTTTAAGCATCATTCAAAAATTGTTTCCAGGATCACTTTACAATATGAAAAAAGAAACCGTTGTCTGATTGAAATGAATCAATTTGTTCTCTTGAAATTCATTAAAATAAGACTTTTTTCACAGTTACCACTGGGTTTGAAATAGATCTTTTCAGAAATTGGTACTGCATGGTCATTTAAAAGCTGAATCCATAATGGGTTGGCAAAAGTCTGGACTGGTCGTGCAATTGTGATTTCATAGCCTGATTCTCCATACACAGGAAATTGTCCGGATAATCCCTCGCGGATTTCATCCTTTTCGAATCCACCGATTTGTATGCGGATTCCAATAATCGGATCTCCGCGAGAGTCTGTAATTCTTCCTCCCACTCCAGCCCATGTGCAACCTGCATTTTCATAAATCAGATTGGCATCCATTGCGCCGGGGCTGCCGATAATCTCAAACCACATATCTGGCGTCGCTGTTATGGTTGGCAGCACTTCGGTTGTTGCTTTAAGTGTTCCGATAATTTTGGTTTCTTCCGCATTCAATTGGATTAGTGGTGTGCTCGAAGGAACCACTTTTGTTGAAGTCTTCCTTTGAAGCAGTGGAGTCGTAGTGGGTGTGACCGTCAAAGTGATTGTTTTTGTCGGTGTAAAGGTTGGTGTAGGCGTTGAGCTGGGAACTGTTGCCGTTTGAGATGGTGTCAGGCTGTGGGTAGGAGTGTAGAATTGAACCGCAGCAGTCTGTTCAAACCACTGTGTTTTTTCAACTTCAGAATATTTTTGATAGGGGTGATTTCTTCTGGAGACGAGCCAAATAAAAAAAGCAGCAGTTAATAAGCTCAGGATGAGTAATAGTAAAATTAGTTGCGACAGACAAGATTTCTTTTTTCTTTTTTTTCGCAGTTTGATTCTGCGTTCTTTCAGATCAGAATCGAATCCGGATTTTTCCATAAAACCTTTGCATCCAGCAGCTATTTTGATATGTAGAGTGAATCAACACGTTGATTCCCTGATTCATAAAAAGAAAGAATTACGGGAAGTCAATTCATGCGGTTTCACGATGCCCATCAGACAATCTGATGGGTGATTAAAAAATTTGGATTTCCGCCTTTTCACGTTGCGTTTGCAGCCAGGATGATAAAACTTTATGCTGTAGGATCTGCAATGATTGCGAATTCAACTTTCTTTCCGAACTGATCTCAGCAGCATACAGGATATGAAATCCATTACTTGTTTCGATGATATCTGTGTAAGTTCCTGACTGAAGCGAAAATAAAGCTTCTTCTAACTCTGGATAAACCAGGATCCCTCTAGCAATCCAATCCATATCACCACCGGTTAATGGATCATACTGCTTTGCCATGTCGATAAACGGCAGACCCAAGTCCAGTTTCTCTTTTGCTTTTTTTGCTGTTTCCATATCAGTGGTTAGAATCTGAAAAGTATGGATTTGTTTAATTTGTGCAAGTTGTTCAGCAAAAATTTTTTCCCGCATCCAGGCTGCCGCAAGTTCACGTTCCATTGTTCTGTGTAATCCTTCATCTGAGTAGTGATATTGATTTTGCCAATTTTTCACTACGTTGATGTCCCCGGTTGCAGAAATCACATTTTGAATTCTTTGATCAATTTCTTCTTTAGTAATTAAAAATCCCGAATCTTTGGCTGCAGAAAGAAAAATTGTTTCATTAATCAGAGAATCGATTGCTTCTTTTCTGATGTCTTCCTCTGATTTCTCCTCCGAGCTAATTTCCTGATAGGCTTCCTGCAGATTGATGAGGATAGCGTTAAAATCTTCTTCCCAAAGATAGATTTGATTGACTATACCAACAGATGGAGGTGGCGTTGGTGTCAGCGTTGCTTGTGGCGTGTCTGTAATTACAGGGGTAATTGTCATCGTTGGCGTTGCTGATGGTCTGGATAAGATTCTACTGACCATAGAACAGGAGCATAGAAAAAAAGGGAATACTACTGCAAATAAGACTCGAATGGTATGTTTCATAACTCTGTTATTATACTCAGTGTTGATTTTTTTTTGGAAAATAAAAATTGAACAACAACATGTTTTTCTTTTTTTCTCAAAAGGCTTTTCCAACTTTCGAATTACTGATGGAACAAGCAGTT
>JAPKMT010000077.1 GCA_026645735.1 Flexilinea sp.
TACTTTTATAATTAGAAAAAATTGATTTTTGTAATACTGATGTCGCCAATTACTTAGGAGAAAACAGTTCTTATGTTAAAAGTTGAACGTCTTGAAGTCATTACATCTGAATTAAAGAAAAATGGAGTTGTTTCGATTGATAAACTGTCAGAAAAGTTGAAAACCTCTCGTTCAACAATCCGCCGAGATATCAACGAATTGGAAAACCAGAACTCGCTTCAGCGCGTGCGTGGTGGTGCTGTTTTTTCAAAACCCTCAACCTCTTATGAACTGCCCTTTTCAATTCGGCAGGACCTTTTTTTGGAGGAAAAACAGCGCATAGCCAAAGCAGCTCATGATATGATACAACCAAACGAAACCCTGATCCTTGGTGGTGGAACAACCGTTTTCGAGTTGTCAAAACTGATGAACGATATCGATCCATTATATATCGCAACAAATGATCTGATGACAGCCATGGAGCTTTCCGCTTACAAGAATGTCTCTTTGATGGTATTGGGTGGGGCGCTTCGCAGAAATCATTTCTCACTCAACGGATATTTTACCGAGACCATGATTACGCAAATCCACGCCGACAAAGTGTTTTTCAGTGTGGATGCAGTTGATTTTAAAGTTGGTCTGATGAATTTTTCAACGGAAGAGATCCAGACCAACAAAAAGATGCTAAATGCAGCACACGATATTATCCTGCTCTGCGATCATTCCAAATTTGAAAAGATCGCATTTGTCAATACCTGCGGATTTGATCAAATCGATTTACTGATTACCGGTAAGGAAATCGACCCATCCATTGCGGATCAGTTGAATGAACTCGGTGTTAAGTACATTACCGTATAAAATTTGTCTATTTATTAATTGGAATTTTCAGGAAATTGTTGATTAACAAAAGCTTCGTTGTTTCGAGGCAGCATATACATTATTAATGCTTTTTTTTGAATTATCTGGAGTTAATGGCGTACTAGCTCCTGAGTTTCTCACTTTTTGAAACAAAATCCCTTTTTACGCTCAAATTTGGAGATTTCAGGACACTAAATCGAGATACCCAGGAGTACACACATGGCAATTTGTCATTGCGATCATAGAGAAGCAATCTCTTTTCGTGTGGCAATCTTTACACAATGGGGCAGTAAGATTGCCACGCCCCTCTCTTATAATAAGTGATAAGAAAACATCTACGGGGTAATGACAATGACAAGTTATACAGGGTTCGCAATAACAGGTGGCGTAATAGTATATTTCCAGGATGATATTCCTGGTCAATAAATTTAGTTGATTAAAATACAAACCGGCAAAATCCACATTAATGAACTGCCGTACATTTTTTATTCGTCAATGGAGACGGATATTTCGATGATATCCTTTAAATATTCAGCAGTTGCCGGATAATAACAGAAATTTTCTCTGCAAAAATTTTATGTCCTTCCGGATTGAAATGGGTTCCATCGGACGTATCGGGAACAATCCATTGATTCGCGTCGGTAAAAGCGCAGTTATATTTTTTTGCGATTCCCTGGTAAAGAGAACTCAATTGAGTCCCTTTTATAATGGATTCTTCTGAGAAATCATAATAAAATCCACCTTGTGCATTTTTTGTTACATTTACCGGCGAAACCAGCAGGATCTTCGCCGCAGGATTGTGAGATTCAGAAATCAATTCTTTCAGACGGATGATCAAACGCTCCATACCGCTTGCGATCACAATTGCAGAGGCGGAAAACTGATCCTTGATATCATTTGTCCCCAACATCACGACAACCAGATCCAACGGTTCACTTGATTTAAAAGCCACATCCAAAAACGTAAAACCATTTCTGCCATATTCAAGCGGATCTTCAAAAACGGTTGTTCGTCCACCCATTCCGGCTTCATAGATATGAGCGATGTTTTCAAGATCTTTTTGGAGCAGACATGTCCATCGTATGGTCTCATCATACCGACCTGATTTCCCTGTAATAGGGAATTCTCTGCTGTCATACCCATACGTATTCGAATCGCCATAACATAAAATCTGTTTCATTGTCTCATTGTCCTTTCAAGTGAAGGAAAGATCAATTGATATTACAGTGCTCGATGTGGGCACGAGCACATATCGCAATCGCGCTAAGTTTACACGATGTCAGTATGAATGTCAATCATAAAAATACAGTTATATAAGACATAAACAGGCCAAATTATTACAAATGTCCCGACTTATTATCCAATTGTCACTATTGACAAATAAAAATGTATCGGGTAAATTAGTTTATATGGTGTGCACGAGCACATATTTTAATAGGCAGTTTTATCAGCCCAGATAAATCAAAGTGAATGGCAGTTTTTATTTTTTTACAAAGTTACGAAGCGTTGTAGACAGTAAAATTAACAGCGAAGTATCTTCTCAAGATATAACGCATTATATAACGGAGGATCCAACTTGAAACAGACTGTAAAAAACCTCTTATCGAATAAGGCTGTCTCGGCTTTTCTGGTATTGTTTGCCATGTCCATGTTTGTTGGTCTAAAAAGTCCCTACTTTTTTACGCAGCAGAATTTTTTCAATGTGTTGCGACAGATTTCGATCTACGGAATTCTGGCAGTTGCTGAAGCACTCGTCATTATTACAGGAAATATCGATCTTTCAGTTGGTTACCTTTTTGGATTGTGCGGCGTGTTTACAGCTGTATTAGCCAATGCAGCTGTTCCTGCTTTTCTGATTCTTCCGTTGGTGATGCTTTTTGGAGCTTTAATTGGTTGTTTTTCCGGATTCCTGGTCACAAAAGTTGGTATCAGCGCCTTTATCGCTACCCTGGGCGTCCAAAATATCTGCCGTGGTAGCGCATTGTTGATCACTGGAGGCAATGCAATTTCTTATAAAAGCGGCATCTCAGTACTCGGTGCAGGATATCTTGGTTCCTGGCCAGTCAGCGCTCTGATAATGATCAGTGTCGGCGTCTTTTTTGCCTGGGTAATGAAATACACACAATTTGGCAGGAATGTTTTTGCATCAGGCAGTAATATCCGATCGGCAAAGTTGGCAGGTATTGCTGTGGACCGTGTACGAATCACTGTTTTTGCGATTTGCGGTGCATTATGCGGTTTATGCGGCATCATTCAATCCGGCAACCTGCACAGTGCAGAAGCCGCTGCCGGAGCGGGCTTTGAACTGAATGCGATTGCAGCGGTTGTGATTGGCGGTACCAGCATGGCAGGCGGAGAAGGCACAATCATCGGTGTGTTGATCGGTGCGGCAATCATGGGTGTTCTGAAGAACGCATTTGTTTTACTGCGTATCTCTGCTTACTGGCAGATTATTGTTCTCGGTTTTGTGGTTATTTTGGCAGTTTTGGCTGACAGTCTGAAGCAAAAACGGGCTGAACGCTGATCTGACAAATCTTTTATATCAATGAAAGAGGATAAGATGAAAAAAAGTATTGTATTATTGTTGACGGTTTTGTTATTGGCAGCCAGCACGTTCAGCTCCTGCTTTGCTGAGGAAGAACTTCCTTTTTATGCCTCAATAACGGCAGAGAAAGTATCAGAAGAGCCGGTTCGCCTCGTTATGCTGGCTTTCGATACCAATCCATTCTTCAATCAGATCAGGAATGGCTTCGATGCAGTTTCCGAATATCTGGCTGACAAAAATGCCACTTTGGATTGGATTTCCATGGGCGATATGACCAGTGAGAATATTATTGCCGCTATCGAAAATGCAATTTCGATGCAATATGACGGTATCGCTGTAATTTCCGTTTTTGATGGTGTCGAAACCGTAATCGACAAAGCAGTTGATGCAGGGATCCAGGTTGTTACATTCGTCGCAGAAGGCAATGTCCCAAGCAAGCGTATGACAAGTATCGGCCAAAATGCTAAATCTGCTGGTAAAACAGCTGGTGAAGCAATTGCAGAATTCACAGGCGGCAAAGGCAAGGTGGCAGTTATTACCGGAACGTTTGGTGCAGTCCAGCATGAAGATCGTATGAGTGGCGCAGTGGATTATCTGAAAGAAAACTATCCTGACATCGAAATAGTCGGCACTGTTGAAAATAATGACTCTGCAACAACTGCCTATAACCAGACAATGGATTTCCTGACTGCAAATCCGGATCTCAAATGCGTTTACGTTACTGCCGGTGGTCCTTTCGGAGCATGCCAGGCGATTAAAGAAATGGGATTGACTGGAAAAGTTGGTGTCGTTGGTTTCGATCACACGCCGGAAAATCTGGAATACGTATATTCTGGCGAAATGATCGCTGCCGTCTCTCAGGATCCTGAAGGTCAGGCGTGGAATAGCCTTATGATGCTTTACAACAATGTTGTGAATGGGACTACCTATGATGAACATGTAGCGACACCGAATGTTGTCGTAAATCCTGAGAATGTTGTTGAATATTACGGCGAAGCAGAATAAAACCTGGTAAAGAATCGCTGATTGATTCTGTAAATAAAAAACAACAGACACTTTTTCAGATTGTTTGTGATTCATCCGGCGATCGACAACCGGAACTTGATCTGAGGACGGTATCTCTCAAACCGTCCTCGGATACCTTAGAGGACAAATGGCTGATTTGTTAATCAAAGTTAGTAACTTATCCAAAAATTTTTCCGGAGTCCATGCGCTCAGCAATGTTAATTTCGAAGTCTATCCAGGGGAAATTCATGCCATTGTTGGTGAAAATGGCGCTGGAAAATCGACATTGATGAATATTTTATCGGGAGTCTATCGTCAGACCTCAGGGGAAGTTTTTTGGAATGGGAAGCTGGCCCATTTTCGAAACGTAAAAGAACCTCGCGATATTGGAATTGTCATGATCCATCAGGAATTGTCGTTGGCGCAGCATTTGAGTGTGATGGAAAATATTTACATGGGGAATCTGCCCAAAACACGTTCCGGGATGATTGACTATAAACAATTAAAAAACAATGCGATCGAACAGCTTAAGCGTGTACGATTGGATGCCTCTTTTGCGACGAAGATGGTGAATGAATTAAGTATTTCGCAACAGCAGATGGTTGAGATTGCCAAGGCTTTGACCTTACAAGCGAAGTTGTTGATAATGGATGAGCCTACTTCCTGTTTGACGGCTGTTGAAACGGAAGTACTGCTTGATATTATGAAAGATCTTAGGTCTCATGGCGTTTCTATCCTCTTTATTTCTCATCGGATGGAAGAGGTTTTTGGTATATCGGATCGAATCACCGTCTTAAGGGATGGCAGCTCCGTTGCTTCCGCATTGCGGCAAGATATTGAAGTCAACGAAGTCTTATCGCTCATGGTTGGGCGTGAATATTCTGACAGTCAGGTTCATACCTGTTGTGCTAATTATGAAGCAGAACCGATTTTAAAAGTTGAAAATCTTTGTTATGGAGATTTAATAAAAAACGCCAGTTTTGAGCTTTATCCATCCGAAGTGTTGTTCATCACCGGATTGGTTGGTGCTGGACGCAGTGAATTGATTGAGACGATCTTCGGAGGAAGAAAGATGTCTTCCGGAAAGATTTTCTATGAAGGGAAAGAAATCAAGGCTCATGGGACAAAGGATATGATGGAACTCGGAATGTCATTGGTTCCTGAAGGACGAAAAATTCAGGGAATTTTTTCCAACCTTCCTGTAGCTGATAACATTCAAATCAGCGCCCTGAAGAAATTTTCCAAAGCCGGCGTTTTGAATATCAAGCAATTGCGTGTAGAAATCAAAAAACAGGTTGATGCATTACGCATTAAAACCCCTTCCGTTCAACAATTAATCAGAAATTTGTCCGGTGGCAACCAACAAAAAGCTGTTTTGGGGCGTTGTTTGATGTGTTCGCCCAGAATTCTGATTTTGGATGAACCAACCAATGGCATTGATGTCGGGACAAAACAAGATATCTATAAAATTATTGATCGACTGGCGCATGAGGGTGTTTCTGTGATTTGCGTCTCATCAGAGATGGCAGAAGTGCTGTCTATGGCGGATCGTGCGATTGTGATGCATGAAGGAAAAATCAACGGGATACTGAAAAGAGATGGGAATTTGACGCAAGATACCATCGTAAAATATGAGACTCGTATTACCGATTGCGTTCCAGCGATTTGATCGGGAAAGTTTCTGATTTTATAAATTTTCGCGAATCTTGATTTCGATATCCGTAAAAAAGATATCCATTTCCGGTTTTTCCTTAGTAATCATATAATCGAACAATATTTGGAGCGGTTTTGAACCTTGTGTAAAAGGCTGCTGACAAATAGATGCGTCAATAACGCCATCGCGAATGAGTTTGACCGTCATTGGAACAGAATCGGAGCTGATGATCGTCAGTTTTTTTTCAAATCCCAACTGTATTACTGCACGGCAGGCTCCATAGACACCGGCGGAAGCAATATAGAGACCATCTATTTCGGGATGATGAGCCAGCATTTCTTTTGTGACATAATAACTTTCGATATCGTCATCGTGATTTTCTTTTACTTCGATGACCCGCATATCCGGAGTATATTTTTCAAGATTATCTGCAAATCCCTGAATTCGTTCAAAATGTCCGCGAATATCTTTTGATCCAAGGACAACACCGATTTTCCCTCTGCCATTTTTCATTAATCGCATTAATCCACCGGCAGTTTCGCCGCTTTGCGTATGATTGCTGCCGACATATGCGATGCGTCCTGAATGATCTATATCACTATTTACCGCAACGACGGGAATTCCCATATGGTGCAGCGATAACAGTTTTTCTGAGATCCTTGGATTGTTGACAGGGGTTAATGCTAAACCGTTTATCCCCAGCGCAACAAGTTCATCAATGGAATCTAACTGGGGTTCGACATTGTCAAAATCTGAAAAGCGTTTTTCAACCGTAACGCCAAATTCTTCCAGTTCTTTTGATTTGGCATCGATTCCTGTGACCACATCTTCAAAATAGGGATTACTGGTGGTACTGCTGAAAATCAAAAAGCCGAATTTGATGTTTTTTTTGATGATGGAAAGCGTTTTTCCGATTTTATTGGGAGTGTATTGTAATAAAGCAGCAATTTCCCGAATCTTCGCTTCCGTCTCAGGATTGACCAAACCACGGTTGTTCAAAACCCGGTCAACCGTACCACGTGATACGCCGGCGAGATTGGCTATTTGTTTGATTGTTGCCATGGTTATCTTTGCTTACCTTTTTTCTCATCATAGCTTGTAATGTCTGGTTTGTCAATATGTGCTCGTACACAAAATCTTATGAATATTTGCACAAAAAACAATAACATTCGTAATAGTGCTCGAACACATATTCACATCGCAAATTTATAAAAAAATGGATATTGCTCAATTCTACATTTGTCCATTCTTTTCTATGTTCGAAACCATATCCAAATTTCGAATTGCACCTGTTTTTCTCAAATTAGTATCCTGGATTCTACCCACCCCAATTGTCTAAAGATTGCCATACGAAAAAGATTGCTTCGTCTGGCAGAACCCTCCTCGCTATGACGGGCTTCATCCATTCCATTCCGATTTATACAAACCGCAGATGTTTCAATCATCTGCGGTTTGTGACTGTTCATTGATGGAAGGCACATTTTCAAATCCCGTTCAAATGATCAGCGCTTTTTGAGTTAACTTAAGCTCATTTTCATAATTTTTCCTTATCCTGACACGTCCGAAGAATTGGTAAAATTGAGACCACGTCAAATATTCCTCAAAAAAAAGTAAGGAAAAGCGCTATCAGTCCATTTCTTTACTGACACTCGCAGTGATATCGCTGACAGAACCGTCTGTGTTATACGTACAAATGGCTGATGTGTCCTTTTCACCGGCCGTGATGACAGCGAATGTGCGTGTTGCATCGGGATAACTTGTGTTATGGTCGATCCAGGTACCTGAATTCAGATAGGTTTTTCCACCTTCAATAACCTGATAACTTGGAACGTGGGTATGACCAAACACAACAATATCAACATTTTCTTCCGGATTTTCGAGATACTGTCGCTTTGCCTGAGAGAAAAAGTATTTCCAATCTTCGGCTCCAACTACTGCTTCTCTGAACTCATTGGAAATTTTAACGCCATTGGCTACCTGCCGTTCAGCCCAGGTGCGCTGAATATTGCGGAATAATACGGGCGCTGAAATGGTTCCATCTGCCTGCAAAACCGGATAGAAATCCAGATAGGTATAAGCATCATCAAATCCGGCAAAGTGCATATCAAATATTTTTTCATCCTGATTTTCTGAAGGTGTCATCCGTGCGGATATCGTGCTGAGAACCTTGTAATAGAGATAGGCATCAAATTGATCCTTATCATTTGGATCCGGTACTTCTGAGATGACCGGAAGATCTTTTTCAACCTTCGGACGGCCTTCGATGACCCATGTAGCGGCGTAGCGTGCGTAAAAATAACCTGCCGGCAGGATTGTATTTTCATTCCCGGCCAATTCTGCATTTGTAAATGTGTCAGGAGCAGAAAAAACATCATACCGATGACCGTGTTCGATAGCGATCTCTTTTCGATCACCCGCGTAATAAACGCCGAGACCTTTTATATCTCTGGCCTGAATAAGTTCAGGTATTGCTTCCTGTAATATCCTGTCAGCCAGCAACATGTCATGATTTCCGACGACGTATACTACTTTAATTCCACTGGCGATCAGATTGTTCAGTTCATCGATCACGTCTTGATTGTTGGCGATAACATCCCGGTAAAACTGATCCGAATCCGTATAACTGGGATAGTAGACCGGCAAATACCATTCATCCAGAAAATCGCCTGCGATGACCAATTCACGAACATCTTGCGTTTTTTGAAGTCGCTGCAGAAATTCGATCAGTAATGGAAGGTTCTGTGCACTTTCCGAGAATGTGTTATCAATACCGAGATGAATATCGCTGATGACAACGATTTTGTCTCTTGTTTGATCTGCATCCCAGAGTGCTGTCGAATTCTCTGAGGAAAATCCGGCAGCAAGCGATACAATGGTCATCACAATAGCGACAGCCAGCAATACAGAGATATACATTCTTTTCATATTTTTCTCTCCTATATGGTTATGATAGCATAAAAAAGAAAAACAATGTTCCCCAGCGATTCGAATTATGAGAGGGATTATTTGATGTTGTGTTGTTTTTTCGCAGAGCGCAAAACCATAAGAACAATTTCTTTTTCATATTTTGAATCGCTGTTTCTATTGATTTCTCGATCGTTATCTACTCAATAAACTGTCTG
>JAPKMT010000078.1 GCA_026645735.1 Flexilinea sp.
CCCTATTATACAGAAATCTCAGAACGGAAAAAATGGTATCAACAAAGCTGGTTCATTACGGTAATGTCATTTTTGTTACCGGTTTTCTTGATGATACTTTTATGCGTTTTGATAGAAATTTATCCGTTTGGAAATAAAACCTTTTTAAGAATGGATATGAGAGATCAATATGCGGATTATTTGGCATATCTGCGAACCATGGCTGCCAACGGGAATAATCTGTTTTACTCTTTCAGCAAGAACTTAGGCGGAGAGATGTCCAGTTTGGCGGCATATTATCTGAATAATCCAATCAACTATCTCATCTACTTGTTTCCATTACAGGATTTACCCAAAGCGATCACATTATTAATAGTTCTTCGGATAGGCCTTTGTGGACTGACATCGAACCTGTTCTTTCGAAATACTGGAAAAGCTGACTTTTCAACGGCAATATTTTCAACGTCATATGCCATGATGGCATATTGCATGGTAAATGCGGAAAATGTTTTTTTTATTGATGGTGTAATCTTTCTTCCACTGGTTGCATTGGGGATCGCGAGGATTATTGAAAAAAATTCGATAGTTTTATATGTTGTAACATTGGCCGCAATATTGATAATCAATTTCTATATGGGATTCATGATCAGTATTTTTTCCGTTTTATTTTTTTCCTACAGAATGCTTATCCGATTTGATATTCATACTTTGAAAAATGCAAAAAAACAAATATATTCGTTTATTATGGGCTCACTGCTATCAGCAGGATTAGCAGCAGTGGTTCTAATACCTGTTTATTTTCAGATTGAAAACAGTAGAAAATATGTTGATGTTTCGAGAATTTCTGATTCAATTAAATTCAATATTATCGATTTATTTTCCAAAAATTTTATCGGTGCATACGATCTCGATGAATATAAATATGGATTACCAAGTATCTATGCGGGTGTCATAATTACCATATTTGTCATTTTGTTCTTTATCAATAAAAAAATTCAGCTAAAGGAAAAATGGTTATCTTTTGGGTTGATTTGTTTCTTCCTTATAAGTTTCCAATTTCAATTCTTAAATCTGATCTGGCATGGATTCAGTGAACCTAATTGGTGGCCTTTTCGGAATTCATTTATTTTTAGTTTTATCCTGATTGCAATTTCATGGAAAAGTTTTTTATCGATTCAATCGATCACTATCAATGAAGTATGGATAGGTTTTATCATCTTTATTTGTATTAATTTATTCGTCGGAAATTTTGATTATGATTATTTATCACAAAAAGAAATATTTTGGGAAAATGTTTTTGGTTTTCTTATATTTATGATTCTTTTTCTACTAAAAAGTTCTGATGTCAAAAATGGTTCAGTGATGAATCAGAAAAGTGTGTTTCTACTTAATTTAATGCTTTTATCCTCTGTTTGTCTGAATATGACAATCAATGCAAAAATAATTCTCAGTGAAAATATTAGTGAGGCATTAACTGTAGATGAGTTCAATTATCAGACTGTTTCAACAGATAAAGCGATAACAAAAATTAAGAATTTGGATAAAAGTTTGTTTCGAACAGAGAAATTATATTTACGATCGAAGAATGATGCGCTTCGTAATAATTATTATGGAGTATCACATTATTCTTCAATTACCAGGCAAATTGATCTTAATTTCCTTTTTAAATTAGGAATAAATCAGGTTTTTTACTTTACACAGTATGGAAAAGGTTCTACAGTTTTTGTTGATAGCTTGTTAGGGATTAAATATATATTAGCCAAAGATGACCGTATAGTAAAACCCTATGAAACGTTATTTACCGAAGAAGAGATCTATGTTTTCAGGAATCCATTAGCATTGTCGTTTGGATTTATTGTCCCGAATAATATGCTTGGTACAATTAATAGTTCGGATAATACATTTGATTTCCAAAATCAAATCGAGCATGTGCTCTCAAATAATCAAATTGAAGACATATACACACCGGCAAAAGTTATTATCGACAATAATAATAGTTTTGATCAAACGATAACATGGACTATAGACATTGATAGAGGCAATTTGCTTTATGCGAATTTTTTCGCTGAAAAACCAGAATCTATTATGGTCAATCAAACATCCTTGATGAATCTTATTTCAGAAAATCTCAATGGTGTTATCTTATTAGGAAAATTTGCTCCGGGAGATAAACTGATAATAAAATTCAGGTCATCAGATGTACAAAAACAGTTGCTCTCACCTCAAATTTACTTTGAAAATTACGAATCGATTGAGAAATTAATTCAATTATTAAAAAATGATGATGTGAATTTAGAGATGATATCCAGTTCTCATATTTTGGGTTCATATAATAGTACGAATGACAATCAATATCTGTTGTTTTCAATCCCGTATGACGATGCTTGGAAAATTTCTGTTGATGGAAAACCTGCCCAGAAGATAAACTATCTCTACAATCTAATGGGGATTAAAATCTCAAAAGGTGAACATCAAATCGATATGCGATATTTGCCACAAGGATTTTATTTTGGCATGATTGTATCGATTCTCTCAGTAATATTTTTTGTTATATTTCTGTTTTTTATCAATATAAAGGATATTGGGGAGAAAAAAAGAACCGGATGATAAAAGAGAAAATCGAAGAAATATGGAAAAGAAAAACGATCCAGATTGAGGATTGTATATTCAGTATTTGGATGGCCGCATCGGTAAGTTTCTTATTGGCACATCGATACATATATCAGGATGAAATACTGGGGCGATCAGAGATATTTCGAATAGGCATTCTGTTTTTCATTACACTCCTGATCAGTTTATTATTATCGGTCTCGTTATTAAAGAAAAATACCGATAAAAGATTACTGCTGTTGTTATCCCTGATAATTGGAGTCGGAATTGTCACGGTAAAACCAATCAGTAAGAATCGTTCTGTGGAGATCATTCGAGATTATCAGCTCACAGTCATCGAAATGGATGACGGAGCTGAGGTGGGATTGGGATGGGCATATTGGGCGGATTTTCCAATAAGAAGCGATGCTGAAATCATGGATTACGGACACTACCAGGATATCAGTTTCAGCCAATTGAATCAGATCGGTACCTGGCAAATTACTGAAGAAGGCTATTTGGCCACAACAGAAAAAGGAGCGATTCTTCAATTCAAGAACCGCGGATTGCATTTTCATTTGCCGGTTCTATGTATCCGATCAAAAAACGGCCGGGCGCTGGTCTCAGAGTCCTATAATGGTAAGGTTCAATTCTATACACTGAATGGAGTGGATATCGATCCGCTGCCGACGACCGGTTTCAGGAACTCATTGATAGGAAAAGCAATCGGAAAAGTATTGTTTGGGCTGTCCTATGGCGGAATCATCGCTTTGGCTCTGAATTTGCTGGTCAGACTGTTGAAAAGACCAATTGAAAAAATTCTTCCCTATTATACAGAAATCTCAGAACGGAAAAAATGGTATCAACAAAGCTGGTTCATTACGGTAATGTCATTTTTGTTGCCGTTGTTGCTGATGTTGATCATGTGCGCAATGCTCCGGATTTACCCGTTTGGAAATAAAACGTTTCTGCGAGTTGATATGAACGGACAATATGTGGATTTTTTGGCATATTTACGATCTGTAATCACATCCGGGAATAATCTGTTTTACTCGTTCAGCAAGAATCTGGGCGGTGAAATGTACAGCCTGGCGGCATATTATCTGAATAATCCGATAAACTATCTCGTCTGTCTGTTGCCACTGCAGGATTTACCCAAAGCAGTCTCATTTCTGATTATTCTTCGGATCGCTTTATGCGGACTGACTTCGAACCTTTTCTTACGATATGTTGGGAAAGCAGGTTTTTCATCGGTGATTTTTTCAACTGCATATGCCATGATGACCTATTGCATGGTCAATGCTGAAAACTACTTTTTTATCGATGGCGTCATTTTCCTTCCGCTGGTGGCTTTGGGCATTGAAAAGATCGTTACAGGGAAATCGATTGCCGGCTATGTTTTGTCATTGGGCGCGATACTTATGATCAATTTCTATATGGGATTCATGATTTGTATCTTCTGCGTCTTGTATTTCCTGTACAGAGTTTTGATGCGGAATGGTTTTCATTCCCTCGTGAACACAAAAAAGCAATGGATTTCATTCTTTTTTGGGTCGCTGTTATCAGCCGGATTGGCTGCAGTTGTTCTGATCCCCGTCTTTTTGCAGCTTTCGGACAGCCCCAAGTATATTGATCCGTCACGCTTGAATTCGTCGGAAAGTTTTCATTTGATAGACCTGATTTCCAAGAATTTCAGCGGTGCCTACAATCTTAACGAATATAAATTTGGATTGCCGGGCATTTATGCTGGCGCCCTGGTTTCGGTGTTGGTGATACTATATTTTTTAAATAGGAAAATTCAAAGCAAGGAAAAATGGCTGACTTTGGGATTACTTGCTGTGTTTTTCATCAGTTTCCAGAATCAATCTTTGAATATGATCTGGCATGGATTCAGTGAACCAAATTGGTGGCCATTCCGCAATGCATTTATCTTCAGCTTCCTGCTCATCAGTATATCCTGGCAATGTTTTCTGAAGAGAGATGGTCTGACACCGCGTATGCTGCAAATTTGCATGCTGATCATTCTTGGTGTATCCATTTTCCTGGCGAAAATTGGTTATTCCTATTTGTCATCTGCAAAAATCTATTTTGAAATTCTAATCTCCGGTTTGTGTCTGTTGATTCTGTATCTTTGGCGACAAAATGAAGAAAAGAAAGCCCAGGTTAAATCCTCGAACGTTTTCTTCCCGGTGCTGCTTTTGTTTTTGGTATGTGCCAATCTGCTCACGAACGCTTATTCAATTCTAAAGCTGAATATCGGTGAAGCAATTACATTGGATCAATATTTCGAGTCAACCTATCCATCGGATGAAACTACACAAGGCATCAAGGATAATGATAGCAGTTTTTTCCGAATGGAAAAAATGTTCCATCGAACGGCGAATGATGCTTTACGAACAAATTATTCTGGTTTTTCTCATTATTCTTCTACAACGAGGCAGGATGAATTGAGTTTTCTTGCAAAGATGGGAGTCAATCAAATCTACTATTACACAGAATACGGCGAAGGATCGACAACGGCTGTGGATAGTCTGCTCGGAATCAAATATATACTGTCAAAAACAGATGATTTTTTGAAACCTTATCCGGAAATTAAAACGAAAAATGGGATTCATTTTTTTCAGAATCCTTACGCCTTACCGCTTGGTTTCATTGTTTCCAAAGAGGCTTTTTCGCTGGCTGGTTATACGGATGATCTTTTCGTGCTCCAGAATCAGATTTTTTCAAGCCTGAAAGGAAGTTCTCTGGGAGATATCTATACCCCTGCCAAAGTAGATCGATTTGTTGATGCAGGAACCCGAAACGAAATTTGGAAAATTTATATCGATCGATCGGATGCCTTGTATACTAATTTTTTTTCTCCCAAAGAGAGACCTGTATCTGCATCAGTGAACCAGGTTTCGCTGATGGATCGATTTGCTGCGAACCGGTATGGAATTGTCCCGTTGGGAAGATTTAAACCAGGCGATATCATTGTGATGGAATTTGATAATTCGATTTCCGAGAATTATGCAATTCCTCCATATTTCTATTATGAAGATATCGATTTACTCAAACAATATTCTGATTTTCTGAGCAGAAATCCGGTAAATTTGCAAAAAAAATCCAGTTCTCATCTCACAGGATCATTTATTGCCGAATCCGAAGATCAGTATGCATTTTTTTCGATCCCATTTGATCAGGGCTGGAAAATATCGGTTGATGGGGAACCCGTTCAGGCAATTCGCATGGTCTATGATTTGACGGGCGTCAAGGTACCTTTGGGAGAGCATCGGATTGAGATGTATTATATTCCGGCTGGCTTTATATCCGGAAGTTGTATATTCGCTGCTTCCGTTGTACTTCTTGTTGTGCGTTCATTTTTTCGTAAGGACGTGACTTTGAATGGGGATTCCACCGCGATCTAATGATTAATCCTTGTTTTAAATCCTGATATTGCTGCTGATTGATTCCATGAAAAAACTGTTGAACATCATTTTCCCATTTTTCCTGATTTTTTCCCTTTTGGGGATCAATTTCCAGACAGCTAACGCTGCAGACGGGCAAACAGATGATTCTAAAATATCGAATGTCGGCTATTATTCTGAATTTATCACCAAAGTTGACTCTCTTCTGAGCCGAATCAACCTTATGGACAACAGTTTTTATCGAATTGATAAAGATTTTCAACGCGATCTAAATGATGCTATGCAGTTCCATTATTATGGATTAACTCATTATTCTTCAACGACAAAAACGGATACGTTAAGTTTTCTATCGAAGTTGGGCGTCAACCAGACTTATTATTGGACGCGATATGGCAGCGGATCCACTGCTTTTGTAGATTCTTTTCTTGGAATTCGTTATCTTCTTTCTGACGGTGAATTACCAGCCAGACCATATCCAAAGCTGTTTTCTCAGGATGGAATTAATGTGTTTAAAAATCCGGCAGCGTTTCCGATATGTTTTCTCGTTGGAGAATCCGTTGTCTTGGGGGCGGATGTTTATACAAAAAATCTTTTTGAGCTTCAAAATCAGCTTTATCATAGCTTAGGAGGAAAACCTGATACACAAATTATGGTTTCTGCAAAACATCCGGATATTTCATACCAGAATATCGAAACTGAGAACATCGAAAATGGAATGAATTATTCTAAGATTGATGAAAACAGGGAAAGTGTGATTTCCTGGAAGATTGAAGTTGACAATCCCAATCCGCTGTATCTTTATGTGGAAAGTCCTGATCGTACGAATGATGATACGGCTGAAATTTATGTCGATAATGTTTTCATCGGAAAATATTTGAGTGTGGATCGATATGGGATTCTCCCTTTGGGAAAATTCCAAACTGGCACAACTATCAATGTGAAATTGAAAATGCTTCAGCCAAATCTGGTGTTGAATCAAGCACATTTTTATTATGAAGATTGGAATTTACTGCTGGATTTCTCTCAAACAAAACAAAAAAATGCGGTAAACCTTAATGCAGACAACAATTCTCATCTTTTCGGTAATGTAGTCGTAAGCTCAGATGACCTTTATTTGTTTTTTTCCATTCCATATGATGCCGGCTGGTCTGTCAGCATTGATGGAAAAGTGGCAGAAACAATTCGAATTTTCGATTCATTAATGGCAGTGGAAATTTCATCCGGCAGCCACACTGTTGATCTGCAATATATTCCGCCCGGATTCAATACAGGAGTATTTATTTCCGTCTTATGCTTGATAGTTATGATCGCAATTGCAATTTGGAGAAAAAGGAAACCAAGACTGGATGATTCGGCAAAGATTGTTTGATCATTAAGATCTGCCGCTCCAATTTTTTCCTTTCCCCGGCAAAAAAATGACTTAAAAAAAACAATCACATCTTTTTTAATGCGATTGGTTTTTTTTATTTCGAAACGTTAAAGCGAATGTTGAGAATATCTCCATCTTTTACGATGTATTCTTTTCCTTCCAGTCGTAATTTCCCCTTTGCTTTTGCTTCATTCAAGCCGCCGAGCTCAATTAAATCCTCATATGCGACGACTTCAGCCCGAATAAATCCTTTTTGAAGATCTGTATGAATTACACCGGCGGCTTCTGGAGCGGTCGAATTTTTTTGAAGAGTCCAGGCTCTACATTCATCAGCACCGGCTGTGAAAAATGATTCCAATCCTAGTAAATCATAGGAAAGGCGAATCACCCGATTCAAGCCTAACTCAGTAATTTGGTATTCCTCCATAAACATGGTCACATCATCAGCAGGAAGCTGAGCCAGTTCCATCTCAATTTTGGCGCGGATGGAATCAACCTTGCTGTGTTGATGCGAATATTCAATCAGAGGCGGATTCTGTGTTTCATCCAGGTTCAGAAGAATTAATATAGGCTTTCTGGAGAGTAGTCCAAAACCCGAGATCGTTTTTTCTTCCTCTGTACTTAATTCAATATCCCGAAGCGGCTTCTCTGCAACCAGGCATTCATGCATTCGATTAAAAAGGTCAATATCGCGATCGATAAGCGCTTTATCTCGTCCACCGCCTTTCTTTTTTTCTTCTGTCAGACGTTCCAATCTTTTTTCTACAGCAATCAGGTCATTGATGATAAATTCACTATCCATTGTTTCGATATCCTGTTTTGGATTGATGCTTCCAGACGGATGGATGACCTGGTCGTTCTGAAAACAACGCACTACATGAATAAAACCATCCATTTGGGCAAGTTTATTTAACAGCTCGCCTGAGATTCCAGATTTCCCTGCGCTTCCATCTAAGCCGGCGATATCAGCGTAATTTACTTTTGCATAAATCGTTTTCTTGGGATGGAACATGGAAGAAAGTACATCCACACGGGCATCGGGAACATCTACAACAGCATCATGAATTTCAATTTTTCCTGTAACAGTACCGGTTGGCTGTGTACCACGCGTAAGTGCATTAAAAAGGGTTGTTTTACCGCTTTGAGGAAGTCCAAAGATACCTAATCGCATGAAATACTCCTTGACCCTTTTGGGTTTTATGATTAGAATAATAGAGCTTAAAGCCGAAGTGGCGGAACTGGCAGACGCGCACGACTCAAAATCGTGTACCATTGGTATGTGGGTTCAATTCCCACCTTCGGCACAAAGATTATATCATAATCACCTTTCGATCCTCCCATAAGGAGGTTTTTTTTTACCGACAACCATATCAATCAACGGCTGAATGATAATAAATTCGAATAATTACTTGTAAGCATTGATTCGTTTTAATGA
>JAPKMT010000079.1 GCA_026645735.1 Flexilinea sp.
AACACAACAACATATGTTCTTTCTCTATTCAATAAGTTTGTCCATATTTCGAATTGCTGTTTCGTAATATATATTTCCGCAATATTTCTGAATTTTTTTTTATTTTAATTAAAAGTTCTTTGGTATGATTACTTCAATAATTTACGGAATAAGCATTTTCATTTCTCAGTTGAAACCTGCAGAAATATTTTTTATAAAGAAAGCGAATTAATTGAGGAAGTCCAATGGAGATTTTTGCACATCGCGGTTATTCAGCCGTTTATCCTGAAAATACATTGCTGGCATTTCGAAAAGCGCTGGAATTTGGTGCGTCCGGTATTGAGTTAGATGTTCGGCTTACTGCTGACAATGTCGTTATTGTCATGCATGACAGCAGCGTTGATCGGACTACCAACGGATCCGGACAGGTTGCGAACCTGTCCTATGATCAAATAAAAAAACTGGATGCCGGGATTAAAAAAGGAATCTCCTTTGAAAATGAACCAGTCCCGACATTGGAAAGCGTCTTTAAGGAACTCGGAAATCAAATGACCATCAATGTGGAACTGGCGAATTACGACACGAAAAAAGCAGACGGATTGGTGGATATTGTCATGGAAATGATCGGCGATTTCAATCTGAAGGAATCCATCATATTGTCTTCATTCAGTTTTCGAAATCTGGTGCGCGCAAAAGATATCATGTCGGAAGTCCAATGTGCATTAATCGCACAAAAAGGCAGAAAAGGCTGGACCGCCCGAAATATTCTGAATCATTCCATCGATGTGGATGCATTGCACCCCAATATTACGGACGTCACGGAAAGAATGATTAAACACGAACATCTTTGCCGCAGGATGATTCGTCCCTGGGTTGTGAATGAATCTTTTGACATGATGCAGATGCAAAAATTTGGTGTTGATGCCATAATTACCGACGATCCGGTACTTGGATTAGTGTACAGTGACGATCATAAGAAATAAAAAAAATGGTTATGATGCGATTGGTGTGTTTCAATCGCATCATAACCATCTGTTCAATAATTCATTCGCTGCGAACTGATTTCAGATTCCTTTTTTGAATGCTCGCTGCGGAAGTGCAGATTTACTCAGTCAGTTTCTGAATGAAGCGAATGCGTGCGATAATTTCAGGATCTGCTTCCTGTGTTTTATCAAGTTCCTGAACCAAAGAACCGAGCATGGTTTTAAATTCATCATTCACCAAAGCACGACTTTCGTTGAAAGCAGCTTCCACTTGCGCATCATCGGTCATCGACAATAAGTTTTCCAATAACTCGACTTCCGGAGAGGGTTTGGTCATTTTTTCAACGGTATCCAGGATCTTCTGAATTTTTCCGCTGCGCATAAAATCACCATTTTTTCTCGCATTCTGGAGTTCTGTCTTTACAATATCCAGAAAATTATCATCAATTGCTCTGGCATATTTTAGTAAACCTTGTTCGATGTCATCTTCCTTCATAATCTCATCGAATACTTTTTTTCTGAGTTGCATTTGTTCAGCAACCGCCTGATCTATTTGCCTGGTTAAAGTCAGAAGTTTATCGCGAATTTCCGAATATTTCTGATTGTCGGCCTCTGCAGCAGCCTGTATGCGTTCGCTCAGTTTTGCAAAGAATTCATAATCCATACCATTGCGGGCAAGACCGGTTAACGTCTGCAAATAGGAGTCGTCAGGTGCATTGAGAACAAGATCCAGCAATGTATCACGATTTAATTTCTCTCCCAGATCCTGAATATCCTGGATGGCTTTCTGTGTGCTTTCGGCACGGGCTTTTATCTCACGGCCATAAGCAGTCTGATTCAGTAAAGCGTCCTGAATCGGTTTCAACACACGCAACACTTTTTCATCCCGTGATTGCACAGCGCTATTCTGCACATTGGAGAAAAGTGCAAAAAAGGATTGATCAATCAAAGATTCTTCCTGTTTGATAATCTCTGTAATTCTGTCTTCCGGACTGGTCAACAGTCTCCGCAGGAGAGCGATCTTCTTCTCCTGATCTTTGATCATCTCTTTAGTAATTCCATCCGCTTCCAGAATTTTTTCGATCAATGTGTCATACGTCAGCATGGACTGCGGACGCAGCAAATAGCCTTTCTTTTTCTCAGGCGGCAGCTTATTGACTACTTGCGTAATCATCGGGCCAAGAATCCGCTCCTGCTCATTGATGGGCAAACCTAATTCGGACGGGAAATACGTTAAAAACAATTCTTTTTCCGGATCATGATACACTACCGGAATACCGACTGCACTCTGATAACCACAGGAAGGACAGACCGCGACATTGACCTGCCCGCTGAGCAAGCGTTCTTTCGCTGCAGGATCCTGATATAAGTCAAATACTTGTTGAACATCCGCAACCATCTGCTGGCGGCAGCGCGGACATGGTGTTGTTGTTTGAGCCATAAAAGCTCCCTTCATAAAATTGATCTGTAAAATTATACCAAATTCCGCCAAATCGACGGTTGAGGGTAATATTTTTCCAGCGATTTAAAATATTTCTCTTTTTATTCGAATGGCTGAGTCAATTTTCAAATTACCGGGGTTAATGCCCATTGATTGTCTTTATTCACGTTTCTGGCTAAAATTTATTGAGGTCCGATTCACAAATCAGACCAGCAATTCGAAATATGGGGAAGATTTTTTGTTGTTGTGAAGGTTTTGCGCTTCGCACAAAACCTTCACAACAACAAGTTTTTC
Source organism: Flexilinea sp. (assembly GCA_026645735.1). Taxonomy (GTDB): domain Bacteria; phylum Chloroflexota; class Anaerolineae; order Anaerolineales; family Anaerolineaceae; genus Flexilinea. The sequence goes on from JAPKMT010000079.1 coordinate 2,698, forward strand.
ACGATTGATTCGAACTGCAAATCGATATTTCGAATTACGGAAATCAGACAGAAAGAGGTACTTGCTTTGAAAATATCCATCACGGCTGATGTTCATCTAACTTCCTATGAAGACACTCCGGAAAGATATCATGCGTTGGAGGACATCATTCGCCAGACACTGAAAGAGAACATTCATACATTGTGGATTATCGGAGATCTCTTTCATGCTGATTTCGACCGCTATTCGGATTTTGAAAACCTGGCAAAGAAGTACCCTGATTTGAATTTTCAGATCATCCCTGGCAATCACGACCGGATGCTCTCATCCAGAAGTCTGGCAGGCAAAAATATCCACGTTTTTGATGAAACGACCATCATGACTGAAGCCTATCCATTTTTAATTATTCCATACACACACGAGAAAACGATGGGAGAGCTGATTGCGGAAAGGAAGGATCAGCTGATCCCCATGAATTGGATTTTGCTCAGCCATGGTGACTGGCTTGAAGGAAGGCGGATATTCAACACAGTTGAAAGCGGAACCTATATGCCACTGACACGCTCTGATCTGGAGCGATATCAGCCGGCAAGAGTCTTCCTGGGACACATCCACATTCCGACAGATGGGCCCGTATTCTATCCGGGCTCTCCCTGCGGGCTCGACATAACAGAGACTGGATTAAGACGCTTTCTGATTTATGATACCGAAACCAATTCCATCGAAAGTCGGGAAATCGAAACAGATATTCTCTATCAGCAATGCAGCTTGTTCGTGATGCCAGTTGATGATGAAGCAGGCTATATACGGCAGATCGTCAACAACACAATAAAGAAATGGAATATCCGTGAAAAAGATCGGGGTAAAACGAAAATTCGCGTCCAGGCAAGCGGATACACACGAAATAAAAGTGAGTTGTTAAATTTGCTGCTAAAAGAATTCGACGCCTATTCATTTTTCAAAAATGAATCGCCGATGGTTGACAAGGTTTCGGTAACGATCGATGAAAACCGGATCAAAATTGCCCAGTCGGTAAAAAGCCGGATTGATATTTTGGACCTGAACCCTTCACCGGATGAACCAGACAGGGATCAAATTTTGATGGAAGCATTTCATATCATTTTCAGGGGTTAGACGATGACGATCCGTATTCAGCAACTCAACGTGAAAAATTTAGGGCCGATCCATGAATTCAGCCATCAATTTCAACTGATCAATTTCATCTACGGTCATAACGAGCAGGGAAAGACTTTTCTGGTGGAATTTATTTATCGATCGCTCTTTAAAAATATGGCCTTGAATAATCCAAGACCCCTTACGGCGACCGGACAATTGATTGTAACCGGGTTGAGGGATGAAGAAATTTCGTTTTCACCTGCGTCGAAAATGAAGATGGAGAATTATTGGACAGAGAACAATCCGGGGCTTCCCGCAGATTTCAGCAAGCTGCTGGTAGTAAAAGGCGGTGACCTGGATCTGTCACCCCATGATCCGGCAGGATTGGATGATCAAATTTTGAAAAATTTTCTTTCCGGAGAAATGCTGCTGAGCGAAATTTCAGCAAAACTTCGATCGACTGACAGTTCAGCTTCTTATGTACAAGGAAAAATCACGGGGCCTCAGCGAGGATCCGTAAAAGCTTATGTTGATTTATCCGAAAACATCCAACAGATCGATAAATATATGCAAGAGATTCAATTAAAAATTTCCGGCGGCAGAAGATGGGAACTGGCTCAGGAAATTGAAGGGATAAAAAAACAGCTCCATGATCAGGAGCAGGCAAAGAAACATCTGGCTCTGACTTTATCCCGGAAAATTGATGAACTCGAATCAGCGTTGGAAAGAATTCCGAAAGAGCCATTGGATGAAGCGGAACGGTTGATCACGAAATATGCGATGAATCAAACCATCCTGCGGAAAAAGGAACAGGAATTATCAGAGAATCTGCAAGTCAGCCGACATTATCCCTGGCTGGCAGAAGCTGTTGATGAATATCAGAAACAAATTCTTTTGGAAAAACAAACCAACGATCAGACTGGCAATGCCTGGCTGATCGCAGCAATTCTGTCTGCGCTTTTGTCCATTTCACTGATTTTGATTAAACAACCGAATTTTGGAATTGCATCAATCCTGCTAAGCCTGTTATTTGGTTTTATCTACCTTAGAAGCTATCGGAAACAACAATCCAATGAAATCCATAAAATGGAAATCGAAAAAATCGAACAGAACTTCCGGGAACGTTTTTCTTCGGACACTGCGATCGGACTGTCTGTCCTGTTGAGCAAACAACAAGAGTTGCAGCCGATTTATTATTCGATACAACAAATCAAAAATGACATCCGCGCATCCATCAATGAATCAGAAGACACACGTCAGGATATCCTCCATATCCTCAAAAATTATACAAATCATCCGATGAATCCGGCGAATTGGCAGCCAACATTGGATTCATTTCAGGAAAAGCGGAAAACTCTGGAAACATGTCTGCGCCAGAAGGAGGATGAATTATCCAAATTGGATTTCGATATGGACCTGGATCTTGATTTTCCGGATTTTCTGATGGACACCTTGTCAGACTCCCCTGCCTGTAAAGAGAAGGAAAGGACGGATCATCTGGATCGGGAGATGAATCCGGAACTGCCGGTTTATGATAAAGCCAGGCAGCATGAACTGATGGCACTTCTGCAAAAACGACAACAAGAATTGAATGCAATCGATCAGCAGCTCCAGCAATTGAAACAAGCCATCTGTGCGATTACAAAATCAGACATTAATATCTTGTGGGAGGATCTGATCGAAAGACTCTCCGCAAAAAGGACAGCGGTCGTCAACCAATATAAAGAAGTCACAGCCGGTATTCTCGCGCAAATGCAGGTCAGTACCGTTTTGGATGCGTTGAAACAAATTGAAGGGGAGAAAATTGATAAAAGTCTGCGCTCAGATCTGGTCGGCCAGAGTCTGCTGGCTGCTACAGGACGATACAATCGAATCGAAAAAGAGGACGGAGATTTGGTTCTCTCGGATTCGTATGGAAAATTCAAGCTGAAAGAATTGAGTACTGGAGCTAAAGAACAGGTTCTGTTTGGATTAAGAATCGGCTTTGCTTCCAGACTGCTTTCCGGCCAACCACAGTTTTTGATTCTGGATGATGCTTTTCAGCATTCAGATTGGAAGCGGCGTGAAAGATTGGTAGAACTGCTGGCAAAACTCGCCAAAACAGGATGGCAGATTTTTTACTTCTCCATGGATGATCATATTAAACAGCTTTTTGAAGAGAAGTTGAGCCTGGAATTTCAAGAGGATTATTGTTCGATCATGCTGGACCAGACATAGGCTACTTATAATGAAGTGTACCGATCACGGTTAACCACAGTATTTTAAAATATTGACTTGCCTTTCGAATCAATCGAGAAAAATAGTTGTTGTATTATTTTTGCGCATTGCGTAAAAACAAAAGAACAACAATTAATTCTTTCCATATTTCGAATCGCTGAATCCTTCCCGGGATGCCGGACAGGTGTGTTAAAATCAGAAGATCATGCCTGCAAATATCAGCGCTTTCCATTCCGATCAATATCAAATTGAGACCGATTTATACCAGGGTCCGTTGGATGTTTTGCTTGACCTGATTGAGAAAACTGAATTGGATATTACTGTTCTCTCGCTCGCTCAGGTTACAGATCAGTTTTTGGCTTATATTGAACAGATGGAGGACGACAATCCGGCAGAAGTATCCGCTTTTATCGTCATAGCAGCCCGACTGATTCAGATCAAATCTTCAGCGTTACTGCCGAATACATCCGTTCAGATGCAATATCTGGATGAAGACAGCGGTGAATCTCTGGCACAGCAGTTGATTCTGTATCGCAAATTCAAACAACTGGCAGCCTGGCTGGCAGCACGGGAAGAACAGGACTTGCGTTCCTGGGAACGCCTGCACGCTCCGGATGTCGGCATTGAACCGCCGTTGGATTTGAGTGACCTGAAATTGTCAAGACTGGCAGAAATTGCCGGCTATTTATTCAGCAAAAAACAAGATTTACCGGAACTGAGCACGGTGATGGGAGTACCGCGGATCACAATCGGACAACGCATCAGATTTCTGATTCAAAGGATAAAAATCGGTGAAAAACTAAATCTTTCCTCTCTCCTGAGAAGCGGATCAAGGGTGGAAGCCGTTGTCACCTTCCTGGCGATGCTGGAACTGATGAAAAGGAACGTCATTCAAATTGAACAATCCGCAATTTTTGCAGATATTGAAATCACCGCTGCAGAACCGCTCTCCCAGGATGCCGAAATCACATCGGAATTCGGTGAATAAATCTTCCATCTCTCCCATTAAATAAGACTTGATTAATAAATCAGCCGCTGCGCAGTTTTAAAATGGCAGCCGACAGATCATCCAATTGAGATACCTGGTCCTCTGTCAGCGACCAGCCGGCAGCCTGATTGTTCTGCATCGCCTGATTCGCGTTTTTTGCCCCCGGGATCGGGATCACATGCTTTTGGATTAACCAGTTTAATGAAACTTGTGCGCTGTTCATCCCGGCATGTTCCGATCCGATGTGATTCATCAGACGGATTAACGCTGGCAAATTCTGACCAAGATACTTTTCCATAAACTTTCCGCGAATCCCGGTCAACTCATTTTGTGAAAGGTATTTACCCGTCAGAGCGCCCATTGCCAGCGGACTCTGTGCGATGATTCGAATCGAAAGCTGGTTACACATCTCCTGCACACCATTGGTTTCAATGTCACGCCGAAGAAGATTATATTCTGTTTCCAGGCAGGATAGCGGGATGCCAAAACGATTCAGATGTCCGTAAAACTTTTCAAGTTGTGCCGCAGAAAAATTAGAAACACCGGCATACCGGATCAATCCAGACTCAAAAGCATCGGACATACATTCCGCAAGGAGCGGAAGCTGCATCAGTCCGGAGGGAGGTAAAATCTGATACAGATCGATTGCCGGAACACGCAGCCGTATCAAAGAATCTTTCAGCGCTTTGATGAAATCCTTCCGCCGCATACGCCAGAAAAACGGTGCGAATTTCGTGGAAATAAATGTTTGTGTGGCACTTTTTCTGATGAAATTTCCCAGCATCTGTTCCGCCCTGCCATCGGAAAAAGTTTCGCTGGTGCTGAAAAACAGGACGCCATCTCGTATTGATTGCGAAAAAGCATCGAAGAGTGAAGTTTCGTCATAATCTGTACCATAATTCCAGACAAGATGATCTCCCCAAGCCCAGGTTCCTACACCGATTTTAAAATCCGGAAACATTGATTCTCCTGATTTTTGCAAGTTAACTGCTGTCCAAAAAGCATTTCTTTTCCATTATACGTGTATTTGATCAGCAATTCCTATGAAAATTGAATTCAATTTTCATTATCGGATGTGTAATTTCTTTCATCTGCTGTTCGAAATATTGATTGATCTGTC
>JAPKMT010000007.1 GCA_026645735.1 Flexilinea sp.
ATTTACTTTTTCAATTTACAACACAATAGGACATTTCTAAATTGCTGTGATTAGGACATTTCTAAATTGCCTTGACACGAAAGCAGTAATTCGACCAGCGATTCGAAATATGGGGAGAATTATTTGTTGATGTGCTGTTTTTGCGCAAAACGCAAAAACAACACATCAACAAGTTTTCTCTTTTTTCTCAAAAGGCTTTTTCAAATTTCGAATTTCTGTAATTCGACGGCAATTCGAAATATGGAAAAAACTTTCCTCCTATTCAAACAAATCAGTCCATCGAATCAACAGGTATATTGAACTACTTTTCCAGGATTGAGAATATCATTCGGGTCAAACGCCCGCTTGATGCGGGACATGATTTGCATTACTCGTTCTCCTTCGATTTGATACTGATAAGGCAGTTTGGCACTTCCGATGCCGTGTTCACCGGAGACTTTTCCGCCAATTTCTGAAGCATGAGAATATAAACGGTCAAATAGATGATCAATCCGCTCCTTCCATAAGGTCTGGTCAAGCTGATCACGCAGCGCATAAATATGCAGATTGCCATCACCGGCATGACCCATAGATCGAATCCGCAAGCCGCATTCTGTTTCCAAATTTTGGGCGAATTCCACAAACTCAGCAACACGATCAATTGGCACAACCACATCACACTCGTCGATTTCTGAGGTAGAGGCTTTAATAATCTCGAGATAAGAACTGCGCGGTTTCCACACAGCATCATTGCGCTCATTCGTATCGATAAGGAAAGCATCTTTCGCCCCATTTAGAATACACAATTCAGCGATTTGATCGCTTTCTTTTTCAATCTCAGACAGACTGTTGCCGTCAAATGCCAGCAGCAGATAGGTATTCCCGCTGTGATCAGGAAATCGGCGCCCAAGATATTGTTCACTGCTGTTCAACATGTCCTGTGTCATAAACTCAATCGAGCGGGGAATCGTTTTCGATTTGAAAATTTCAGGGACAGTCTTGATCGCTGTTGGAAGATTATCAAATGGGACCAGCAGACTCTGCAGAAATTTTGGTTTGGGAATCAGCCGCAGAATGATTTTTGTAACAATCGCCAGAGTTCCTTCGGAGCCTGTAATCAACTGTACTAAAGAGTAACCGGAACTGTTTTTTGCGATTTTTCCACCAAGCATCAAAACCTCACCTTCGGCGGTGACGACTTCAAGCCCGCGTACATAATCACGCGTAACACCATATTTCACAGCAGACATCCCTCCGGCGTTTGTGGATACATTGCCGCCAATACTGGCACTTTTTTCTCCGGGATTCGGCGGGTAATATAAACCGCGGGCTTCTACATATTCATAGATATCCATGATCAGGACACCCGGCTCAACAGTCAATGTTAAATTATTCTCATCCAATTCCAAAATGCGATTCATTTTGGAAAGATTCAACAAAATCCCGCCATACAATGGAATTGCCCCTCCGACCAAACCAGTGCCTTGTCCACGCGGTGTCACGGCAATCTTTTTCTGATTCGCATACTTTAAAATCTGAGAAACTGCAGTGGTGTCTTGTACATAAACCATCACATCAGGAGCAGAAAACTGACCGGGCATTTCATCATGACAAAAATCCTCAAGTATGTCTTCTCTGAGGATGACCTGATCTCTCCCGCAAATATTGCATAAGAAATTGATATCTTCCTGGTCTATCTTTTTGTAATCCATTTTCAACTCCTTATCCAAGTTTTTCAAGAAGTGCTGGAATGACGGAATAAAGATCGCCAATGACCGCGATATTGGCAATTTGATTCATAACAGCATCCGGATCCGTATTGATGGAGACGATCATCTCACTGGCCTTAATTCCAGCGGCAAATTGAACCGATCCGGAAACTCCGCAAGCAATTAACAATTTAGGCTTCACAGTTCGGCCGCTTAAACCGATCTGTTTCCTTGCGTCCATCCAGCCAGCCTCGATCAGCGGGCGCGTACATGCCAGATCTCCTCCCAGCCGGTCTGATAAACGGCGCAGCAATTCGAGATCCTCTTTTTTCTTGATTCCTCTCCCTGCAACAACCAGAACATCCAAATCTTCGATGTTTTTTATTTTTGGTTTCATCCCAATTTCAAGTTGTTTGCTTCGACTCCACAAGTTTTGCGGTAGGTCACACAAAATCAGGTTTCCCGATCGAGAGAGATCAGGTTCCATCGCAGAAAAAATCTTGTAACGAACTGTCGCAAACTGCGGTCGATGATAAGGAGTACGGATGTGCGCCATAATATTTCCGCCAAAAGCAGGGCGAATCTGATCCAGATCAGAATTTGGCTGAATATCCAACTGCGTACAGTCCGCAGTTAATCCGGTCTTTAGCCTTGCGGCAATACGTGGAGCCAATGATCGTCCTAACAGAGTCCCTCCGATCAGAATTACAGAAGGTTTCTGTTTTGAAACATAATCTTCGAGGATTCCGGTATAGCGTTCCACAATAAAATCCTCAAGAATGGGATGATCATAAAGAAATATGGCATCTGCACCATAATGGAAAAATTCATCAAAGTTATGACTCAAATGATTACCGATTAAAAGCAGGCTGACCTTAAAACCGACTTTATCTGCTAATTCCCGCGCTTTCCCAAGCAGCTCAAAAGCAACCGGATGAACTATTTTATCCGGACCGATTTCACCATAAACGGTAATTCCCTGCCATTCCGATTTGTTGGCTGCTGAAATGACTTCTTCACGATACTCAAAGACACCTTCCAGGCCCTTCCGAACACAAACTTTACAAAGACGGCAACCAGAATTGATCTGCACCGTATTATCCGGTAAAACCTCAATGGCTCCAAACGGGCAGAGACTTTCCAAATCCGTATATGAGATTATTTTTTCAGGATGAATAATGATTCCTGCCATAGATCCTCCTTTAGGTCATTTTCAGCCTGGTTAACTTCATCATCAGAATTTCTGCTATTTCATCCGGGAGTCCTTGCAGGACTTCATTTTCTTTTTCATGAACTGGCGGAAAAATTCGAACAACGCGCGTCGGGGATCCACTTAATCCATAATGATTCTTATCCTGATCCGGCATATCCGCAAAGGTTAGTATTTGTATCGGTTTATCTTTTGTACTGATTTTCCGCTTATAGGATGGCAAACGAGGTTCGTAAATGTCTTTTTCGACGGTAATCAAACAGGGAAAATTGATTTCCATTGTTTGCGTAAAATTCCCCAAATCACTTTTTACAATCATTGAATTTTCAGACAGATCAACAATTTCCAACACATTGGTTGCATGCGGAATATCAAGCAATTCCGCTAATTCTGCTCCAACCTGTGCTGTATCTCCATCGGTTGTCTGTTTTCCGCAAATAAGTAAATCAGGCATACCCAGCGATTTGACTGCCTGGGATAATGCATAGGAAGTTGCCAGGCAATCCGCACCTCCAAAAATACGATCTGTCAAGAGCACGCCATGCTCAATTCCCATCGAAAATGCTTCCCTGAGAACAGCCTCGCTGTACACAGGTCCCATCGTCAAAGCAGTAGTTTCAGCGCCATAATTTACCTGAATTTGTAGCGCTGTCTCAATAGCAAACAAATCATACGGATTCATTTTGGCTGCTACGGCACTACGTTTCAGAACGCCAGTTTTTTCATCAATATCCACTTGCGTTGTACCAGGCACCTGTTTGATACAAATCAGAATTTTCATACATTTTTCTCCCTGCAAAAAACCGCTATGCGCAATTCATTTGGCAGCAATTCGAAATATGGACAATCTTATAAAATAGAGAAAGAAAATAGGTTAATGAATCGTCATTAATTCGAAATATGTGTTCCCATGAATCCTGTAACGCAAATGAAATTGCCTCAATCATCAAGTAATTTTTTCGTTTTTTCCATTTTTTTCCTGATGGTTCATGCTCGCAGGTTGTTCACACAAGACTAATTCTCCTTTATGGGAGAAATCCGGGATCAGCGGTCGAAATGATCCCGCCGGTACCGAGACAATCTGGGGGCGAAAAGCAGTAATTTGGATCAGTTTTTCGCACGGTGAGCTACTTGAAAAGTCCAAATCTTTATTGGAGCGGATTGAAAAATTCGATTGCCGGCAGGCATAAGCCGCTTCATTTTGACAAAGAACCGAATGAGCGATATTGTTATTGTCATCCGTTTCGCCGAAAAGGATAACCGAAGGTTTGTAATTATCAATAAAGTGATCAAAAACTGAGTGTGCAACATCCATACTCAGATCTGTGTATATTGGATCGTCATAGACAAAAATGCGATCTGCACCGAACCGAAAAAAATCTCGTGCTTTTCTGCTGATTTGATTTCCGATTACAACCAAAGCGACTTTTACGCTGGTTTGATCAGCCAATTCACGAGCTTTACTTAATAGTTCAAAGACGATTGGATGCAGATTCCCATCTGGCTGCTGCTCGCCATAAACAGCAATATCCAGATAATCCGTCTTACTGAATTTTCGATTTTCGCTTTCAGAACTTGCACACATTTGAGATCGAAGCATGATTTTAGCTACCTTGTTCAAATTTTTTGGATCGCTGCCGTACGATTTCAAATATTAAGATTCCGGCAGCCATCGCTGCATTTAAGGATTCGACATCGCCTGGCATTGGAATGAAGATATTTCCATCAGATAAGTCCTGCGCTGTCTGGGAAATTCCATTCGCTTCCGATCCGATGATCAGCGCAGTAGGTTTACTCAAATCATAATCCCAGCAGGATTTTCCGTCATCCATAATCGAAGCAAGCACTTGTAAATCTGGAAAGGGTATTAATCGCGAAGCGATTTCTTCCCAACCCAACTGAATCAAAGGAATCATAAAATGAGACCCCATGGCAGAGCGCAGCACTTTTGGTGCATATGGATCTGTACAGCCTGGTGCAAGAATCAGAAGATCAACCGCTGCAGCAGCAGCCGTCCGAATCATTGTTCCAAGATTTCCCGGATCGCGAATACTGTCGAGTATGATAATAAAATCAAGCTTTTCAGGTATTACTGGCCGGGTCATCTCCATTACAGCCAGTACGCCTTGCGGCATTTCAGTATCAGAGATTGTTTTCATCAGTTGCGGAGTGACTTCTTCTGTTTCGACTCCCTGTGTGACAAACGATTGTACAAGTGCTTCAGCTCTTGGAGAAAGGGGATCAGTATAGACCAAAAGACGGCAATTTTCCTTTTTTTTAATCGCCTCTTCGATCAGACGGACTCCTTCCAGTACATAACAACCGGATTCATCCCGTTCTTTTTTTTGCGCGATCAACTTTCTGATCTGTTGAATTTTTGGATTTTGGCTGGAAGTAATCATATTGAATGGCTGAAAAAATACACTTTCTTTTCATGGCATCATTAATCAATCAATGCCAAATGAGTTATGACAGGATCGAAACAAAGAACATTTCGTCCTACAAAAGTTATCCATTTCCGATTTTAAATTTTACTGTAACTTTTTCGATTTTTCTGCATCTAAAAAAGTAACTTGAAATTTGGAAGAGCCTTTTGAAAAAGGAGAAAGTTTGTTGCAGTGTTGTTTCGGGGCTTTTTATTAAAACATCACTTCAAAAAATAAACCTTCTCTCCTGTCAAATCGGTCCATCCAAATCAAGAAAGAAATATAAATTGAAATCTTGAGGACGTAAAGATGAAACAATATCTGACAATAATTATTTTCGCTATAATTGTACTGCTTCTCGGTGCATGTATATCGAAACCATCGACATCAACTGTCGAAATTGTCCCTGGAATAAAGAAATTAAAGGCAGCTGAAGCAAAAGAGTTGTTCGCCAAGGATTCGTCATTTGTTCTGGTCGATGTGCGTGAACCCTACGAGTATGCAGAAGGACACATTCCCAATTCCATAAATATTCCTTTGTCAGGTGTTGTTAAAGGCGTGGATGAGCTGAAACTGGATAAAGAAAGTCCTGTTGTGGTTTATTGCAGATCAGGAAGACGCAGTGCAGAAGCAGCGACAGCTTTAGAAAATGCCGGTTATAAAAATATCTACGATCTCGGCGGAATTATTGACTGGCCTTATGAAACTGTCAAATAAACCAGGAATAAACCGATTCGAAATTTCGTTCAATTCTTCGTAATTCCAGGCAGCAATTCGAAATATACGAAGAAGTTTATGTTGTTGTGTTGTTTTTGCGCAAAGCGCAAAAACAACACAACAACATTTTTTCTCTTTTTTCTCAAAAGGTTTTTCCAAATTTCGAATTAATGAATACCAGCGATTTCAAATTTTTCCGATTGATTCGAAAAACTGGTTGATATTTCTAATTTCAGTCAAAACACATAAAAAAACTCACAGCCACGTACAATATCGGCCAGTGAGTTTTAACTTAATTTACATCAGGGTTTCCACGGATACCATGGATACCATGGATAACAATTTCCGCCCGGTAACCAATAACAATAAGGATCGTCCGGTCCGGGTCGGCCAGGTTTAGGCGGTCCAGGCCTTTTTGTCGGAGTATAATAGCCGCTTACCACAGTAAATTTGGATGTAATTTCTCCACATTCTACACCGGTAGGACTTTTTAATACATAGGTGCTGTAGTATTGATCACCCGGCGATAACAAGGCTGTCATTCCAAGTTGAACATTCACTGTTTCCCCGGGTGCAGTCTCTTTGCGAATATTGAAGCGGGTACTTCCGATTTGCCATCCTTTTTGAAATTCAAACTGATAATCTTTCGTCCAGGTACATGTTCCGGTGTTTCTTACTTCCCATTCTTTATAAAAAACTTCTCCTTCTGCTACCTTTGCTCCGCTGGCAAACGTTGGTTCAGATACTACTTCCAAACCCAGGGTACAGATGGATCCATCAGGTTGTTGAACAAGGCATTGACCTTCCGGCGCTTTTTCGACAGGAAGCTGTGTAACAAAGTTGGATTGACTTTCCGGAGTTGCTGTAACGACAACATAGATGATATACGGTGTCTGGGTTGGATTTGCCAATACAATTTGATTATTTTCAGCAGGTGAAACGTTCAAATTTGGAGTTGCTGTCTGAAACGGTTTGATTTCAATCTGGGCTGTTGCTGTAAAACCAAGAATACTGAAAGCTGTCAATGAAAGCAGTATCCCGAAAATAATTTTCCTCTTTCTCATAAATTCCTCTCCTTTTTCCATTAACGATTATCACAAAAATTAGTTTCATAATCTGCTAACAGGATAACTTTTCAGAAAAACCGTTGGATAAAACCCCTTTTTGAAAGCACGCAAAAACCAGAGATTGATAATCCGGTTTACGGACAAACAATCCCCTCTTCCTGTAGCACTTGGGACCGGGGCACCAGTATTTGAACTCCCTGCTCCAAGAAAGTTTCCTGCGGTTCATAATAACAGAGGGTAGGAATGGAAACCCACTTGACAAACAGATCATTTTCTTCGCTGAAATCCAAGCCTTCACCCTGGAATTTAATCCAGAGCGGTTCACTGATGATGATATCGAATCGCTGTTTTTTCAGATCTTCGATATACGGTTGAAAAAATTGGCCATTATTCGCCATTGCTTCATCCATCATCCATTTTTTTTCATAGTCCGCTATTAAGGTAATTGGGGGAACCAAACCGAAAGTCAGCATCTGTCTTTGATCCATAAAAAGGATCTCTCCATCTGTATTTGCAGCAACGAATTGCTGAATTTTTTGAACAGCGTCCATTGTCGTGTCAGGAGCTGGATACTTCTTCGGTTCAATTTGCATGGCCTCATGGTAGACGGGAATCAGAATAGCTGGGATCAATAGAAGACTTACCCATTTTTCTGTACGCATGTTCTCTATCAGCCAGTTCCCCATTCCAGATTCCCAGGCCAGCACAGCGATAATCAATAATCCAATCAAGAACATATCCAGGTTATGAAGATTGGACCCGCCCCCGATTTTTACGGATATCAGAATACCAACCCCCAGAAAAGCGCCTTGCCCGAGGATTAATACGAATCGCTGCCAAAAATTTAAATTCCATTTTTCTTGAGTCGCCCAGAAAACCAGGATTAATATCAAAGGCAGAATCGCTGTGAGTAAACCAAGCAGAATTCCCGGTTGATAGGTTTCATTGGGCCAAAGACGATCCCACAGCAACGGCTGGCGTGTCAGGAAATACTGAAACCATTCCGGAGAAAGCATTGCAGGTGCATTCCTGACAGTTGTCCCTGAAATCGATTCAATGGAATCCTGCGCTCCTTGTGCGGTCATCATTCCCACATCAGCAATTTTTTTAAAAAATTCCAGAATAGAATCTTTTTTCAGGTAATATACAGCGCCCAATAAACCTGCAATACCCAACAGAATGGATCGGATCCAGCGTTTCCTGGGGTTAAGATCATAAGATCGCCGCTTTTCAATAAAAGCGAGCATAACAGCAAAAGCTGCCGGAGCTACTACCCAGGTTGATCGTGACATCACGGCATAAATGCCTGCCAAAAAAGTCAATAGAACGGCAGGTATGGCCGAGAATTTTCTGCCAACAGCAACCAAAATGGCAGCAATAACGAGCGGTGTGTATATTGGACCTTGCATTAGAAATAACATCGCCCACAAACCGGCGGCAAATTGGATCTTTTTATTCAAACCATCTGTCTTCGAAAGTAGAATCCATCCTAAAATCGCATAAGGCAGCGTGAATAAAAAGTCATTCCATCCTCGCATCATCGCAATTGTAACTCGCGGCAGCAAGAAGATTGCACCCCACAAACTCTGTCTGCCGATATCAATATAGGCAGGAATCGTCTGATCCTGCGGCCAATGGTAAAGATGTTTTCCGAACAGAACTGAATAATCCCACATCCGGTTCCCCTCTGACCAGCCCACACTGAACGGATAATTGTTTACATCACGAAATTGGCTGCATACTGCAAACAGAGTACTAAAACACAGGCTGGCAGAGACCAATGCCCCCATCGTAATTCGATTCTCGTGAGAAAGCACCCATGCACCAAGAATGATCGCAGAAGCATAAAGAAATAATCGTATCGGTTGTGCATGATAAGGTTCGCTCCAGCGATGAAAGATATAAAGATAAATGGGGAGGAAACAAATCAAACTCGCAAGGAGACGGCGAAGGAGTGCGAATCTGGATTTCAACAAAAATACAGGCTGCAGTATCATTGGTCGCCAAATGAGCAGTCCGAAAAAGCCAAGCATCATAATCGTAACAAGTCCAATAAATAAAAACGAAACAACAATACTGCCTTTTTGGAGAAATTCAGCATAACGCTCATATACTGCGATACTGCTTTTCACTGCGACAAAAAGCGTGATCATACTATATATAATTTTTTTCAACAACTCTCTTTGTCTCATGATTCTCTGGATTTCTTTAACCAGTTTTTCCATTTCTATAAAAATTTAAAAATAATCAAAAACCTTCCATAAAATTATATTCACTAAGTCATTGACACTTGCAACAATCAGCATTCTAAAATGCGAGGAGAAAAACTTATTCGAAAGCAGAAATTTGAAATTTTGAACCGTCCTTCTAATAAAAAAATCCTCTCAGGGTTTCGAATTCTTGTTCGATGATAGAATATAGCCAGCAATTTTAAATACAGGATTGCGAGACAAAAGGAAGATTTTTCCCTGAGTTCTGCAAAGTCTGTGAAGACAAAATCAATAAACAATTTTTCTTACTCGCAATACGGTCTATCACAACTAAGATTTTAATCGCGATTGAAGATTCATGCAGCAGCAATTCAGAAATTCGAAATTTTGAAAAGCCTTTAATAAAAAAGAGAGATATTTTTCAGATGACAGAAACCAAACCAAAAGTCATGATTTACACCGATGGGGCATGTAAAGGGAATCCTGGTCCAGGCGGATATGGTGTGATTCTCCTCTTTAATGAAAAGAAAAAAGAAATCTCCGGTGGAGAACCTCAGACAACCAATAATCGAATGGAACTGATGGCTGTCATCGAAGGATTGCAGGCATTGAAAAAATCATGTGAGGTAACGCTATATTCAGATTCCAAATATGTCGTTGATATGATCGAAGGAGGATATCTGAATCGTTGGAAAAAGAACAACTGGATGCGGAACAAGAAAGATCCGGTAAAAAACGTGGATTTATGGGAAAAAATTTACCAGCTCCTGAAACTCCATGATGTAAAAATGATCTGGGTTAAAGGACACGCGGAAAATTCCTGGAATAATCGATGTGATGAACTCGCCGTTGCAGCCGCTGCCAAATACCAGAACTGAATGCCATCATCTCACTACGCAGAAAGAATTCAAAGTTAAGGCCGACCTGTCGAAAATTGAGAGAAAAATCATTGTTCTTTTATTTTTACTTGAAGAGAAAAAACAAAAGAACAATGAATCATTCATCCTATATTTTGAATCACTGAACGACAAAAAAAAGAATTATTAAGATTTCTGAGTGATTGCGATATGCAAATGTTATACTTTTTAATATGCTGAATCAAGGGCTTCTCTCGTTTGTAACACCTTCCTTATCGGTTTCAGAAATCAACCGGCAAATTAAGAATTTGCTTGAACAGGATCCGATTCTAGAAGACATTTGGATTCGCGGGGAGATATCCAACCTTTCTATTCCCGTTTCCGGACATGCCTACTTTACCCTTAAAGATGCAAAAAGCAGTTTGAAATGCGTCATCTGGCGCAGCAATCTGACTGCAGCAGCCAATGCAGCTTTGAAAAACGGAAATGATGTAGAAGCACATGGCAAAATTAGTGTGTATGAACGGGATGGAATTTATCAATTATATGCGGATGAAATCCGGATTGCCGGACTTGGAAGGCTGTACGAGGAGTTTCTACGCTTGAAAAACCAACTGGAAAAGGAAGGCTTATTTGAACCAGCCCGAAAAAAGAAAATCCCGGAAATTCCGCAAACCATTGGCATCATCACATCCCGTACCGGCGCCGCGCTGCAGGATGTGCTGAATACGATCCGAAAACGCTGGCCGATCGCAGCGATACTCCTGTCTCCGGCCGCCGTTCAGGGGGCAGAAGCCCCGGCAGCATTGTTCAACGCATTTGAGAGACTGGAAAAAGAAAATCCGGATGTCATCATCATCGGACGAGGTGGGGGTTCCATTGAGGATTTGTGGGCTTTTAACGATGAGTTCCTGGTTCGCAGAATTGCAGAAAGCCACATACCGGTAATCAGTGGTATCGGACATGAGACTGATTTTACATTGGTTGATTTTGTGGCTGACTTGCGAGCACCGACACCAACGGGTGCCGCAGTATCAGCAACGCCGGATATTCAGGAAATTCGCGGATACCTGGATGCGCTAAGCCTGCAATTAAATAATTACATTCGAGATAAAATTCAATCACACAGAAGAGATCTGCAGATTTTCTCACACCGCTTGGAGCTCCGTGCACCATTACAACAGATCCAGCAAGAAAAACAGACTGTCGATTCACTGCAGATCCGAATGACGCAGCAGATGGCTCATTTTCTGCAACAGGAAAGGCTGCGTTTAACAGGAATGGAGCAACGACTTAGCGCCGTGAATCCAGAATCCATCTTAAAAAGAGGGTATGCATTAATTGAAAAAGAAGGGCAAGGACTGATTACATCCGTAACTCAATTAAAACGGCAAGATGGTATTCGAATTCTGATGGCTGATGGCAGCGTTGATGCAACAATCCAATAGCAATGAAGGTAAAAAAATGACTGAAAAAGAAGAAGACTTGATTCCTTTTGAAGAAGCGTTTGAGAAACTTCAGAAAATTGTCGAAAAACTTGAAAACGAGACAGTCAATCTTGAACAGGCATTAACCTTGTTTAAAGAAGGACGAAACCTGTTGAAAATTTGCGATCGACACCTCAGTGATGCCGAAATTAAAATCCGAACTATCGATGAAATGAACCAGGATCAGAGCAATGTTTCTTGAATTATTTCAAAATCCTGCATTAATCGCAGGTTTTTTTGCTATGTTCACAGCTCAATTGCTGAAACCCTTTGCGAATTATTTCATGGAACATGAATGGGACTGGTTCCTTTTAATTGACAGCGGCGGGATGCCCAGTTCCCATTCCGCCATGTCAACTGCGACCGCAGTCGCAATCGGATTCACTGATGGTTTTAACACCTCTGTCTTTGCTGTAGCGCTCGTTATATCCATCATCGTGACTTACGATGCAGCTAACGTACGATGGCAGTCCGGTTTACATGCGCAACGGATCAATCAATTAATTCGTGATGTTTTTAACCGGCAACAAATCAATGAAGAATTACTCAAAGAAGTGATCGGCCATACACCGCGCCAAGTATACGCAGGAGTACTTTGGGGAATTATCGTTGCATTAATTGTCGTAAGGTTGATGGCATGATGAAATATTCAAACAGGCAGCAAAAAAAAAGGAAATTCGGTATTTCAATACTCATTATGAGCGTTTTCGTCATAATGGTAGTTTTTGGTATCCTGCTTTTCTTTGTTGCAGATGGGAAAATTCAGCGTGTGCATGCTGATGAAACTTCAACAATTTCCGCACAGCAAACGCGCCTGCAATCAATGCTGGATCAGGTTGTTGTTCAAGCGAATATTTCTTCCGCTGCCACAGCGCTGCCAACGATTCAACCGACTTCCATCACGATTCAGGAACCCACTGCATCCAAATTAAAACTTGACCCGGCAGATTGGAAGAATTGGCCCGTTTTACCACAAACAGTCAGTCAAAAAATCATCGATTTATATCGAACCGGTTTGGAAAATGGCAATAATCCGGCCGCATTCAGCAAAGTAGGTGATTCCAACAGCGTCATGCCATCTTTTCTATCCTGTTTTGATTATGGTCAAAACGGATACGCCATCGGTTCATATGCTTCATTGGAAGAAACGATCCGGCAATTTCAGTGGTCTTTTTCACGCGAATCCAGAGCAGCCAAAAATGGAGCAACAGCGCTTGATTTAGACGGTTATCACTGGTATGAGGATGATATCTGCTGGCCATATGAATCGGCGACAAGCTGTGAATACCGACTATGGACTCCCTCGATTGCTTTCATCGCACTCGGTACCAACGATGCTTACATGAGGATTGATATTTTCGAGACTCATCTGCGATCCTTAATTCAGAAAACACTGGATCGATTTATCGTTCCGATTTTGGTAACCAAAGCCGACAATCTGGAGGGAGATGAAAGCTTCAATAGCGTGATCGCCCGTTTGGCTGCTGAATTTGATATTCCATGCATGAATCTCTGGCGTGCTATGGAACCGCTTCCCAACCATGGATTGAGGGAAGGAGACGTCCATCCAACTTCGAATCAAACATCGCTCTGCAATTTTTCCAATACTGATTTGCAAAATTTTGGTTGGACAGTCCGCAATCTAACCGCGCTTCAAACGTTGGACCGGGTTTGGCAGCTGCTCAATCCTTGATTCAGCAAGAGTATATTTTGTTATTTTCAACCGATTCTACCGAGCATATTTTTCAGGTCATTTAGAATACACAACCGATGTACCTTGTGCGCCTTCGGTAATAAAGATATTCGGTTTAATACCGGTTCTCTTCTGGTAGATTTCCGAAATATCTGATTGAAAGCATTCCGCTTTATCAGCCTGCACTAAAGCAATGGCGCAGCCGCCAAAACCGCCGCCGGTCATTCGTGCACCATAGCAACCATCCAATTTCTGTGATTCATAAGCCATAATGTCCAATTCTGCACAGGATACTTCAAAATCATTTTGCAAACTGGCATGGCTTTCATTCATCAGACGCCCCAGTCGTTCTGGATCATTCTCTTCCATACACTTCGCCGCTTCCAGTGTCCGTAAATTTTCACTGAGAACGTGCTGACAGCGCCGCATGACCAACTCCGGGAGCTGATCTTTACGCGCAGCAAATTCATCGATTGAAACATCTCTGAGCACTTGTCGACCAAAGAATTTCGCACCTTCCATACATTGAGCCCGTCGCTCATTATATGCAGAAGCAACCAGCGAATGTTTTACCATTGTATCCATAACCACGATTACGGTTCCAGCAGGAAGCATGTAGGAAGAAAGATCCAGTGAGCGGCAGTCAATTAAAACAGCTTTGCCTGCTTCACCGCATCCGGAGATGAGCTGATCCATGATTCCGCAGTTCATACCCACCCATTGATTTTCAGTTTTTTGAGCCAGTAAAGCCATTTTCTTAGGGTCCCAGGAATATCCCCCCAGCAACGAAAATGCCCGGGCGACAACCATTTCTAATGCCGCGGAAGAAGATAATCCTGCACCAATCGGCAAATCTCCCGATAATAATCCATCCCAGCCAGTCAATGAATAATTATCCTGGGACAACATAAAGGCAATACCCTGCGGATATCGTATCCAGCCTTCACCTTTTTCCGAAAAATCAGTCAGTGAAAATACACTTTCTGCATCCAAATCCAAAGAATGTAATTTCACTTCCTGCATTCCGTTTGCTCGAATGGCCAGCCATTGCGCATATTTAATCGCCAGCGGAAATACAAAACCTTCGTTGTAATCTGTATGTTCACCGATCAGATTGATTCTTCCAGGAGATCGAAGCACAAAATCCGGATCACAGTGATATATTTTTTGAAATGCAGCAATGATTTGTTCAAGCATAAGATTATCCTCTCATTCAGGGAATTGTTCTTTAAAAACACGCAATTTATGGAATTCTTTTCCAAGACAATTCTACAGTAATTCTAAATTTAATGTCAAATAATCTGTTTTTTGACCAGCAATTCAAAAGTTGGATTAACTTTTCGAATAAACAAAGAATTCTTTTATATTTTGAATTACTTTTTTATTAACAGCAATTTCAGAATTCAGACCATTATCGAATCGCACGAACCCAGTACTGGGCACAAGGTTTCCAGTAGAATAATAAGAATGACAGAAAACAAACTGGCAATTGATTTTGGAAACTCAAACACTGTACTGGCATTATGGAATGCTCATTCAAAAATGGCAGAAACAATCGGGCTGCCGGAGTTCAGCGATGCTGCCGGATTTTTAATTCCATCGCTGATTCATTATCAATCCAACGGAAAAATGCTGGTTGGCCATCAAATCATCGCACAAAAATTGCTTTCATCCCCTCAAACGTTCCGATGGATGAAACGATATATCAGCTTGCGCAGTCCATACCAGATACAAGTGGGTGATTTCAAAATTAATGCGCAAAAAGCATCTGAAGATTTTCTGTTTGCATTGAAGCGCTCCGCGATACAGGCTTATTCCTTCCAATCTGATGAAATTACACTGAGTGTCCCCATTGAGTCCTTTGAATATTATGAAAATTGGCTGATATCCTTAACCGATCAGCTCCAAACACAGAAAATCCGTATCATCGATGAAGCTTCTGCGGCTGCGGCTGGTTACGGAGAAAAAGTACATCCGGGAGAGATATTCCTGCTCTTTGATTTTGGGGGCAGCACGATGCAGGCAGCCATAACCATCGTAGAGGAATCTGAAAAATCCGGTAATCGTTTTTGCAGAATTTTAGGAAAAGCGGGGTGCAACATCGGTGGAACTGTCATCGATCGGTTGATTTACGAAGAAGTTTGCCTGGTAAATGGATTGTCGCCTCATCAATCTGAAGTAATACAAAACAGTTGCGCTATCTTAAGCACATGCGAACAAGTCAAACAACAATTATCCACAAAAGAATCGATTACCTATTCATTTGCACTTTCAAATGGAAGAACAATAACCAATGAACTGACACGGAATAGGCTGGAACAAATTTTAATGGAGAATCAGTTTTTTGAATCAGTTCATCGAATCGTCAAAGAAGCTGCTATTCAAGCTGCAGATCATGGATACTCGTTTGAATCGATTAAAAAAGTTATTCCGGTTGGAGGAAGCTGCCAGATTCCAATGATCCAAAAAACATTGATGGACCAATTTGGATCAGAGAAAATGGTACTCGGAGAACCAATGGGAGCTGTTGCTCGCGGGGCAGCTTGCTTTGCCGGAGGTTTGGAAATTTTTGATTTTATTCAGCATGAATATGCGGTTCGCTACCGGAATCCCGAAAATAAAGAATATACATTTCACACCATTGTCAACCGATACACACGCTATCCGACTATGGAGCCCATATCCGTAATGACTATTAAAGCAAGCTATGATCATCAGTCCTTACTCGGTCTGGCAATTTATGAAATCAGCAATCAAAAGATATTCCCGACAGGCCACTTAGAGATCATATTTAATGAAAAAGGCGAAGTTCGGTTATTCCCGATTGAAAATGAAGAACATGAATCCAAATTGCTCTATTGGATGAACGAACATTCCCCATCATTTCTGCCAGCCAACCCTCCTGCGATAAAAGGAGAAGCACGATTTACAGTTAAGTTTGAAATCGACAACAACAAAATGCTGCTGATTTCTGCTTCTGATTTGAAAAGCGGTGAGGAAGTTTTTTCTCGTTTTCCGGTAGTCAGACTTACCTGATCCTCTGGTGCCCAAAGTATTCAACTGAGTGAAAATGAGAATAACCAGCTTTTCGAAATATGGACATGCTTTTCGAATAACGAGAGAAAATATGTTGTTGTGGTATTTTTTACGCTTCGCGCAAAAACGCCACAACAACAATTATTTTTTTCCATACTTCGAATCGCTGTCCAGACTGCATATTCCAGAAAACAGATATAATCGATGTAAGAAAAACTGAAGAATCAAAATAAGAGGGAAGGGAACAAGCGTCAATTAATAAAGTTGGTTTTTTTGAGGAACACTCGCATGATGACAAATTTGGAAGAGATCGAAATTGTGATTGGGAAGGATGGGAAAATCCAGATTCACGTACGCGGTATACCCGGACGGACCTGCCTGGATTCAACAGCCGAATTAGAAGCCCTTTTAGGAGAAAATATCATCAGCCGGGAAATGACGCCTGAATTTTTAGAACAACCCGTTGCAATAAAAACGCAGCAAAAAGAAAAGGTTAAAGTCGTACGAAAATAAATGGATCTGAAACTGAATTACTTCCTCAAAAGAAGCAGTGCCAACGGACCGGGAATCAGAGCTGTCATCTGGATGCAAGGCTGTCAAAGCCATTGTCCGGATTGCTGCAATCCGCAAACCCATCCAATCCATAAAGGTTATCGGATATCCGTTAAAGATCTGGTGCAGGAAATCAAGATGCTTGGCAGGGATGTCGAAGGCTTAACCATCAGCGGAGGTGAACCTTTTCTGCAGGCTGAGGGGCTAAATAATCTGCTTCAAGAGATCAAGCAAAAAACATCCTTGTCGGTGCTGATTTTCAGCGGTTACGAGAAACCGACGCTTGATGCAGTGCCATTATACTGTGCTTGCATGGGAAACACAGATGCATTGATCTGTGGACCATATCAACGCAATGTCCAACCCGATTTCAGCCATTTTTGTGCTTCGGGAAATCAGAAACTTTTTTTATTAAGCAGCCGTTATCAGAAAAAAGATTTTTCTGATCTGATCACCAATGAGATTTTTATCCAGGAAGATGGAACTATTGTGATAAGCGGATTAGGCACAATCGGGGGAATACGATGATTCAACAGATACTTTTTTATATTTTAATTTTTATCATTGCAGCTTATTTGCTGTACAAGTTTATTGAAAAGCACCTGATCAGCGCTTATTATTATCAAAAAGTGGATCATTTTCAGAAATACCCGATCCAATCCGGAGATATCGTCTTTTTAGGAGACAGTATCACTGATTTCGGCCCCTGGGAAGAAATCTTTCCGGGATATCCGGTGAAGAACCGCGGCATCAGCGCAGATACAGTTAAAGGTGTGTATAAGCGTATAGACCAGGTTGTCCGGGGAACACCATCCACCGTTTTCTTGTTAATTGGCACAAATGATTTGATCTTATGGCTTTCCCATAATGATCAATTTATTCTCAAATATTATCGGATGATTCTTCAGACTTTCCGCGAGAAAACGCCACAGACGAAAGTTTATGTTCAGTCGATTTTTCCTCGGCACAAGAGTTTTTCCAAACGCATCATCCACCTCAATAAAAATCTGGAAGACCTTACACATTCCTATGGATATGAATTTATTGATCTGTTCTCACACCTGGCGGATGAACAGGGGGCACTGAAGGATCATCTTTCGAATGATCGTCTGCATCTCATGGCAGAAGGGTATCTGATTTGGAGTGATGTTATACGCCCATTTCTTCCAAAAATGCAATGAGAGAAAATAATTGTTGGTCTTTATAATTTACTCTTCACACAAAAAATAACCGACAAATGATCCCTCCTATATCTCGAAATACCAGTAATTCGAAATTTGGAAAAACCTTTTGAGAAAAAAGAGAAAACCTGTTGTTGTGTTGTTTTTGCGCTCCGCGCAAAAACAACACAACAACAAATAATTCTCCCCTTATTTCGAATCGCTGTATAAAAACTCTTTCTTTTGTATGTGATAAAATTGCTATTATTCGCCAATCAGCCCGAAGGTTTTGGGAGAAAGAAAGCATCATGAATATAAATAAACGAATGAACCGATTATTTTTGATGTTGATATTTACTGCAGTGTTGTTCTCTGGCTGCAGAAATATTCCGCATGATCCGACAAAAACACCGACAATGAGTGAAGCAGAGATGATGCAGGCAGCTCAAGAAACCGCATCCGTGATTCTTGCAATGACCCAAACTCAGGATGCAATACTCCATCCATCCGCAACACCGTTACCCACCGATACTCCCACACCTGCGTTCACGGCAACCAGTGCGCTGCCCGCGATTCCTCCGACAGCCACCAAAGAAACCTTGCCTTATTATTCTGTTGGCAATAAAAGCTGTTATGTCCAGCAAAAAGGCGGCGGTGTGCAATCCGCCTATGTCCCATTTGATCAACTCTATCTGGAAGTATGCTATGAGAATCAGGGTTCTGGCACCTGGAATCAGAATTTTTCTTGCCGTGTAACCAAAAATGACGGTGGTTCCACCTCTCCCGAGTCCGTTTTGCTTGGAAAAACGGTAACGAACGGGCAGAAAGCCTGCTTCAGCTTTAATCAGAACATGGCCGGTCACGAATTAGGCTATCATTATTCAACATTTGCTTTAACAGATGATAGTGGAAACGTTCTAACCAATGGATACTGGAACTGTGGCTGGACTGTTCAATAATTTTTTACGTGGAGTTTTATGAAGAAGAACATTTTTTTCATCGGTATGATACTTACCGCTCTGACATTATTCGCGGCATTGGCAGCTACCACAAAACCTCAATTGTCAATCGATGAACAAAATCTGATTGTTGATTCCGTGATTCAGACCATCAATCCGCAAGGAATGATGGATTCCATCGTTGCAACTGTTGAGGCGCGAATTTTATCCCAACAGAGTAATCCGTTGAATACGGCTTCTGCAGCCAATACCCCAATACCTTCCATCGTTGCTCCAGCCGCTACGGTTGTTGCAACGGCTGCAATGCCATCCCCTACGACAGTCCCTACCAAAACAGCGATAAAAACCGGAGAAACCAACCCGGATGGCAGTTACCAAGGTGTTCATGCAAAATTTGTCAACTCGTATGCTTACACGGTTGGAGGGGATCAGGGTGAATTAAAGACGTTTGAGACGGAATATACCCCGAATGTTCTCTTTAATATCGATGTGGTCTTTGAAAATGACGGGGATACTGTCTGGCCGGCATTAATTGAAATGCGCAACGTGGCAACATCGGGTACGTATACCGGTCACTCCCCTAACGTAATTGTGGATACGACCTATGCTCCGATCATTCCAGGCGGGAAACGGGCATTTTCAATTGCCGCGCATGGCAGTGAGGATCTGGGGTATCATACATTTTATTTTCAGTTATATGATGGAATTTCCGGAAGCCTGATCGGAGGAGGCAGCGGTTCTTTCAGTTATCTGGCAAAATAACCACGATCCAATCGAAAATTTTGATTGAAATCGACAGCCTTCTGTCATCCAATCACCTATATACACACAACGAGACGTCCGGAGTAACACCGGACGTCTCGTTTTCTTTTCTTCTTCAAACCAAAGATCCAGCACAGATGAATTCTCGCTTCCTAAAAATAAAACAGTAATAATCCCAAATAATCATACGAAAAACACTTTGTTTTTATACATCTATATATCTTGTATAATTAAGTCATATTTTATTACTTTTTAATTTATTTAGCAATTTTATTATACTTTTTTCGGTTGTGTTATGGACAGACATCCGGGATTTTTCCCTCTCCTTTTTTCTCTGATTGTCATCTGCAGTATCGGTTTCATTACACTGTTAATCCAAACGACAGCTCATGCTGCTGATCATCAGGAAACAACCTGGCAATTAGTCTTCTGGGCAAATCAGGAAGTGGCATGTACTTTTACAGTTTTCGGGGAGGATCTTCCATCATCCAACGAGATTGAAGCAGCATGTGGGATCGAAATTGTTCATTTATGGTATTCCACACCAGCTTGCACCCATCCATTCTTTCATGAAAACGGGACAGATGTCTGCAGTGGACTTTTTCTCAGAAAGACCAGCCAACAAGAGCAATCAATCCCAGAAGAAGAGAAAACAAATGAGACAAAAAACAGCCTGTTCATGATCCGTGGTTGTGAACCTGCTGACCTTTGCAATCAACTGCCTATTGTTGTTTTTCGGAATAATTCAGCCGAGAATAATCTCCCAAAACATACCCTCCGTGTCAAAATCGATACATTTGAAGGGGAGTGCTTCGATATAGAATGTGAAATGGAGCTTCCGATCACAAACAACGAGGGAAAATGGGTAGAGTTTTGGACGATGTCCGCAGATGGAGGACAGGGAATTCACAGTCGTTTTAAATATCGGGCAGCGATCGTTCCAAACACAAGCAACCTGATGTATCAGTTTGATTTAATCAGCGATGCTTATCCGGAAACAACGCCTTTTGGTTCTGATATTTGGAAAGTTTTCCCACAGCTTTCAACAAAAAATTTAAAAATTTATGAAAAGCCATTTTCCGCTGACTTTCTTACAACGACCTTTCATTTGAGCATTTTGGCCGGGAAAATAATTCAACATGGACTGGTTGATACCAGTTTTTGCAGTAACTATGGACTCATGAACGATGGTTCAGCAAATGGATGCGGTGAGAAAGCCAGCGCTGAGTTGGTCTTTTTCATGCAGAACCAATACAACCGTTTGCTATTTCAATCAGGAAAAGAAAACCATGTCCCCCCGAATCTCATAAAAAGTATGATTGCACAAGAATCGCAATTCTGGCCGTATTCTGAAACTGAAAACGAGTATGGATTGGGAATGATTACGGAAAATGGCATTGATCTATTACTGCGTTGGAATATGTCCTATTATCAAAAACTTTGCAAGACTGTTTTTCAGCAAAAACCGGATGTTTGTGAGATCCAATATTCAGAAATTTCCGCAGCAGAACAACAGATATTACGCGGCTCGGCTTTGCAAAAAATTGGAACTGACGAAGAAATTGATCTGCTTGGAGCCGTACTTCGAGCCAGTGCAGCACAAGTGAATCAGATTGTTCAAAATATTACCGGATCTGATTGTGAGCATACAGTTTTATATGAAGACATGTGGAAATTAACAATTGCAAATTACTATTCCGGCAGCGGTTGCATCCACAACGCCATGTTGATCACAGCAGCCTATAAATATGATTTAACGTGGGATCATGTCCAAAACTTTCTCAGCGGAACTTGCACCCGAGCAAAACAATATGTGGAAAATGTATATTTATTTGGAAACACATAAATTGTTGTCTTCTTAAAACCGACAAAAATAAAGAGCTGATGGATATCAGCTCTTTGATACAAAGTAAAAGCGTTTTGCTTTTTATTTCGATGATCTTGTTTTTGAGAGTATATCGGATGCGACCGCAAAAATCACGACCAGACCTTTAACTACCTGCTGCACATCCGAAGAAATTCCCATTAATGACATACCATTATTCAGGATACCCATGATTAAACCGCCTACCAGTGCCCCCATAATGGTCCCAATACCACCTGATGCGGATGCACCGCCCAGGTAACAGGAAGCAATGGCATCCATTTCGAAGTTCTGGCCTGCCAGGGGACTGGCCGAGTTTAAGCGGGATGAAAACACAATACCTGCAGCAGCACTCATGAATGCCATGTTAATAAAAATACCATAGCGAACATTACGTATTTTGATACCGGAGAGTTCAGCAGCTCTGGCATTGCCACCCAGGGCATAAATGTGACGACCAATTGTTGTATTATTCAATATGAAGGTATAAAAAACTGCAAGTACTCCTACAATGATCAAAACAAACGGAATACCTTTATACAAAGCGAGCCGCCAGGA
Source organism: Flexilinea sp. (assembly GCA_026645735.1). Taxonomy (GTDB): domain Bacteria; phylum Chloroflexota; class Anaerolineae; order Anaerolineales; family Anaerolineaceae; genus Flexilinea. The sequence continues at coordinate 22,247 of JAPKMT010000007.1, forward strand.
TACCAATAATATCGCCGCGGAAATCAGAATCACTTTAAACAAAATCGTTCCAATTCCGGAAGCCTGAAAGCCATATTTTAATTTTTGCCGTCGTGTACGCAGTTCACCAAGCAGTACCAGAATGCAAAGTAAGACGGCTACCACCATCGTTGTAACATTCAGTGAACTTTCTCTCCCGGTAATCCTCGATATATAATCGGGTATATATCCGGATGAAATTTGGACGTAAGAATTTGGCAATGGAGCCAAGGTTTTACCTTTCAGTAAAACCAGTGTAATTCCACGGAAGATCAACATGCCGCCTAACGTGGCGATAAATGGAGGCAGGTTGACAATCGCAATCCAGAATCCTTGCCAAATACCAATGATCAAACCGCACAGAAGACAGACAATCAAAGTTAGCCAGACAGGTTGTCCCCAGCGATACATCATGATTCCCGCAATGGAACCAATAACCGCCACAACAGAACCAACGGAGAGGTCAATGGTACCGATTAAAATCGGAAGCAGCATACCAATTGCCAAAACCAGAACGTAACCATTCTGCATGATAATGTTGTAGACATTCATCGGTTTGACAAATTTTCCACCGGTCGTTGCATAAAAGAATATCACCAGGACCACCATGACGATGATCATTCCATATTGCCGGATATTTGACTTGAATGATTTACTAATTTGTTCCATGTTCTGACCTCTCTCTGGTATCCGTTAATATTTTCTCCATAATATTTTCTTGTGAAATTTCGCTGCCTGTAAGCTCCGCAATGATATGACCGTCATTCAATACAAAAATCCGATCGCACATACCCAGCAATTCCGGCATCTCGGAAGAAATAAAGATTACCGCTTTTTCCTCTTCAACGAGTTTGTTCATAAAACTGTAAATCTCATATTTCGAACCGACATCGATGCCTCTTGTTGGCTCATCCAGTATTAACACATCCGGATTGGCGAACAATCCGCGACTCAGCATGACTTTTTGCTGATTACCTCCGGACAATGTTCCGGCTGTCTGCCAGATTCCGGTTGAGCGGATTGCCAGTCGGTCACGATATTCTTCAGCTACTTTAATTTCCTCATTCTGATTGATCACTTGTCTGCTGCTGATGGTTTGAAGATTCGCAATTGTGATATTATGACGAATATCGTCAATTGCATTCAATCCGGAACCTTTCCTGTCCTCAGTCAGATACATGATTCCTTTGGAAATTGCATCCGAAATGTTATCCAGTACGATTTCCTGCCCGTTTTTAATAATGGTTCCGGAAATATTTTTCCCATAAGCTTTACCAAATACACTCATTGCCAGTTCAGTGCGGCCGGAACCCATTAATCCGGCAAAACCAACAATTTCACCTTTCCGGATATTGAAACTGGCGTTCTCGATAATTTTCTTCCCTTCAAAAAGCGGATGATCCACATTCCAGTTTATTACCTCAAAGCAAACTTCCCCAATTTTCGGAACGCGTTTGGGATAACGGTCTTTCATTTCCCGTCCAACCATCCCTTTGATGACCCTGGCTTGTGTAAATTCATCAATCCCTTTGTAGAGTGTTTCGATTGTAGTCCCATCACGGATGATCGTAATGGCATCAGCAATTTTTTCAACCTCATTCAATTTGTGAGAAATAATGATACAGGTGACACCCTTTTCTTTTAAACCGCGAATCAATTCCAGCAAATGCTCGCTGTCCTGATCGTTCAGAGAGGCAGTCGGTTCATCCAAAATGAGAAGTCGTACATTTTTTGCCATAGCCTTGGCAATTTCAACCATCTGTTGTTTACCGACACCGATATCCTTAATCAACGTTTCGGGATTTTCATCCAAACCAACACGATTGAGCATTTCAATTGTTTTATTGTGGCATTCGTTCCAATCGATAATTTTCAGCAAGCCTACTTTCCTGGCAGTCTCATTCCCGAGAAACATGTTTTCAGCAATGGACAAATACGGGATTAAGCCTAATTCCTGATGGATAATAACAATGCCGACTTTTTCACTGTCTGTCAAACTGTGAAATTCGCATTCCTTCCCATCATAGATGATCTTCCCTTCATAGGTTCCAAAGCCATACCAGCCGCTTAGAATATTCATCAGCGTTGATTTTCCGGCACCATTCTCACCAACCAATGCATGAACTTCGCCTTCCCGAACCTGAAAATTGACATTATCGAGTGCGCGGACACCAGGGAAATCCTTAATGATCGATTGCATTTCCAGAAGAATCTTTTCCATTAAGCTTTTCTCCTTTAAATTTGTGGGATTGCCTGAAAGGGTTCAGGTGTTTTTATGATTTAACAGGCTGAAATGATAATTGCAAAGGGATAATTGATATATGATTCCAGTGATTGAGATTGTTTGATTTGCAATGAATATTTCAACTTGTAAAAAATAAAATCAATTTCACGTATAAATTGAAGGCAGTGTGGAAAATCCACGCTGCCTTCATACCAATTCAAAATTGCCAGATTATTTCACAGCTTCAGCGGCTTCCATAATCTTTGCATAAGCTTCCGGATTGGATGCTTCGCCATAATAGCCGGAGTCAATCAGGAGTTCTTTGTAATTATCAACATTTGCGAATACTGGATCGCACAGGAAGGAAGGAACAACTTTGACGCCGTTGTCATAATCTTCTGTATTGTTGACTTCTACTTCGGCACCGGAAAGAATCTGACCAACCATTGTAACGGTGCGTTCTGCCAGTGTGCGGGTATCTTTGAAAACGGACATGGATTGTAAACCATTGATAATGTTGACGGTATTCGGGATATCGCAGTCCTGACCAGTGATGATCGGCCAATTTTCTTTTGTGAAACCGGCAGCGGTCAGTGAATTTGCAATACCAAGGGCTAAGGAGTCATTCGGGGAAAGAACGATATCCAGTTTTGTTCCGCTGGTATACCAACCGTTAATCAGGGTATCCATACGAGCCTGGGCATCATCAGTACCCCAGCCAAGAATCGCAACTGTTTCGAAATCTTTCTGGCGGGAAGGATTGACAAGTTTTCCTGCGTCAACATACGGCTGCAGAACATCAACGGCACCCTGGTAGAACAGGTGGGCATTGTTGTCGTCCGGTGATCCACCGAAATATTCAATATTGAACGGGCCGGCAGCGTTATCGAGATCAAGGGCTTCTTTAATAAAGGTACCCTGGATTGTACCTACTTTGTAGTTATCAAAGGAGGTGTAGTAATCAATAAATTCGGTACCAGTGATCAGACGATCATAAGCAATTGTCTTAATTCCGTTTTCGGAAGCGGTCTTCAGAACATCACCTAAAGCACCACCGTCGATGGATGCAATAACCAACACATCACAGCCTTCTGTAATCATGTTTTCAAGTTGGGAAATCTGCATCGCAACATCATTGTTGGCATATTGAAGATCAACTTTATAACCAGCGGCTTCCAGTTGAGCTTTCATGTTGTCACCATCCTGATTCCAGCGCTGGAGACTGTTGGTAGGCATTGCTACACCAACTAATTCACCTTCTGCGAATACAGGGGCAAAAGACATAAGGACTGCTAACGCTAACAAAACAACAACTAACTTTTTCATTTATACCTCTCCTTAATTAATTTATTATCCCGGAAAACAATCCGGCATAAATTAGACAGTAATTAATTTTAATATGATTCTGCATTCCGCATAGTACCAATCATCATGTTATATTTCTTAATCTTTACATAAATTTATAGCATAACAAGAGAAACGCGTTTGATTTGAATCCATAGTCCATACGGTTTTTATCAAAAACTTGATTGGATTTCTATTGCAGATTGTTAATGTTCTATTTTAACCGAAAATGATCAAATTGACTTGAATAAAAAATCCGATCACAGCAATTCCAATCTTGAAAAGGAATAATAGTTTTGTTGTTGTTGCGCGAAACGCAACAACAACAAAATCTCTCTTTTTTTCTCAAAAGGCTTTTTCAAATTTCGAATTGCAGAAATTCTATAAACTGGTCAATTGACCAAATGAATCTTTCAAGTCTGCATACAGTTTTTGATACAAGGGATAAGCCCGATCATAGTAATTGGAATTTTCCATAATCGGATCCTGCACCACGTCACTATGAATTAAAGCTTCGCAAGCCTCAGGGACTGAACGGAACAATCCTGCTCCAACACCTGCCAGGATCGCGACACCCAAAGCAGGGCCTTCCTGTGTATCGACTGTTTTAACACGGCAGTGGTAATTATCTGCCAGCATTTGTCGCCATAAGGGACTCTTACCGCCGCCACCACAAGCCATCATCTCAGAAATCTCGACATTCATCTCGCGCAGAATTCGGATGCTGTCACGCAGTGAATAACTTACACCTTCCATGACTGCACGAATAAGATGAGGCCGCCGATGCATACCAGACAAACCAAAAAATACACCCCGGCAATTTGGATCCAGATGAGGCGTCCTTTCACCATTCAAGTACGGTAGATAGATCAGGCGGTCAGACCCTAAAGCAATTTTCTCCGCCTCCGCTCCCATCACAACATAGGGATCCACTCCCAGTTTTTCAGCTTCAGCCATTTCCGGAATACAAACATTATCCCGCAGCCATTTCAGGGACAAGCCGGCAGCTTGATGAACACCCATGACATGCCAGGCGCCTGGCACTGCGCAGCAAAAAGTATGAACGCGTCCTTTGGGATCAATTGTGATGTTGGATGAATGCGCAAAAACCACTCCGGAGGAACCGATCGTTGTAAAAGCCAGCCCGTCACGAACCACACCAGTCCCCACTGCCGCAGCTGCATTGTCACCTGCTCCACCGACAACCGGAGTACCAGGTTTTAAACCTGTTTCGCCGGATGCCTTATTCGTAATGAATCCCGTAATATCCGGCGATTCATAAACCTTCCCGAGCAGGGATCGATCGATATGCAGTTTTTCCAACACTTCTCCGGACCAGCAGCGGTTTGGAACGTCCAGCAACTGCATGCCGGATGCGTCGGAGACCTCTGTAGCAAATTCACCGGTTAATTTGTAACGCACAAAATCTTTGGGCAGCAAGATATGAGCGCATTTTTCATAAACCGCCGGTTCGTTATTCCTGACCCAAAGGATTTTTGAAGCGGTAAAACCCGTAAGCGCCGGATTTGCAGTGATTTCAATCAGGCGTTTTGCACCGACTGCATCCGTAATCTGCTCACATTCTTTTGCAGTTCTCTGGTCGCACCAGATAATAGACCGGCGTAAAACATTTCCATCCTTGTCCAGCATAACCAGGCCGTGCATCTGTCCGGATATACCCAGCCCCTTGATATCAGCCGGATTAACGCTGCTTTGTTCAAGAACTGCTTTAATACTGTTTTTTGCGGCATTCCACCAATCTTCCGGTTCCTGTTCTGCCCAGCCATTATGTTCCTGATATAAAGGATATTCAAAGGTTACTGAACCGAGAATTTTGCCCGTTTCGTCAAACAGAACGGTCTTTGTCCCGGTTGTGCCAAGATCTACACCAAGCAAATAGGCCATAGGATTATCCAAACATTACTTGATTAATAACGCCCTCCAGGTATTCCTGTCGACCGCTCTGATTTGTTTTTACATCGCCCAGTTCAAGCGCATATTTTTCAAGTTCCTGAATGGTGACAGTACCATCCACAATTTTCTTTCCGATTCCGCTTGCATAACTGGCATATCGTTCCTCAATAAATTTGTCAATGCGCCCGTCTTTGATCAGTTTGTCCGCAAAGCGCAAGCCCAGTGCCATCGAATCCATCCCCATAATATGAGAAATGAAGACGTCTTCCGGTTTATAGGAAGCTCGCCGCGCCTTGGAATCAAAATTCAAACCGCCAGTCGTAAATCCGCCGGCTTTTATGATTTCATACAGTGCCATGGTTGTATCATACACATCGTTCGGGAATTGGTCCGTGTCCCACCCTAACAACAAATCGCCAATATTAGCGTCCACAGAGCCAAAGTAACCTTCAGTTCTGGCAACGCGCAATTCATGCTGAAAAGTATGCGTTGCGAGTGTTCCGTGATTTGCTTCCAGGTTTAATTTCATGTCCAGGTTATTTTTTCTCAGGAAACCTATTACGGTTGCTGCATCAAAATCATACTGGTGTTTGGTGGGTTCCTTCGGTTTTGGTTCAATATAAAACGCGCCTTTAAAACCGATGCTGCGGCCATAATCGGTCGTAAGCTTCAGAAAACGTGCCATATTGTCAACTTCTAGGCCCATATTCGTATTCAGCAAGGTATCATAGCCCTCGCGTCCGCCCCAGAATGTATACCCAGAGGCATTCAAGCGGGTGGAGACTTCGATAGCCTTCTTCACCTGGGCAGCTGCATATGCAAATGCATCCGCATTGCAGGAAGTTCCGGCGCCATGCATATAACGTGGATTGTTGAATAGATTGGCAGTTCCCCATAAAAGTTTTTTATCATATTCTTTCATCAGGGTTTCGAAGAGGTCTACCATGTGATCCAGATTTTTATTTGACTCGCTGAGTGTTGCCCCTTCCGGCGCAATATCACGATCATGAAAAGCAAAGAATTCAACGCCCAATTTGTCAATGATTTCAAAGAAGGCATATGCTTTTGCTTTTGCCAGATCCATCGGATCGGTATTTCCAAAGGTTTTATTCGCAGTTGCAGCACCGAACATATCCGATCCCGCTGCACAGATTGTATGCCAATAGGCTGCTGAGAATCTTAACTGGTCTTTCATTTTCTTTCCGGCAATTACTTCTTCCGGATTGTAGAATTTATATGCCAACGGATTATCACTCGCAGCACCTTCGTATTTGATTTTCGGAACATTTGGATAATATTCTTTCATGTGATTCCTTCCCAATACACAGAGCAGATTTCAATAAAGATCGTGCACGTGCACGTTATCGTAATTTTTAATTCTACATATCTTCGCAATTTGGTCAATCCGTATTATGTAACGATTATCCTATGACTTTTTTCTCAACCGAGCGAGATCAGTCATTTGAAACACAGTAAGATGTTCCGTTATGCTCGTTATAGATTTGAAAATCTGATGTCCATTTCAAGCGGTTAAATCAGATGTTGTATCGAATTTTTACATTAAGCTCCGTATAAATATGATCTACTTCCGGCAAATGATTATTCATCAATGCATCAAATAGTATTTTTATACTTTGATAGCCTTGTTCGAACGGCTGTTGACAGATCGTCGATTGTACAATTCCTTTTTTAATACTGTCGATAACAACCGGCGTCATATCAAAAGTAAAAATCTTGAATTTATTTTCCAAACCTAACTCTCTGACTGCCCGCAAACCACCGCTGGTCCCGCCGGCATTAAAACACAAAGCATTCATTTCCTGATGTTCCAGTAACATTTTCATGGTTTTCTCATATGCAATTTCATCGTTATCTTCTGCTTCGATGATATCTACAATCCGGCTTTCAGGATATTCTCTTTTCAAAACGCTGCGGCACCCTTCGATGCGTTTGCGATGACCTTCCAGGTTATTTGTACAGGCAATCACCCCCAATAAGGCTTTTCCGCCAGTAACAAATCCGATCATCCCGCCTAATGTTTCTCCACTTTTGAAATAATCGCATCCGACATAAGCTATATAGTGCACTCCAGCCAGGTCCAAATTAAAACAGACAACTTTGACACCATCAGCAACCAGCGAATTCAGCTCATCGCGGATTAAAGAATCGCTGACAGGTGTAATTGCCAACGCATCCAGGCCTTCTTCAGCCAGAGACCGGATTAAATCCAGTTGCTGAGTGGGATCATAGCCTTTCATTCTTTTAACAACCACATTCACACCAAAATCAAAGATCTCATCCTTTGCGGCATTGATTCCCGCCAGAACATCATCAAAAAAAGGATTTCCTTCGCTGTTGATGACAACACCGATGATTGTGGGCTTCCGATGTGTTGCCAAGGCCTTGGCAACGACATTCGGTTTGTAGCCCATGGACTTTGCAATTTCTTTTACGCGTTTTGCAACTTCTTTATTAACCCCAGGACGGCCATTCAATGCGCGGTCGACAGTCCCGCGGGAGACATTAGCAATCCGGGCAATTTCTTTTATGGATCCAGGCATACTTCTTCCCCCAATAAAACAGATCAAAACCATCTTTAAAACAGTAATTCAAAATACAGAGTTACTGACCAGGTGATGTGTTATTTTTTCGCGAAGAGCAAAAACATCATATCAACAAGTTTTTATAATTGATTCGAAAGGCTATTCCATATTTCGACATGTTGTATTCTTAAAGAAAGAGACTATCAAAAAAGCGTTCTGATTTTTATGTGATCGAAATCAGAAATTGTTTTCTGTTAACAAGTATATATCGAATTTTCGCGATCGTGCACGTTCACAGCAGCGATTTAGCACATCGATTGGATTATTTGTTGTTTTTTGATGCTTGTGCAATGCGAAAACAAGAAATATATGCCAGGTTCCTCGACCAATTCGAAAGGTTGGTTCATATTTCGAATTGCCGGGATTAAGCATATTGCGTTTTTTTTTCTCAGATATTATGATTTACTCAAAAATCGACAATCAACTTAGTGCGAAATCAGAAAAACAGGAGTCACATGAAACGATCAGAAATCAACACTATCATTCGTGATGCAGAAATATTTTTTAAAGAAAACCGCTACTTTTTACCCAAATGGGCTTCCTGGAGCTGGGAAGAATGGCAAAAAGCGGATAAAGGAGAGATTCACGAAATCCTGGAAAAAGAGATGGGATGGGATGTCACAGATTTTGGATTGAACGATTATCATCAGAAAGGACTTTTTCTGTTCACGGTTCGCAATGGCAGCACAGAAAAGACCGGTTATGAAAAACCATATTGCGAAAAGATCATGATTATGGAAGATCAACAAGTTTGTCTGTTCCATTTTCATTGGGACAAAGTGGAAGATATTATCAACCGTGGAGGCGGAAAATTAAAACTTCAGTTTTTTCTGGCAACTGAGGAAGATGAGTTTGACCGGGAATCTTCAGTCATCGTCTATGTGGATGGAATTCGCACCATGCTGAAAGCAGGCGGCATTCTGACGTTGGAGCCGGGACAAAGCGTGACACTCCCGCAGAAACTGTATCACAGTTTTTGGGGTGAGGGGAAAGTGTTAGTCGGAGAAGTATCGAAAATCAACGATGATCATACGGATAACCGGTTTCATGAGTCCACACCAAGATTTCCAAGAATTGAAGAGGACGAACCAATTTATCATCCGTTAGTCGGAGATTATCGATGCCTGCGATAGATAACACGAAACCACCACGGTGTTCTGCGATTGCTGCAGGATTGGTCTGTCTGGATATCATCCCAGGCATGCAGAATATTGAAGGTTCCGATTTTGACCGCCAATTTTTACCGGGTAAGTTGATAGAAACCGATGAAACGATATTAAGTACAGGCGGATCTGTATCCAATACCGGACTTGCAATGCATCGCCTGGGTATTGATACAAAATTAATTTGCAGAATTGGAAATGACAGTTTTGCAGAAATCCTGAAGGGTTTGTATCAAAAGGTGGATCACCATTTACTGGATTCGCTGATTGTCGATGCGGATCACATGACAGGCCATGCGTACGTAATTAATCCCAGGAACCAGGACCGCAGATTCTTTCATCATCCCGGATCAAGCGATTATTTTACTGCGGAGGATGTAGATGATGCGATTCTGAAAACTGCAGGGCTTTTCCATTTTGGTTATCCACCAATGATCCGAACGATGATCGCTGATGAAGGTTCGGAACTGCTTAAGCTTTACAAAAAAGTGAAAGCTTATGGATTAACGACATCCATGGATATGTGCATGCCGGACCCTTCCCGCTCTTCCGGACAAGCGCCCTGGAAAAAAATATTGCTCAAAACGCTTCCATTTGTAGATTTCTTTTTACCCAGTATTGAAGAACTCCTTTTCATGCTTAATCGAGCGCTTTATGAGCGATTGGCTGAAACGGGAGAATTGATCGGGCAAGTGGATGATGCGCTCCTGTTCGATTTGTCACAACAACTCTTGGAAATGGGATGTAAGGTTATACTTATCAAAATGGGATACCGGGGGGTCTATTTAAGAACTTCTGACGAGAAAAGACTCTCGTCCATGGGAACTGCCTGCCCCTCTGATCTTGCCAGTTGGGCGAATTTGTCCATAAAACAACCTTCCTTTGAGGTTGAAGTAAAGGGAACATGCGGCTCAGGTGACACCTGTATTGCCGGGTTCCTATCAGCGATTCTTCGGGATTTTTCGCCGGAAGATACTCTGAAAATTGCTGTAGGTTCTGGGGCGTGTTGTTGTGAACAGCCGGATGCATTTAGCGGGCTTTTATCCTGGGATGAATTGTGTAATCGAATCAATTCAAGCTGGAAAACAAAAACGGAGTTTTAATGACTGAAGAGAAAGAAATTACAAGAAATAATCAAGAAATTTGTCCGAATTGTCTTGAACCTAATAACGACGATCTGGCCAACTGCGCCTTTTGTGGAATGCCGCTGCATGGAAATCCAGGTTCTGTCGAGCTTTCTTCGGAATATTCGGATGCGAAAACAGAGACGGGAGCTTTGCCCGTTCAAACAGCATCAGCAGAAGGAACAGCTGATTCATCAGATCCTTCGAAAGCAAAGAATAAAAAAGATGAAAAAATCAATCGCGGATTTACCTATGCAATGCGCGGTATGGGGCTTTACCTGGTCATCTATTCCATCACCGAATTGCCAAGGTCATTGAAACTTGAGAATCCGCAGGATCGGAAATTAGCGGTATTTGGAGATATTATTTATCTCGTTGCCGGCTGTCTGATGGCATGGCCTCTTCTGAAAGACTATTTGGATAAAAGAAAAAAGAAACTGGAATCTACGATTGAGGATAAATCAATCGAGAGCCCCCAAAGTGTAGACAACATGGATGAACCGCATGAGACAGAAGTGATCGAACTGTCTGCAAATGATACGGATTTTGTTGAAGCAGAGGAACAGAACGGAACACCTGAAACAACAGAAAATTCTGAAAAAACAGATGATTAAGATCCTATCATAAAAGCAATGATCCTTTGCATTCGTCTGGCTTCTTTACCAGTAATTCGAAATTTGCAAAAGCCTTTTGAGAAACAACACAATAACAAGTTATTCTCCCCTTATTTCGAATCGCTGCTTCTTTACTGATCACAACCAGGTTTTCTATGGGTGCGTATGAACGACAGATAAGTGCTATGTCATCGTCAGCAGTATCGCCAGTTTTTTACGGCGGCAGCCTGGCGTGAAAAGACTGATGAAATAAGAACGGTATGTCCAAAACCAGTAAAAAAAAGAGTGTTAAGAACACAGAAAAACAGGAAAAACCTCTCTTAAACACAAGTAGTTTCATTGGAGTTGTCTTCCTGGCTGCCGGTATTTTCAATATACCGGCCATTTTGAAAAAACCGGTGACCAATTCAGACTGGATGATGCTGGTCATTGTGGTCTTTTTCATTGTTTTAGGTCTTCTGGCAATCTTTCTGCCGAAGTTCATCCAAAAAAATAAATAACAATTTAAGGAACAGTCAATGGTTTTTTTGAAAGAAAACAAGAAAGAAATGGAAGCCGTTATTTTTGATTTAGGAAACGTTCTGCTGGATTATTCTCCGCACAGATTCTTAGGCGAAATGGGAATTCATCCTGATTTGCACGACCGGTTAGCTGCAGTGCTGTTTGAAGATACAATAACCTGGTCAAAATTGGATCGAGGAACGATTACAATTTCAGAACTGGTTGAAACGGCGTCAGAAAAAGAACCATCCCTTCGCAAAGAAATCAAGCAATACTTACGCAAATGGCCTTATTATTTCAATGCAATTCCTCAAAATATTGCAGCAATGTATCGATTCAAGGATGCTGGTGTAAAAATCTATGTTCTTTCGAACTTTGCCAATGAAGTTTATGCGATGATTAAAAAACGAAATGCATTTTTTTCGGATTTTGACGGACAGATCCTCTCCTATGAACATAAAGTCATAAAACCGGAACCTGAAATTTATGAGTTACTTATTTGTACGTTTCAGTTGAATCCTGAAAAAGCCGTTTTTATCGACGATATACTGGAGAATGCACAGGGTGCGGTCCAGGCGGGGCTAAATGCCATTCACCTTCCGGCTTGTGCGGAGATTGAGCCCTACTTTATTTTTAAGGAATAGTGCCTTACTACAGATGACAAAAAAGCGAACCAGTTATGATTCGCTTTTTTTTTTATGGGAACCAGACTTTAGCAACTGTGAATCGAACTATGGGGAGTATGATTCAATATTATATTGATTTGCATAATGCACAACACAACAAAATATTTTTTTTGAATGGATTCAAAAAGTTGGTTTCAATTTCGAGTTGCTGGTCTATAATAGAAAACCAAAAGTAAACAAATGGGCAGGATAAAAATTTGATGATCATACGGTGACAAAATGGCAATAATAGAAATTTTAAAAGCAATTGTATTTGGAATTGTTGAAGGGATCACAGAATGGCTGCCCATCAGCAGCACAGGTCACATGATTCTCCTGAATGAATTGATCCACATGAATTTGAGCGATGCATTTCAGGAAATGTTCCGTGTGGTCATACAACTGGGAGCCATTTTTGCTGTGATCCTCACTTTTTTTAAAAAACTCTATCCTTTTTCACGAAAGAAAACAGGGGATCAACAGAAAGAAATCTTTCAACTATGGTTAAAAATTATCCTGGCCTGTATCCCTGCCGGATTGATCGGTCTCTTATTCGAGGATCAAATTGATGAGTTGTTTTTCAACTACAAAACAGTAGCAGCAACGCTGGTGATTTATGGAATTTTATTCATTTTAATTGAACACAGAAACAAGAAACGCAACTGCAGAATTAACGAATTATCACAAATGAGTTTAACGACAGCGTTGATGATAGGAATTTTTCAAGTGTTGTCGCTGATTCCGGGAACATCTCGTTCCGGTGCGACAATCCTCGGAGCCATTTTGATTGGAACTTCCAGAAGTATTGCAGCAGAATTCTCTTTCTTCTTGTCCATACCGATTATGCTGGGAGCCAGCGGCGTCAAATTGATCAAATTTGGATTCAATTTTTCCAGTTTAGAAATCGCGGTTCTGATCGCCGGTATGATGGCGGCCTTTCTGATTTCTGCAGTAACAATCAGGTTTCTGATGGATTTCATCAAGAAACATGATTTTACAGTTTTTGGATATTATCGAATTTTTCTTGGATTGCTCGTACTGATTTTTTTTGGTCTGATCCGATAATCTCGAAGGCCACATCCAAACACAGGAGCTTGGATCGGAGCCGCAGGAAACTGTGTTTATATATCTTTTTTTCTGCATAAACACAGTTTTTTCTGGCAGCGGCATTTCTTATAGCAAATTTTCTGACTGAAAAAAGCTCTCCAGGCATTGGATTATGAAAGCGTGATCTTCTTTATGAGGCAATCCGGATACAATGATGGATCCGATGACTCCTACATTTCGGATACGAACCGGAAATCCACCTCCGCAGCAGGCATACGCATAGCGATCCATCAGTTTGTCTTCCATGGTTTTCCCCGCACCCTCAAATTCAACGCACATTCGAAGGCTGCTCATTTCCATTTCACGGACTGTCAATTCTTTGCGTTTCATCCACGTTTCGTTATTCAGTTTGGAACCGCTGCAAAAGTATTGAAATGCGGTAACTCCGGAAAATAACCGAATACTGATCGCGATGGGCAATGCCTTCCGCATAGCCTCTTCCGTCATCCATTTGCCCAGCTTCCAGATATCTTCATTGGTGAAATGTTCAAACTGAAAGCGCTCTTCCTGTTCTTTTAAGATTTCCAGATCATTGATGCTTGTATTTTCTTGTGGCATACCTGAATATCCTCCTTTATTTGATTCCATTTCATTGTACACGGATTCATACCAACAGCAGAAATTCGAAAATTGGAAAATCCTTTTGAGTTAAAGGAGAAAATTTCGAATTACTGTCAATCCATATTTCTAATTGCTTGTTGATCACTAATCACATATAATAATAAATAAGAAATTGGATTGTATACTTTAATGGAACAACGTATGAAAAGTATTTTTGATGAAAAAAAAGGGATAGAAATAATCCGCTATTTTGTGAATTGCGGATTACATGACTTATACCAGATTGGAAAAGCCATGTATTTTGCTGATCTTTATCATTTGTCCCATTATGGTTTTTTTATTGCCGGTGATCGATATATTGCTATGGATTGCGGACCTGTTCCAAGCGGACTTTACGACTTGTTAAAAGTAATTAGGTCTAAAAAATTTGCATTTGGTATTGAAGCGTCCGGTTGTGATTTATTAAATTCTGCTCCAGCTAATTTGGAATACTTCAGTAAATCCAATATTATCGCACTAAGACATGGCATAAATGAAGTTATCAATTTGGATTTTGGCAAAATCAAAAGCAAAAGTCATGGTACAGCCTACGATAAAACTGACTTAAACAAGGAAATGAAATTGACGGACATCGCTGAAATGTTTGATAATTCAGCAGAAATTATCGAGTATATTCAGAGATAATGGATAAAGCAGAAATATTTCTGTCTTTTACATCACCGCCGAGAGTTTTATATTTATTTTGTGATTTTCTCAATGATAAAAAATATAAATACATTGTTTTGCTCTCTAAAGACAATACTGAAATTCTATTTTTCCTGATCAACAGTAAATCTTATACAATTTCTCAACAAGATGAAATAAAAATTACTCCACATGAATGTTCGTTTCTTCATCACGATTCCTATATCGATTGCAGGCAAGTGTTTGTGTTACCAATTGATCATTTTTCAAAAAAAATTTCAACCAATCTGTCTGGATTCGACAATGGTGCCATTGAACCAGCAATAGTAGTTAAGATATTAAGTGTTGTTGAATCTTCGGATACAATCTCTCCATTACATAAAAAGAAAATATTGGATACTTTAGGATCACAATAATTCCGATAAAAATCCATCAGTAAGTTCAATAACGATCTGTTTCTTGTTGATCTATCTTGTCAGTCTAAACGCAATCTTGTCTTTGTCAGACTTAGTGTAAATTGGTTTTTCCTTTTTTTATCTTCCCAAGTTGTATTTACTATTTCAATTCACGATTTATAAATCCAACAATTTCAGATAAGGAAAGGAATAATTGTTGTTGTGTAATTGTTGCACGAAGCACATCAATTACACAACAACATGATCCCTCTTTTTTTCCTAAAAAGCTTTTCCAAATTTCGAATTACTGCTCTAAATCGAATCCCATGCACAATTAAGTTGCTATTGACGCAACACCCGATCCAAGGTGATAATACAACCCATGACGATTGAATTAATCATGGACTGGCCTGCCTCCGGGAAAACAACTGCCTGCCTGCAAAAAATCCGCCAAATCAAATCTGCAAATCCACTGGCTGCTGTTCAAGTGTTAGTTCCTGACAGCCTCCAATTACACGCTTTTCAAAAGAGAATCGCGTATCCTTCAGGATCTCTGGGTACGAAAGTAAACACATTTTCCCAGTTTGCACGATGGATTCTTGAAAAAGATTTATCGGGAAAAATCATCATCCCCCTCTCATTAAATCGGCAAATTGTACGTGAATCGATTCACCGCGTTCAGGCAGCAGGAAAATTATTATATTACAGTGATGTCTGGAATTCAGCAGGCTTCTCCAAAGTAATCACAGAGGCTTTCTCCGTTTTAGAGAAAAATCGCATATCTCCTGATCAACTCAAAGCCGCAGTACAGTCACAGCAAGAAATCGAAATCAGTCTGGTTTATCAGGAATATCAGAAGATTTTATCGGAACGGGGATGGATCAGTCCTGCCGGAATGATCAACGCTGCTGCAGCCATCATGGAGGAAAAGCCAAACCAGCTCGCGCACATTGCATTGCTGATCATTGACGGTTTTGATAATTTTGATCAGGATCAACTCCAATTCATCCGGATTTTTAAACGGATCACCGAAAAAATTTGCATAACGCTTCCGGGATCTCTGAAAAGTGAAGAGAAAGACCAACTGATCAACCGTAGATTTTTGCGTTCATTAGAGATGATTCAAGAAGTGCTGAATCCCCAGATTTCATCCGGCACGGCAGAAAGTTCCATTTACCTGCCTGATATGCTGCGGCACATTATTGAGAATATTTTTAAACAACGACCAGAGATTCGGACTGATCAAACCTTTTCCGCTGCAAAATCACTGTTCCTATTGGAAGCCGGTACACAGGAAGATGAAGTCAGAGAAGTGTTGCGGCAAATGAAAAGCTGGATTATTCGTGAGGAAATTCCAATTTCTGCCTGTGCGATTTTTGCTCCGCAATTGGACGCTTATACCCCTGCTTTACGCAGGATCAGCGAGGAAATGGAAATACCGCTTAATTTCGGCAGAAAAGAATCGCTGATCGAGAGTCCTGTCGTCAAAACACTTTTCAGCTTACTCCGTCTGCACCTGGAAGGATTGAAAACGAATAACCTGATGAATTGTCTGCGCTTTCCATATATCAGTTCGGGTTTGACGCAGGAGCAGGTAACCTGGCTGGACACCATCACCCGCCAATTAAACATAACCGGCGGATCAGATCAATGGGAGGAAGCCTGGAATATTCTGCAGAAGAAAGACGAAAAATATAGGACGAAGGATGAAGATGGAGATCCTTTTCCGCAATTTCGAAACATCCCCGACAATGCAGAACTGCTGCTTTTGAAGAATGGATTGCAGAATTTTTTAGATGAAATCACGCCTCCTAAAGAAGAGCAGGCGGTTGTGCTTTGGATTGCCTGGTTGAAAGATGTCTGTGAGAAAATTCAGCTTCAGTCGCATATCCAGCAGGAAGAAGAATCGGATTATTTTGCATTGACCGCATGTTTCGAGGAATTGATGATGGAAGACCGCATGTTTTCCCGAAACAAAATAAATTATGCCTCATTTCTGGAGGCATTGACAGAGATTATCACAGCCGCTGAGCGAAGTGCTCCGCCCCAGTTGTCAACCAATGCCATCTTTACGGGTGAGATTACCTGGGCTCGGGGTATCCGTTTTACAGCTGTTGCCTATTTAGGTTTTGCTGAGAGTATATTCCCCGCAACGATCGCAGAAGATGTCATCCTTGAACAAGCACTTCAGGATCATTTAAGAATTCCCGTATCTGCCGATGCAGATCAAAGCGGTTTATTAATCCAGGTTCTTTCCAGAGCAGATGAAAAGTTATTAATTAGCCGTCCGTGCATCACGGAAGCAGGGGATGAATGGGAGGAATCGCTTTATTGGAACGCCATCAAGCAGGTCGTTCCTGAAAATCTGATCCGGCGAATTCGTTCTTCAATCCTGAGGCCGCTCTCTGAAGCTGCCTCCGAGGATGAAAAGGAATTTTGGGCAGTTTTACAGGGAGACGAAACCTTGTTTGCAGATGATTCAGACAATCAGGATTCGACTGGTCGAGTTCATCAGGTTTCGGACGAAGATGATTCCACGGT
Organism: Flexilinea sp.; assembly: GCA_026645735.1. Lineage (GTDB taxonomy): Bacteria > Chloroflexota > Anaerolineae > Anaerolineales > Anaerolineaceae > Flexilinea. The sequence continues at coordinate 39,705 of JAPKMT010000007.1, forward strand.
TGATTTACCGGAAGAATTCCGAAGCCAGAGGATATTCAGTTCATCCCAACTTGAAACCTGTCTGGGTTGTCCTTTTCGGTACTACGTCAGTCATATTCTGTCTCTGGAACCGCTAAAAAAACCGACGCTGGAAATGGATCCACAGCAGTTAGGATCCATGCTGCACCGTATCCTTCAATTAACCTTTGAAAAAACCAAGGACCTGTCCGATAGAAAGATTGTATTGGAGCAACTGGAGAAAGCCTGCAGCAGAACATTTCCGACAGCCCCGATGAACTATCAATTCCGGCCCTCCGGTTTGTGGATTTTTCTACAAAACCAGATAAAAAATCAACTAAACCAAACTATCGAAAAGTTATCAGAAATCAGCGAAGGCTGGCTCATGGAAGCGGCGGAGACCAGATTCGGGATGAACGGTCTGCCATATCTACATGTGGATGTTGACGGAGAACCACTCCGTTTTCGTGGAATAATCGATCGAATCGACCGCAATCAAAATGGGAATCTGCGCATCATCGATTACAAGATAGGCGGATCTCATTTTTCTGCAAACGATTTTTATTCCGGGAGACGTGTCCAATTATTTCTTTATGCTTTGGCGGCAGCCGATGCACTCAAAATCGGTCGGATTGAAGAGGGATTTTATTGGGCAATACTTTCAGCAAAAGCCAGCACTTTAAGACTCTCCAGCTTTATGAATCCGCAAGAAATGGATCAAACAACCACGTTTCGCACCTTGATCATGGAAAAAATTGAAAATTTTTATCATACTCTAAAAATCGCGCAATTTCCTGCCCGGCCTATTGACGGGAAATGCCCATCCTATTGCAGTGCGGCAGCCTGGTGCATGCATTTCAGAAGGGAAGACAGGCCATGACTGAAGTATTAATTTCACTGCTCAGTAAACTTTCAGAAAACCAAAGACTGGCTGCAACAGAGAGACAACGCAATGTAATTGTTACTGCAGGAGCCGGAAGCGGCAAAACGCATACGCTGGTGGCACGTTATTTATCATTACTGAATGATGGATATACACCAGAGGAAATCGCGGCGATCACCTTCACTGAAAAAGCCTCCCGTGAAATGAAATCCCGCGTCCGAAACAAGCTGACCGATATTGCGCAATCATGCATTGATCCGGAAGAACGAAAAAAATGGTTGGATCGTTTAACTGCCATGGATTCAGCAAGAATTGGAACCATCCATAGCCTTTGTTCACAAATTCTAAAATCCAGTTTTGCGGAGGCAGGAATTGATCCGGATTTTTCGGTCTTGGATGAAAACCATTGTGCCATGATAAAAGCGCAGATCGTTGAGGACTGGCTCGAATCTATGGCTGAACAGGAAAAGTTTTATCCGCTTTTCCAGGCTTTCAGAATCGATGAAATTCGAAATATTCTTATTGGTATGCTGAATCAGCGTCTGGAAGTAAAAGAGGTTTTCGAGCGAAGCTTTAATTTGAAATCCCTGATTCACGAAAAGCTGCATGGATTGTTTTCCAACGAAATTGTAAGGGTCAATTTTGAATGGATTGCAAGTTTAAGTGAAGCAGAATTGGCAGCAGACGCCGGTGATAAGCTGGCTGCGCAGCTTAATGAATTCATCCCCCTGTGGAAACAGGCGGTTTCATTCTTGAAGCAAGGCGATCCATTTGCATCGATCACAGTATTGCAGTCTGCCTATACCGAAAAAATGAAATTATCAGCCGGAAAGGCAACATCAGAAGCAAAGCGTGCTTTAAAAATCCTGCGGGAATATCTTGAATTGAATTGGAAGGATCTTTTAGACAAAAAAAATCAGATGCCTACTGATGAGAATGAAGAGCAATATCAGAAAATTATCAGTCTTTTTAAGGCAGCATTTCTGGGTTTGCTGGAACGCTATCAAGATAATTTGCATCAGCAGGTCGTTTTAGATTTCGATGATTTAGAAGAAAAAACACTGATCGTGTTAAGAAAAACGACGGTGAAAAAAAAATGGCAGGAAAAAATTAAAACCGTTTTGGTGGATGAATTTCAGGACACCAATCAGCGACAACGACACCTGATCGAAATTTTAGCAGAGCCATCTGGAAGTTTTTTTGGAGTGGGAGATGCCAGGCAGAGCATCTACCGTTTCCGCGGTGCAGACGTAACCGTATTCCGTTCCGTACAACAAGTAACCAGTAGAAATGGCGGCCTGCCTGTAAATCTGGATTCAACCTATCGCACCGATCCCGATTTGCTGGATGTAAGCGGAGATTTTCTAAGCCGCATGATGGGCACCGAAGAGCTTCCCGATAAATCCTACTGTGTTCCATATGAACCCTTAGTCTCCATGAGGAGTAGGATCGAACAACAGAATGAACCACCGCTCGAATTTTTGCTGGGATATGATCCGGCATCCGTTGACGAAGCCAGAAAAGCCACTGCTATCCAGCTTGCTGCCAGACTGCATGAGCTAAAAACGGATCAAGTCATCAAGAGCTGGGATGATGTTGCTCTGTTGTTTCGAGCATCGAGCAGTTTTGCGATTTACGAATCCGTTCTTGAAAAAAGCAGTATTCCATTTGTAACCGTATCCGGCAGAGGATTTTATGATCGCCCTGAGATCCGGGATATTCTGAACATGCTTTCTGCTGCGGCAAACCCGGCCGATGATCTCGCAGTGGCTGGTATGCTCTTAAGTCCGGTGTTTCGTCTCTCCAAAAATGGCCTTTTTCATCTTCGTTGGCCAGATTTCACAAATGTAAGTAATCCGGGGAAACCTGCCAGCCTCTGGGAATCGCTGCTTAAGAATCGATCGGTTTTAACCTCTCGTGACAGAAAAGCGGCCGATCGGGCATGCCTTGTGCTGCAAACATTAATCCCTCTTTCCGGCAAAGCTTCTGTCGAGATCATTCTATCGAAATTAATCCGTTTGACAAAGTATCGTTCTCTATTGGCATCCACGCCCACCGGACAATATTGGCGAAATATCGACAAACTCGTATCGGATGCCCATGACAGCGGGATGATTTCACTGGATGATTTTCTAACCTATTTAAAAAATCTGAATGATGCAGGTGCAAGAGAAGGTGAAGCGCCATCTGACACCATTGGAGCCATCCGATTGATGACTATTCACAAATCGAAAGGTCTGGAATTTCCGGTTGTCGTTTTAGCTGATGCAGCCCATCAAAATTATCATGCACTCGATTCCTGGATTATTTCACAAAATTTTGGATTCCAAATTAGCACAGAAATCGAATCTTTGGGTTATATCCTCGCCGCAAAAGATGAAAAAGATCAGAATGAAGCGGAATTAAAACGGCTCTTATATGTCGCGTTTACGCGGGCAAAAGACAGACTGATCATCAGCGGACACTTCACAGAGAAACGATTAAACGGTTGGATTGGTGAATTGCTTGATCCCTGGAAAGATGATCTTCCCGATATCCAGCAACAATCTCAGAGAATGATGAAAACATGCGACGGAAATCCTTTCCTGATTAAAATAGCGACATCGAATCAGCAAGAAATTGAAACTAAAAAAATGCAAGGAAACAATCATCGCCTCTTAAAAAATGAACCAAAACACCTGTCTATTTCATTATTGCCGGAATTTTTTCAAACCCCGACGGAAGAATTTGCATCAGAACTGCCTGAAACGCAGGAACGCATCCTGGGAAAGAAAGTTGGAATACTGGTTCATAAGGCTTTAGAAATCGGGACTTTCCCGCAAGAAACCAAATTTGACCTGCTAATGGAACAGCAATTGTTGGAATTAAATGATTTAACCGAATCGCAAAGAAAACATGCCCTTCAGCGAACAAAACAATTGTTGTCAGCTTTTCAAGAATCTGTAATTTGGCAGGAAATCCAAACAGCAGAAGTTTGCTACCACGAACTGCCTTATGACATTCCTGGAATTTCATATTCGGAACATGGCGTAATCGATCTTTTGTACTGCATAGAAAGTCAATGGAAATTTCTGGATTTTAAGACGGATATGATTCGAAATCCGGATGAGAGATTGATTCTGGAACAACTGTATGCCAGACAAATCAGACGTTACGAACGTGCTGCCAGAATGTTGTTAAACTGCCCGGTCAGTGGAGCTGTTTGTTTTCTGGACGATTGCGGGAAAACGAGTGTTTTCTGGAATCATCAAAATCCGAAGTATCATCAAAAAACGTTCGATTCGCGGCTTTTTCCATAAAGGATCAAATAACCTTTCGTATTTAAAAAGGCGATTCAAATTATTGAATCGCCTTTTTAAATTAACCAAATAAGATGTCATTCTGTTGTTTTAATGTGAAGTGCAAAACCTGCACAACAACCAATATTTCTCTCCAAATTCCAAATTTCTCAGGATGAAAAAATGAAAATCAATTTTTTGCAAAGGCATCCCGATTAAATAACAGCATACCCGACAAAATAACAGTTCCCCCGAGAATGGTGGAAAGATCCAAATTTTCTCCGGCAATCAATATTCCGGCAATGGCTGTACAAAGCGGAACAAAGAACATGTAGATTGTTGCCTGAGAGGTTTTTGGTGCAAGTGCAATTGCGTTCGTCCAGCAGACATATGCAATTGCACTGGGGATGATACCCAGTAACAGAATATTGAAGATTTGATCAGGCGGAGCAGCTTTCAGCTCGCGAAATGCCTGTTTTGAGAAAACAGACAACATCACCGTACCGATCAAAATACTATAAGCTGTAATCTGCAGGGCTGAATAGTTTTTGGTCAGCTTTTTTTGAAGTAAATTATAAATAGCCAGCATTATCGCGCAGGCAAGCAAGAGCAATACACCAGTGTTCGAAGAAAAACGATCTCCAATTAACGTGAGAATCACAATACCGGCAAATTCCAGAAAAACTGCAACCCATTGGTAGGTCTTCAGTTTTTCTTTCAGGAGAATCCAGGCCAGTATCGCAGTAAAAATCGGAGCTGTTGCAATAACGATACTGCTGGTAGCTGCAGTTACTTGCGACATTCCGATATTAAAAACAATCATGTACAATGAGAATCCTGTAGTAGCCGATGCCAGAAACCACAGAAAATCTTTTTTTTGCGGAGGTTTAACTTTTCCAACAATCAGAAAAACCGCCAGAATGATCGATGCGATGACATATCGCAGGAATCCCACGGACATGGGAGAATAGTATTTCAAAGATAGTTTGGTATAAACATAAGCCAACGTCCAGCCAAGAATTGCTATAATTGCAAAGAGGTGATAATTGTTTTTTATCTTCATTATAAATCCTTAAAGACATAAGAGAGATGGGTATCCCGAAAAAAAGGGTGAGTCAAATTATAATCATCTTCATGATCAGCGTTCGCTTGATCATGACGTGAACATTATTTCGAAATTTGGAACAACCTTTCGAAAAAAGAGAGAAAGGTACGCTCTTGATTCGAAATGGCGATATAAATTTCGAATTGCTGTAACACCAACAATTGAACGAAAACGGAAATGAACAGAAGCTTCACCAGAAGGTAAAAATGATTGAAGAGATTTATATTGAAAAATCAAAAATACTAAAAGCAATCGCTGATCCTAAAAGACTGAAGATTATCACCATGCTTTCCGATGGTGAATTATGCGCCTGCAAGATTCTGGAAGAATTTCAGGTTACGCAACCCACACTCTCCCATGATATGAAAGTGCTTTGCGATGCGGGCGTTGTCCATGTGCGAAAAGAAGGAAAATGGATGCACTATTCATTGAATACGGATTGTATCTATGATTTTAAGAATTATTTGAATTCAATCATCTGCTCCGATAATGAAAGTGAGTGCTAATAAACGAATTGGTGGTCTATGATCATGAGTTCCTGCCCGATTAGCAGTGAGCCACGTAGAGGCGAGGCAATCCACCGTCATGTGAGAAAAGATTGCTTCGTCGGGTTGATTTATTTAAGTTTGAAGAGTAAAAATAAAAAAGAGTCTGCTTCTTTTGATAGGGCAGACTCTTTTTTATTAAGGTTGATTTTTTATGGATTACTCTGATTGACAGCGTTGTCTCCTGAAACAATCTATTAAATGTTATCCAGCGATATGAAAGTATTTTCGCTTGAAATACAGAGCAGCATTTACCAGCCCGATCATGACCGGTACTTCGATCAATGGCCCGATTACTGCGGTAAATGCAACATCTGATGAGATCCCGAAAATCGCCACAGCCACCGCGATGGCCAGTTCAAAATTATTGCTGGCAGCAGTGAATGCCAGTGTTACGGACTGTTCATAATTGATTTTGTTTTTGTATGCCATGTAGAAACTGACAAAAAACATGACCGCGAAGTAAATCAGCAAAGGAATGGCGATACGGATTACATCAATCGGATTGCGAATAATCTGTTCCCCCTTTGTGATAAACATAATGATAATCGTGTAAAGCAACGCGATCAGAGCAAGCGGCGAAATCTTAGGGATGAATACATTTTCATACCAGGGCTTCGATTTGGTACGGATCAAAACAAATCTGGACAGAAATCCAACTGCGAACGGAATACCGAGATAAATCAACACACTTTTTGCTACTTCCAGCATGGACACGTTGACGACCTGTCCTCCCCAGGACAATCCCAGCCATTTGGGCAGCAGTGTGACAAAAATATAGATATAGACGGTATAAAGTAGAATCTGGAAAATGGAATTCAGGGCAACCAGCGCAGCACAGTACTCGTTGTCTCCCTTTGCCAGTGTATTCCAAACGATAACCATCGCAATACACCGTGCCAGACCGATGATGATTAAACCGATGGCAAATCCGGGTTTATCCCCAAGAAACAGGATAGCGAGAAAGAACATTAACAGCGGTCCGACGATCCAGTTTTGAATCAGGGAAAGTTTAAACACCTGTTTGTTTTGTGCCACTTTGCCAATTTCTTCATACTTTACTTTGGCCAGCGGCGGGTACATCATAACAATCAAGCCAATCGCAATCGGCCAGGAAATGGTTCCAGTGCTCATCCGACTGATGGAATCAGCCAATCGCGGAAATAAATACCCTGCAAGAACGCCAATCGCCATAGCGATAAAAATCCATAATGTTAAAAACCGGTCAAGAAATGACAATTTACTCTGTTTTCCTTTTTCCATAAATCTCTCCTCTTCAACACGCAAGATAAAACCTTATCGCTCAGTATTCATGCGAAATTCTATCATTCATATAGAATATTATCAATCTATGAATATCCATTTTTAAACAGGATATGGATAATTCCTTTCAATTGAAACAGTCAGAATAAGTTGCGGATTCAGTGAATTAAAAAATGGGAAAGATTTCTCTTTGTTGTATCGATTTCGCATGGAGCGCAAATACAACACAAAAACATATTTTCTTGCTCTATTCGAAAAATAAATCTGAATTTCGAATTGCGGGTCGACTGAGGTTTTTCAGGCAATCCACAGGAAGTAAATGCCGACGCCGATCATAACAATCCCACCAACTTTTTCAACAATGCCGGACCAGCGTCCAAAAGCGCGAAACGTTTTCAGAAAACCGGTAAATGTTCCGGCCAGGATAATAGGGATTCCTCTCCCGAGTGCATAGACGAACAATAAAATGGCTCCATAAAGCAATCCGCTTTTCTGCACCATCACATAGGTCAGAATGGCTCCAAGAACGGGTGTCGCACATTGCGATGAAACCAGCCCGGAGACCAGGCCAAGCAACAACGCTCCTGAGATACCTTTCTGCTGGATTTTTTCACGGATATTTCCAAATCTGGACGGGAAGGAGAGATGAAGGAGACCAAACATTTGAAAACCGATCAGGATACAGACAAATGCGACCAGATAATACCAGATACGGGAACTGCCGCCAATTAAACCCCCTACCAGGGCAGCGACAACACCCATCCCGGTAAAGGTTATAGCCAATCCCAGTGCAAAAAAAGTTGAAATCGTAAAGGATCGCAGGCGGGAAGAATCTTTGCTACCGCTGACAATTCCCATAATCAATGGAATCATCGCCACATTGCAAGGTTCAATCGATGTCACAACTCCGCCCAGAAAGACCAGGATGTATCCCAGGATGGAGGTTGGCTTTAAAATGGATGGATCAATATTCATATCAATCCGTTTCGATCAATAACTGAAGTTGATTCTGAAATTGTTCAGCTTCCATAACACCTACTGCAAAACTGCCCTGACCGGTTTGATCGATAAAAACAAGCGTTGGAACAGCTTGGATATGGGCTCGTTTCATCAGTGAATTGTTTTGCGGATCAAAGACATCCACTTCAAGAAACTCAATTTTTCCTTCAAATTCAGGAAAAACCTGATCAACAATCCCTTCCATTTCGACACACGCTTCACAACTGTCAGAACGGAAGAACATAAAGATCGGTTTTCCTGCCTGTATCAGTCGATCATACCGTTCTTCTGTTGTTTCATTTGCAGGTAGTGTTTCTAATGCATCAGCATCTGATGAAGGAGTCAACGCAGCAGAAGTAACGGCTGCATCCGAAGCGGTTTTGCTGAGCAGTACATTTTTATTTTTCAGTAAATATACAACAACGATCAAAAGCAGGATGCCGAGAATCAGCAGAATCGTACGGAATTTATTCTTTTTATTAGCGTTTTGGTCGGTGTCCATAATTCTCCCCTGTTTCAATTTCGAAATATTAATATATCAGAAAGCAGGAATAAAAAATCTGCAAGGCAAAGAATTCATACAATAACCTGCAATTCGAATTATTGACCGGCTTTTCGAATAACAAGAGACAAATTATTGTTCAATTAGCTGCACATTTCCAAAAAAATGGCAGATTATTCTTAGAAAGTAAGGCTGAGATCAGACATTTTGCAGCCAGGTCTTGATCTCATCCAGCGAAGGAATTCGTCCGGAACAAACCACCTTTTCGTTAATTACCAGGCCGGGTGTAGCCAGAATGTTGTAATCAAGAATCTGGTTGTAATCCGTAACCTTGACCACATCTGCCTGCATTTTCAACACATCAACAGCCTGACGCGCAAGTGCTTCCACGCGTTTACAGTTAGGACAACCGGAACCTAGAACTTTTATCGTTATCATATTTACCTCATTGAATTGATTATTTACTCAAATTTTTTCTAAAGAATGAGATGGTCTACTCCACCTGACAACTGCTATGATCTGAGCTGCTGTGTTTTATTGCAGCAGCTCAGATCATAAAGAGATCTTAATCCGAAGAAACCGATGCAGAACGGATCCTTTTTTTGTTACGGTGGTCAAACCAGACGAGTAAACTGATCAGAGAAGCCAAAAAGATTGTAAGGATGATCAGGAGTAAAAACAGACTGGTTCCATCCACCCAGGCTCCATAAAGCAAACCAGCCAAGGTGCTGAATAACGCTACCCAGAAAACATACACCCAGGCCTTCAGCTTACCAATAATTGTCGCAGTAATCAAAATACTTTGCAAGCTCAATTCCGGGTCAGCCATCAGATAAGCCAGGAGCGGACCGCGATGCATTCCGAGCCCAAGGAACATATTGGCAATCGGCACTTCCACCAATGTCGGAAAATACATGAATACACCGAAAATGACACCAGCCAGATTCCCAAGCAGTGTGTTGCTGCCGGCCAACGCTTCGATCCATTCCGGTCGTATTAAAACGCGGATGATACCAACTGTGAAAACGCCGATGATCAGCAACGGGAAGATTTGTTTCATGAAATGCCAGGATTCCCAAATAAAATCCCGCTGTTCGTCTTCACTCAGATGTTTGCGCAGAATCCATCCTAAAATCAACAGCGCCAAAAATTCAGCGAAAAATTTCCCCGTAAAAAGAATATCAAACCCGTTGGAATGCGGTCGAACACCCAGCGCTGCTGTGAGCAGTGTCAATCCAACCAGGATAAATGCAAACCAGGTCCATCGATTGAAGCCTTCATGGATTTTCTCAAATCCTTTCCAGGCGGATAACCCGATGAGGATGAGTAAAACGATCAAAAACGCGCCCTGAGCCGTGATGCCTTCCTCACCCTTCGAAGCATCAAACGGTACTAATTGATACAGGAAATCCTGAAAGCGATCGACTCCGGAAACTGGCAGGGTGATCTGAGCATAAGCATCCGTTAGCAGATTGACTTTTAGCGTTCCGGAAAGCAGTAAGGCTACTAAAATCAGCAAAAATGCCGCCACAATTTTTCGCATACCTTTATTTTGTTTTCCAGCAAATCCCTCATCCGCAGCTTTGTCATGGGCAACGTCAGAACGACTGAAAATTAACGCCATGATCAACCCGATTCCAATTCCAAATGCGAGTGAGAGGAATAGTCGGGCAAAAGCCAGATCCGGACCAATAACGCCGCCAGTATACACCAATGCCAATATATTCGCAGCCGGAGCAAAAAACAGGAAGGTAATGGCAGGACCAAGTCCGGCTCCTTTCTTATAAATACCGGCAAACAGGGGCACAATTGTGCAGGAACAAACTGCCAGAACCGAACCAGCCAGCGCAGCAGCCGGATAAGATATAAATTTTGGCGTATTGCGGCCTAAAAAGCGTGTTACACTCTCTTTCGGGATCAGCGCAGTCATAGCGCCGGCAATAAAAAAAGCCGGAACCAGGCACAACAATACATGTGCTGCCAGGTAAGAAGCAAGGTTTCCCAGCCCTCCCTGAAGCAATTTCAATAAAAACGAAGTAATTTCCATAAGAACACCTATAAGGTTTTTTCCTGTTATCCGAAATATGATATGAATTTCTTATTGTTCTTGTGGTTTTGCGCTTAGCGCAAAACCACAAGAACAATAATTCTCTTCCTTTATTCGAAAGTTCAATCCAAAATTAGAATTGCTAAATCTTAATTTTTTTTACTGACAGCAGCAATTTTCCTGATTCACCGGTTTTACTGCTGAAACAATCACGGAATAAACATCTACATCCTCTACAAAACCCGCACTGGTGCTTCGGTTTGTTTTGATATCTGTGAAACCAGCTTGCCGAATCTGATCCAGATATTCGCTTTCCGGCAAGGCGCCGGATACACAACCGGACCAATTCGCTGCCTGAATATGAGCCGGCAGCGCCTTACTGCTGACCATATCACTGACTTCCAGCCGTCCATTTGGTTTTAAAACTCGAAAAGCCTCTTGAAAAACCTGTCCTTTATCATCACACAGATTGATCACACAGTTCGAAATGACCACATCAACTTGATCGTTTTCAAGAGGCAACGATTCTGCGTGTCCTAAGCGAAATTCAACGTTGGAATATCCATTTTTCTGAGCAGACGCCCTGGCTTTCTCCAGCATGGCAGGTGTCATATCAACACCAATCACCTTTCCTGACAGACCAACTTTTCGGGCAGCCAAGAAGGAGTCGATGCCTCCGCCTGATCCGATATCCAATACGACTTCACCGGGTTTCAACGATGCCATCGCCGTCGGATTTCCACATCCTAAAGACAATTCCTCAGATTCTTTTGGAATTGCAGCTTTTTCTTCCTGGTTATAACCGGTAGAAAAGTTCACAGGGGATTGAAAGATATCCGAGTGCGCTGTGCAGCAGCATTGGTTTGAGGAAATCGAATCACAACAACCCGTTGTTGTTTCAGCAATGACACGATAAGTATTCTTCACTTCTTTCTGTCTGGTTTGCCTTCGTGTTCCGGTTGCAATAAAGATACTGATCTTCGCATTTCGATCCGATTCCTCTTTTGCTTCGCATTGAGATTGAGCGCAGCAATCCTGTCCGGTACAAGCAATTGTGACATTAACAAGGTCCGCTGCTTTCAACCAGTCATAAATCTGATTGCGTTGGAATCCCATCCAGACATCCGACATCTCATCTTTTAACCAGGTAAATGGATGAACATCCATATCCGTGATGATGATCCTGCCGCCTGGTTTGAGTATGCGAACCATTTCCTGAATTGAAAGCAAAGGATCCATGCAGTGATGCAGGTACATGTTCGCAAAAACCACATCCACAGCGGCATCCGGAAGCGGAATTTGTCTTCCATCCGCCTCATGATAATGAATATTTGGAAAAGAAGAGAGTTTCTTTTGAGCGATTTCAATCATAGACGGCGATTGGTCGACCAGATGAACTTCACGAACAAATGGAGCTATCCCGGCAGTCATAAAACCCGTTCCGCCACCAATATCCGCTGCTGCCATTTCAGGGCGCAGCCATGCCTTTGCAATCGATGCCTCTCGAACCGCTTCGCTAAAAAAAGCAGCCCGCATACTGTCCCATTCAGGGGCATTATCATTGAAATACTTCAAGGAAGACTCTGATGCCATGTTACTGCCATCCTTTACATATAGAATATTTTCAATATGTAAATATACAACTCACATCCAAAAAAGTCAATGTGAAATCCGGAATTTTAATGAAATTCGATGACAAAACATCCATTCAAAAAATCGGAATGATAAATTGTTGCAGTGTTGGTTTTCAGCGCAAGATAAAGACCGTAGAACAATTGATAATCCACATCCTGTTTCGGAAAACGGATTATTTCAGGCTTTTTTCTTTTGAATCAGGAGTAGTGTTAACAGGAGCAGGATGATACCCATCAGCCCGACAATGAATAAGACAACCGGTACTATCGAAATACCCATCCGATTAAAAAGAAAGGTCATCAGGAAAGGAATGGTCAGTACACCCATGCCGGAACCGGTCATAAAGCGGCTGGCAACCGAACCGGTTACCGGAAACAGCGAACCGGCGAAGACCATCATCGTTGGATAAACGGTTGCCAGAAATAAGCCGAGGAGAACCGTGCCAATCCACAATGCTGCCGGATTTCCTCTGAAAAGCATCATGAAGGTCAAAACTAAGGCAGAACCACCAAAGTCACTGATCAGCAATGTTTTTGGTTTGATTTTACGGGACAAAAAAACTGCAATCAGTCTGCCCAGTGTGAATGACCCCCAATAAACTGAATTCAGATACGCAGCCGAAATATCGGACATCATTTTGGATTCACTGGCATAGGTGAAGATCCAATTTGAAAAGGTGATGGCAACCCCCGTGTATGTAAAGAATAACATCGCAAACAAGACGACAACCTGATTTTGCAGTTTTCGTCCGCTTTCTTCCACTTTTAAAGCAGGGATCACCGTCGGGCTTGGAAGCAGCAGAAATCCGACCATCGATGGGAGGAAGAAGGAAGCAATCACCCAATAGGTCATTTGCAGACTGTTGCTGGCGGTCATGAAGTGCGCAGTGATGAGCGGCGCAAACAGGCAGCCAACCCCAAACATAGAATGCAGGGCATTCATATAGGGAGGCAGATTGTCCTGAAACATCCGCATAATCAGGAGATTGCCGCCGATATCGATCAAACCTTCTACAAATCCCAATAAGGTTACAAAGGAAAGTGCAATCACAAAACTTCGGGCAAAAGGGATCATCAGCATTCCAAAAGACATGAATGCAATACTGATGGCCATGATGATATGCCCTTTGAATCGGTCAAACAATCTCGATCCTACAATCGTTCCCGCTGTATATCCCAGTGCTTTGATCGCGATAAAGGTTGTCACTGCAGCCAGAGAGCTGCCTGTTGCAACCGAAATCTGTTTCATGGTCGGGCCTAAGGTGGCCGATTCAAGTCCAATCGCCAAAAAACTGAGCAGGTAAATAACGGCGTAGAAAATTCGATTTTTTTGGAGCTTCGATTCCTGTATAACCGGTGTGTGAATCATAGATTTTTTAGCGGTTCCTTATTCATTTTTTCTGCAAAAAACAGCATGACCATCAAATTGATCAATCCGACCAGGCTGACAATCCATAATACGATAGGGACAACCTGAATACCCAGTTTACCAAAGAGATAAGTCATGGCAAACGGGATCAGCAAAACCCCCATACCGGAACCGGCCATAAACCAGCGTGTAATCGCGCCAGTAACTGTAAACAGACTCCCGGCATAAACCATCAGTGTCGGATAGGAAGTAGCCAGGAAAAAGCCCAGCAAAATGGATCCGACCCATAAAATTATGGAACTGTTCCTAAACAGGACCAATAACAGCAGACAAACAGCGGTTCCAGAAAAGTTGATCAATAGCATTTTCTTCGCATTGATCTTTTTGGATATGAAAATCCCGATCAGCCTGCCGGCTGTAAAAGAGCCCCAAAAAGTCGAATTTAGAAAAGCCGCCTGAAGGTCTGTCGCCAGCCTGGATTCACTGGCATAGGTGAAGATCCAGTTTCCAAAAGTGATTTCGACGCCCACATAAGCAAAAAATAAAAATGAAAAGATAACAATCATCCGCGTCTGCCGACTTTTTTCTTCTTTCAGCGTGACACTCTCTATTCTTTTGGGGCTCGGCAGCAGAGACAATCCAATCATCGATGGGAGGAAAAGCAGTGCAATCACCCAATAGGTCAGCTGCAGGCTGTTTTCAAATGATAAAAAACTGGCCGTGATAATAGGGGCCAGCAAAGATCCAAAACCAAACATAAAATGCAGCGCATTCATATACGGTGCAAGATTATCCTTGAAAACCCAGATGATCATCAGATTGCCACCGATATCGGTGACTCCTTCAGCAAAACCCAGCAGGAACATGGGGACAACCGCTGCAATAAAACTGCCAGCAAACGGAATGAATAACATGATAGCGGTCATGGTCGCAATGCTGAGCGTCATCACCTGGTGACCGCGAAAGCGATCATAAAATTTTGCGCCGATAAAAGATCCGGTCATATAGCCGAAAGATTTAATAGTCACAAAGACGGTTACAGCAGCCAGTGTGCTGCCGGTCGAAGCTGCCAGTTGTTTCATCGTCGGGCCTAAAGCTGCAGACTCCAGTCCGATCGTCAGAAAACTGAGCAGATAAATAATGGCAAAAACTTTTCGGTTTTCTGCCAGTCTGTTTTTTTTCGCATTCCAATTTTGAATCATGGTATCGGGTAATCCTTCCACATTATTATACATAAAGTAAAGAATTCAATATAGAAACCAGTATTCCAGCGATTCGAAATATGGGGAGAATTCTTTGTTGTTCTAATGTTTTTCCAAATAGCAAGTCTGTATTTCGAATTGCTATAAGGACTAACCAGCGAATTAATCGCGAGGAAATATGTTTGAGATCTCAAATTAAATAGCTTTCTACAAATAAATAAACCCTCTTGACAACTAAATATTTAAGATAAATTAATTGCTCAAATTCATATTCTATTTATTACATTTGATACTAACTCTTATACTCGATTACCATGTATCATTCTAATAATTCTCAACAATGAGTTAAAAGGCTCTCTTTACAAGAAGAGGGGATTAACAAATACCAAAATACTGCTTAATTATTTACTATATATAAAAGTACCTATAGAATTTTCTTTGTTAGTCAGTATGGAAAAATGTCCATACTTAAAAAATTTTTGGAGGAAAAAGATGAAAAAATATATTGTTGTGATTCTTGCTCTTGTGATGGTGTTGTCCTTTAGTACAATAGCCATGGCTGAAGCTGTCGAAATCTCCTTCTGGACTTTAAACTCACGTCAGGATGGCGTTGAGCCAATCGTTGCAGCTTTCAACGAATCCCAGGATGAGGTAAAAGTTACGGTATCTTTCTTTGATACGGATGGAATTAAAGATGCATGTAAAATTGCCGCCTCTTCCAATACACTTCCGAACATATGGTTCAACTGGGGTGGGAGTCTTGGCGGTTTCTACGCCGATAACGGCCTGACCTATAATTTTAATGACTATGCCGCTGCAAATAACTGGGACAAAAAATTCAGCTCAAGCGCTCTGAGTCTTTGCACCTTCGATGGTAAATTATCCGGTTACCCAACCAGCTATAATGTATTAGGTGTTTATTATCGTAAGGATATCTTTGAAAAGTACGGAATTCAAGTTCCGACAACCTTTGAAGAATTCGAACAAGTATGCGCCACATTGAAAGAAAATGGGATCACCCCGATCTCAACAGCCGGTTTATATGGCTGGCACGTAATGCGCTTAGTTGAATTGTTGATCGAACACTATGCAGGTGCAGAAGCACATGATTCAATGAATACGTTCCAGACCAGCTACGATAATGAAGCTGTGATAAAAGCTTTAACAAAATACCAGGAATTCGTTGAAAAAGGCTACTTACCCGATGGATTTGTAACAGCTGATCCGAATGATACGAATATGGCAGTTTTCTCAGGTACTGCAGCCATGGATATTCAGGGTCAATGGTATGATGGCACGATTGTTCAAAATGAACAGGATATGAGTAAATTTGGCGTTTTCGCTTTCCCATCGGGTGGAACGAACCGCATGTCAGCTTTCGCTGAAATGGTCGAGTTCAATGTCAACAATACGGAAGCACAAATCGATGCTGGTTTGAAATTCCTTGATTATTATCACAGTGCAGAGAATATTGAGAAATACGGTGCGTATTACAATCTTCCGCTTCCTGTGGTAGACCCAGTATATCCGGAGGGATTGCCGAATGTGCCGATTATGATTGGTTTGGCCGAAGCCAACGGTACCTTCACTATTACAGATCAGGCATTTCCGACAGAAATTGCGGATGCATTGTTCAATGTTCAGGATGCAATTGCCAACGGTGAAATGCAACCGGCGGAAGGCGCAACAAAAATCCAGGCAGCAATCGAAGCTTATCATAGCAAATAACCAGATATTTCTGAAATTCGGTTAATAAATTATTGAATATGGGAAAGCGAGAATTTTTTTCGCTTTCCCAAAAACTTTATCATCATCAATGAGATTTGGGAACAGAAATGAAAGCGAAAACTAAGATTGATTGGGGTGCATATCTTTTCTTAGTCCCCGCATTAATAATTTATCTGTCTGTGATCATATTACCGATTTGCTATTCATTTTTTATCAGCCTGACGAAATGGAATGGAATCGGCGATATGAATTTTGTATGGCTTGAGAATTACAAAACATTATTTACGAAGGATCCGATCTTTTTAACATCCTTAAAAAATAATTTGATTTGGACAGCATTGACCATCTGTATCACGATGCCAGTCTCCCTGGGATTTGCGGTAATGCTAAACAATCGATTTAAAGGGCGAACTTTCTTCCGGGGATTCTTCTATTTTCCGTGTGTCATTGCCCCCATCGCGGTTTCGATTATCTGGAGATGGATATACAATCCAAATGTTGGATTTATCAATCAATTTTTCAAAGCAATAGGATCCGATTTCAGCCAAACCTGGATTTCTGATCCTCAGGTCAGTTTGTACGCAATATTTTTCGCGGCCTTATGGGCAGGAGTCGGACAACCAATGATTCTTTTCCTCGCAGGGCTTCAGACGCTTCCAGTCGAAGTGCTGGAAGCAGCGACGATCGATGGCGCGAGTGGTATTAAACGATTCTTTTCGATAACTGTTCCATTACTCAAAGAAACCTTTGTCATTGTCCTCGCAACATTAATTATTGCTGCCTTAAAAGTCTTTGATATTGTACAGGGACTTACCAGTGGTGGTCCCAACAATGCAACCCAGATGCTTTCCACATACATGTATTCGCAGACTTTTAAGTACAGCAATGTGGGAACCGGTACGGCGATTTCCTGTGTTATGGTGCTTGTAATGTTGATCGTTATCGTTCCTTATGTCATATTTACTGCAAAAGAAGATTAAGAGCTGAAAATGAATGCTTCACAGAAAAAAAAATTCAATAGATTTCTTTTTTATGCGCTCCTGATAATAATTGCAGTCTTGTGGATTGTTCCAATGTATACGCTGGTCGCAACTGCTATTAAAAGCAAACAGGATTTCTTCAGCGGAATCAGTTTGTTCAGTATGCCAGACACGATTGCATGGAGCAATTTCTCGAATGCTGTCACCAAAGGCCGGCTGGCGCTTTATATGCGGAATGGGTTGATCGTATGTATTCTAAAAGTTCCGCTTGGTATCTTCATTGAAGCGCTCGCTGCCTTCGCAATGACACGATTAAATATTAAACATAAAACCGGAGTATTTATCTTCTTCCTGATTGGTATGATGTTGCCGATGCAAACTGCATTAGTCCCGATCAATGTGATTTTCAGCAGACTGAAATTAACGAACACTTATTTTGGATTGTTTTATGTCTATCTTGGTTTTGGCCTTTCCTACGGAATTCTGATCTTACGCGGTTTTTTTAGAAGCATTCCCAAGGATCTGGATGAAGCAGCATTCATCGATGGATGCAGCAAATGGAACCTTTTTTGGAAAGTAATTCTCCCCATCGCCAAACCGGCAGTCGCAACATTGGTCATTATGGATTTTTTGGCGACATGGAATGAATATCTGCTGGCAAGTGTCATTATTAATGAAAACGCCAAGAAGACAGTGCCGGTCGGTATCATGACATTTGTCGGCGAACATGGAACCGATTACGGTTATTTATGTGCCGGTGTACTCTTGTCAATTATCCCTGTTATTACTGTATATCTGATTTTCCAGCGGTACTTTGTCGAAGGAATGTCGGGAGCTATCAAATCCTGACATCGTATGCCAAAACGCAGCTCTGAGGAGGAGCATCAATGAGCCCTTTTGTTTACGCAAAACAAGTTGAACGATGGGATGTGTTCGAAATTTCCTGTCCGGGTTATTCAGATAAAAATCCTTTTACAGACTACGAAATTCATGGTTTATTCCGTAGCAAGAGTCAGACTGTAAGCGTTGACGGCTTCTATGATGGCGATGGACTTTATAAAGTCCGTTTTATGCCCTCTTTTGAAGAAGAATATACTTTCGAAGTCGCAGGTAGTTTTTCAGATGAACGCTGCAGCGGTAGCTTCACCGTAACTCCTGCTTCAGAAAACAATCATGGTCCCGTCAGAGTAGCCAATACCTATCATTTCGCATATGAAGACGGAACACCGTATTATTCGATCGGCACAACCTGCTATGTCTGGGAACTGCAATCAGAAGAACTTCAAGAGAAAACGCTTCAAACCTTGAAAAACAGTGCGTTTAATAAAATTCGTTTCTGCATTTTTCCAAAGCATTACGACTATAACCTGAAAGAGCCTCGTTCCTATCCTTACATCGGGATACCATGTGACAGTTCTGTGCTGACAAAAGAAAATTTCCTCGAATTTAACGGCGCAGCGGAAGGGAATCATTGGAATTTCGAAGCGTTTAATGTAGAGCATTTTCAACATATTGAAAATTCGATCAAAGCACTTCGTAACTTGTCCATAGAGGCTGATTTGATTGTCATGCATCCCTATGACCGTTGGGGATTCAGCCTGATGAATGCTGAATGTGATGATCTCTATTGGAAATACATCATAGCACGCTTTTCTGCATATCGTAACGTATGGTGGTCTCTGGCGAACGAATATGATCTGATGCCGCAGAAAACAATTGCAGACTGGGAGCGTTATGCAAAAATAATTTGTGATCACGATCCATATGGACATCTCCGCTCCATCCATAATTGCAAATCGTTCTATGATTATTCCCGACCGTGGATCACACACTGCAGCATACAAAGGCAGGACTTGTACAAATCAGCAGAGTTTGTTACCGAATGGCGCGAAAGGTATCGGAAACCTGTAGTACTGGACGAGATCGCGTATGAAGGAAATATCCAGCATGGATGGGGAAATATCAGCGGAAAAGAATTGGTGCGCAGATTCTGGGAAGCCTCTTGCCGAGGGGGATATGCAGGACATGGTGAAACTTTTTTAAATCCCGATAATATTCTATGGTGGTCACATGGCGGAGCACTGCATGGTGAGAGCCCTGAACGATTAAATTTTCTATATAAGATACTCAGTGAAACACCGGGAATAGGATTAATGCCCGTTCAAGAATCATGGGACACCGTTACAGCGGTTGTGGAATCGATGGCAGGAATGGGCAGTCCCGTGAAGGGTTACTATTTGCATTATTTTGGATTTATGCGCCCGTCTTTTCGAGATTTCCATTATGATGATAACTGTCAATTTGAAGTTGAGGTTATTGATACCTGGGAAATGACAATTTCAAAAGCCGGTATATTTACCGGTAAGTTTACTGTTCAATTACCAGGGAAAGAGTACATGGCAATCCGCATTCGGAAACGCTAGTCATTTTACAGTTTCAAATGACCTGCATTGGATCATCAACCAATAATTCGAAATATAGACTTGCGATTCGAATCAAGAGGGAAAAATTAGTTGATCATGTAAAACTACAAAAAAAATCAGCAATTCGAAATAGAAACTTATCTTTCGAATAAACAGGGAAAAAGCCTCTCCGTATTTCAATTGCTGAAAAAAAACCAGACAAGGATTTCAGGGGTTAAATTGGGAAAAATTCGAATTCGGGATATAGCCAGGAAAGCAGATGTATCCGAAGCAACGGTATCTAACGCTCTCAACGGACGCAAAGGTGTTTCACCTGAAATTGCACAGAAAGTAAAAGAAATTGCTGAGACTCTGGGTTATGAAAAAACCCGGATTGGATCTAACCAGCGTGAATATATTCGTTTAATTGTATTCAAATGTCATGGATTGGTGGTTATGGACACCCAATTTTTCGCGGAACTGAGCGAGGCAATTGAAAACGAATGTCATCATAAAAATATTGATTTGATGGTTACACACATTGATATGAGTCAAGATACGAATTATCTCGAACGAATAAAAGCGATTTCCAATGAAAAATGTGCCGGAATACTATTGCTGGCGACAGAAATGTCGGAAAAAGAAATCGGATTATTTGAAAAAGTTCAATCAAACCTTTTAATTTTGGATAGTATTGCACCGAATCTTTCACATAATGCAGTTGTTATGAACAATCGAGAAGCCGGTTATTTGGCAACTGAAAAATTGATATCTTCCGGACACAAGCGGATCGGTCATATCACCAGTTCTCCGGATTTTTATAATATGAAGTATCGACGGGAAGGTTTTCTGACCAGCATGGCTTCCCACAATTTACCAGTGGATAAAAATGACATCGTAGCACTCACGCCGACGCTTGATGGTTCCTATGCCGATATGTGTAAATGGCTGGAAAGTAATAAGAAAGTGCTTCCAACTGCCTTCTTCGCCGCCAATGATATTCTCGCAGTCGGAGTTGTTCGTGCCTTGCAAGAAAAAAATATCAGGATTCCACAGGATATATCCATCATCGGGATGGATGATATGCAAATTTGCCTGATTACCAATCCTCAGCTTTCAACGATCAAGGTTCCAAGGATAGATATTGCAAAAGTAGCTGTTCGCCGGTTACTGGAAATGAGAGATGAGGATGCACCAAAATCGATCTTGAAAACAGAAGTCGGTGTAACGCTGATCAATCGGCAGAGTGTTTTAATAATCGTTCCGTAGTGGTATATAACCAAAATAATCATGTTCTAAGCTACAACTTCTAATTTAAGTTGCGATGAGCAGACTGTTTTATTAAACCTTTTTTAATAATCAATCAGCAATTCGAAATATGGGGAGGACTCTTTGTTGTTGTGATGTTTTTCCCGATTGATTCGAATAGCAAGTCGATATTTTAAATTACATGTTAACAATTGTTCATCTAAATAAAGTGTATGATTTAGATGAGAGAATGAAATTTATGAATACAAATCGATTGACATATATCTGGGAGGAACCATGGAAATCATATTTCTTGCAGGCGGATGTTTTTGGGGTGTAGAAGCCTATTTTGCCCAAATTGATGGAATCGTCGACATCACAGTTGGATATGCGAACGGAAAAACAGAGAATCCAAGCTATGAAGATCTGATATACAATGATTCAGGCCATGCGGAAACGGTGAAGCTTGAATACGATCCAGAAATCATCAGTCTGAATGCAATCTTGCAGCATTATTTTCGGATCATCGATCCAACCAGCATCAACAAGCAGGGCAATGACATCGGATCACAATACCGAACTGGTATTTACTATGTGAATGAAGCGGACAAAGCCATCATTGATGCGCAAATCGCCCGCATCCAATCGAAGAATAAAAAGAAAATCGCTGTGGAAGTGATGCCGCTGATCCGGTTTGATCCCGCAGAGGAATATCACCAGGATTATCTGGAGAAGAATCCCGGCGGGTATTGTCACATCGATCTGGGACTAGCCAAAAAGCCTCTGATCGATCCGGATCTGTATCCCAAACCGGACGAAAGCACCTTGGAAAAGCGTTTGACACCGATTCAATTGGATGTAACACAGAACAGCGGAACAGAAGCTCCCTTTACCAATCCGTACTGGAACACTTTTGAAGAAGGGATTTATGTCGATATCGTTACCGGAGAACCGCTGTTTACATCCAAAGATAAATTTGCCTCTGACTGTGGATGGCCAAGTTTTTCCAAACCGATAACGGATGAAGTGATGACCTATGAACAGGATAATCGGTTCAACATGTCCAGAGTTGAAGTCCGCAGCCGCAGCGGTGATTCCCATTTAGGGCATCTCTTTCAGGACGGTCCTCAGGAACTCGGAGGATTGCGTTATTGCATTAACAGTGCGGCACTTCGTTTCATCCCCCAAAAAGAGATGGAAGCAGAAGGATATGGTTATTTGTTAAATCTATTCTGAAATGTCGTTAACGGACTGATATAAAAACGATGGATGCTCATTGAAAAGCGTGGCACTGATTCCTGTGAGCATCCATTGTATTAACCGCCGGCAATTCTAACGAAAGGAAGTTTATTTGTGATTCGATTGATTCGAAAAGCTGATTCAAATTTCAAATTACTGGTTAGCCGTAAATAAATTGAAATGCAAAACTCAAAAACGGATTCGATTTCGATTATTTTAAGTACAAAGCCAATGCGCATAAAATCATCAAAATATATGACAAACTTCTTTTGCCTCTGGCTGTCGATTATTTACAAATCGAAAATAGTATATACTTTAAAAAATCCGTTTATATGATTTACAGAATCAATTGATCTTGCGAAAATTATTAAAATGATCAGAGCCTCATCTTTATTTGCAGCAATTCGAAAATTGGAAAAGCTCTTTGAGAAAAACGACACAACAACAAATAATCCTTCTCATAATTCGAATCGCTGATCTGTTTGTTCTTCAAAAGACAGAAAAAAAAGCTCAATACAGGATCATCTTTTTTTTTCTGATCAGAAGTAAACGTTTACAAATCGATGAAGACGATAAATTTTCTTCATTTTCAAACAGGTATACGAAAAAGAACTCAATAAAAAAATAGGAAAGGCGGTTTTTCGCTATGGGAGATTTCTTAGCCGAACTGATTGATATCTCGAAATCTTTCCCCGGTGTTAAAGCATTAGACCATGTAAACTTCGATCTGAAAGCGGGCGAAGTACATGCACTGGTAGGTGAAAATGGATCAGGCAAATCCACTTTGATGAAAATTCTTTCCGGTGTATATACAAAAGACGAAGGGAAAATCATTGTCAACGGGCAGGAAGTGGAATTTCAAAATCCCAGACAGGCTCAGGACAAGGGTATCTGCATCATTCATCAAGAATTAAACCTTTGCAGACACCTGTCGATTGCAGAAAACATTTATTTGGGAAGGGAACCCAATCGCAGTTTTCTGGTCAATCAAAAAAAACAGATTGAAGATGCCCGAAAAATATTAAAACGACTGGATGTCGACCTGGATCCAACTACAAGAGTCAGTGAATTGACGGTCTCCAAACAGCAAATGGTGGAAATCGGCAAAGCTATTTCTACCAATGCGAAAATTATTATTATGGATGAACCGACATCCGCGCTTACAATCAAAGAGATCGACGAATTATTTAAGATCATTCATGTTCTGAAACAGGAAGGCCACGGCATTATCTACATCTCCCACCGTCTGGACGAATTGGCTTCCGTTGCGGACAGAGTGACCGTGATCCGTGATGGCCAGCATATTATCACCATGGATTATAAGGATACAACCCAGGAAAATATTATTCGATATATGGTCGGCCGGGAATTGAAAGAAAAATTTCCGCGGATCAAAACGCATATCGGCGAAACCATCTTTGAAGTAAAAAACCTGACAGCCGGAAAAGCAGTCAAGAACGTGAGTTTTCAGGTACGGGAAGGGGAAATTCTGGGAATCGCCGGATTAATGGGTGCCGGGAGAACCGAAACGGTACGGGCAATCTTTGGTGCTGACAAAAAAGAAAGTGGAAAGTTGTTTTTGCACGGAGAAGAGATTCACATTCATAAACCCGTTGATGCAATCGAAGCCGGTGTTTTCTGTGTTCCGGAGGATCGAAAGCGAGACGGCTTGTGCATTTCTATGCCGGTATATCAGAATGCCACCCTTCCGAACATGGAAAAAGTTACAGTCAATGGGATTGTTAATACCAAAAAGGAAATCGCCATTGCGGAAGAAATGATTGAAGAGCTGACCATCAAAACTCCGACTGTCAGCCAGACCGTAAAAAATCTCAGCGGCGGGAATCAGCAAAAAGTAGTAGTCGGCAAATGGCTCGTGAAACCGGCGCATGTCATCCTGTTTGATGAGCCAACCCGTGGCATCGATGTGGGTGCCAAAGTCGATATATACAACCTGATGAATGACCTGAAGGAAAAAGGAATTGGTGTGGCTTTTGTTTCTTCAGAACTTCCAGAAATTTTAGGAATGGCTGACCGCATCGTCGTCATGTGTGAAGGACGAGTAACAGCGGAATTAGACGCTTCCGAAGCTAGCCAGGAAGTGATTATGCAGTATGCAACGCAATACATGTAAATGAGGCTCCTATGAATCCAGCTGCAGCAAAACCAACCATCCATACAAGAAAAAAAATGTCCCGACAGACGAGACAAATTGTCAGCACGGCAGGCGCACTCCTGATTTTGGCAATTGTATTCACGATAGCCAATCCGAATTTCATTTCCTCAATGAATATCCTGAACATTCTCAAACAGGCGACGCCGATTATTATCATCGCCATCGGACAGACTTTTGTGCTGATCACCTCCGGTATTGACCTATCCATCGGTTCTGTGATCGCCTGTTCCGGCATCGTCGCTGCAATCTGCATGCGTGCAGGATTACCGGTCTGGCTTTCGATGACAGGAGGATTGCTGTTCGGGGCAGGCGTCGGTGCATTGAATGGTGTTTTGATCGTCTATGGCAAACTTCCCGCTTTCATCGCGACGATGGGAACGATGACAACGATTCGCGGTCTGGCTTTGTTTCTGACACAGGGTATTCCGATCGGAAGCCTGCCCAAAACTTTTACACAAATCGGCACACAGCGGAACTGGCTGCTAAATGTCCCCAACCAGGTCTGGATCATGTTTATCCTGGCATTGATTTTTGGTTTTATTCTGGCAAAAACAAAAGTCGGACGATATACCTACGCGATGGGATCCAATTATGAAGCCACCCGACTGTCCGGAGTCAATGTAAATCGGACATTGATTATCGTTTATACGATCAGCGCATTTCTGGCTGCATGGGCGGGGATGATCATGACGGCCAATGTCATTTCTGCCGCCCCGACAGCCGGAGATGGCTATGAGCTGGATGCGGTTGCATCCTCTGTAATCGGCGGTGCCAGTACGTTGGGAGGCGAAGGTATCGTGCCTGGAACGGTGCTGGGAGCGCTGGTCATTGCGACACTACGAAACGGATTAAACCTCTCCGGCGCTTCTCCGTTCATTCAAAAAATGATCATCGGTATTGTAATCATCGGTGCAGTATTCATTGATCGTTTCCGCCGCACCGATTAATCGGAAAATAAAACTGCCGTGGGCAGTTTGAGTAATAGTAATAAGGAGATAGAAGATGAAAAAAGCGTTGTTGTTCTTAGTATTGGCTATGTTGCTTTCCATTTGCACCACTGCGATTGCTGCAGATAGCTACACCATCGCATTAATCACGATGGATTCCATGGACCAGCACTGGCTGAAAGTCAAAGCTGGCGCAGAAGAAGCAGTGGCTGATCTGGTCGCCGAAGGACATGATGTCAAACTGGTTTTTGATGCCCCCTCCACAAAGGTTGACTCGGTTGTTCAGGCAAGCATGATTGAAAATCAGATCACCAATAAAGCGAATGCCATCATGGTCGCCCCAATGGATGCAGAAGCCCTCGCGCCAGCCATTGAAGCTGTTTATGATGCAGGAATTCCGATGATTCTGATCGATACCCTTGCCAACACAAAGAAATTCCAGGTGATCTATCAGACCGATAATGGCGCTGCTGCCCGAACCGCTGCGCAGGAACTTGGCAAGCTGCTGGATGGAAAAGGCAAAATTGCCATCATCAATGCCCAGGCTGGATCCCAGACGACCATGACCCGCGAAAGTGAATTCCGCGATGAACTGGCAAAAGCCTTCCCGGATATCGAGATTGTCGGTGTTCAGTACTGCGATGGCGACAAACAGAGAGCCCTTAACTATGCAGAAGATTTCATGATGAGCAATCCGGATCTGGCCGGATTCTATGCCTGTAATGAAGGGTCGACTGTCGGTACTGGAAATGCTGTCGATCAGGCTGGAAAAGCCGGCGTCATCAAAGTGGTCGGTTTCGATTTCTCCGATGAGGTCAAAGATCTGGTAGAACGCGACGTCATTCAGGCCACCATGGTCCAGAATCCGTGGGTGATGGGCAATGAAGGCGTCAAGGCCGCATGGAAGCTGATTAATGGCGAGAAAATTGCCGATGAAGAAGCTTTTGTTGTCGACACCGGTGTTACGGTCGCGACCAAAGATAATCTGAAGGATATCAAATAATCCGGAAGACTGATCCCTGGAGCCTGGCAATGACTGCCAGGCTCTTTTTTTTTATATAACAGGAGAGGATTGCTTCGCTCCTGTGTGGCTCGCATGGCAATCTGTCTTGTGAGATAAAGACAGGCCGCGCCCCTCACCGAACCTCTCCCCATTGGGGAGAGGGAAATATTTCATTATTTGTCCAGCATCGCCCGGCAATTGCCAGTATTAAAGAAAAAAACAGATAATTGGGATGTACAATAAATTGCACAAAATGGATTAAGTCATATAAAATCAAAGTCAGGAATGAAAAAAGAAGATACGTGGTTTGAATTAGATACAGCAGCAAAACTTTATCCTGCGATTACATCCCCCAAACAGGCCAGTGTATTTCGATTAAGTTGTACTTTAACCGAACCGGTTGACCCGGAGATGCTGCAAACGGCCTTATATGTCACGATTCAGCGATACCCCTCATTCAATGTGCGATTGAAACGGGGCGTTTTCTGGAATTATTTTGAACCCAACACCAATCACCCGGCAGTCAGTGAAGAATCTGCATATCCCTGCCAAATGCTGGATGCGTCCCAAAACAATGATTTTCTCTTTCAGGTAACCTGGTTTGATAAAAGGATCAACCTGGAGATTTTCCACGCAATCGCCGATGCAACCGGAGGCATGGAATTCCTGAAATCACTCGTTTTTTACTATCTCAGCCTTCAGGGGAAAGTTGTCTCCGCTCAGGGATTGATCCGGACTTTGGAGACCAAAATTGATCCGGAGGAAACTGAAAACAGTTTTATCCGCTATTATGATCCGCAGATTGTCACCAGCCGGGCTGAGGAAAAAGCCTTTCATTATTCCGGAAGCGGATTGCCCTTTCAACATTCGCGCCTGATACATGGATTGATTCCTGCTGAAGATCTGCTGGATGTGGTGCATTCGTACCACGCCACAGTGACAGCGTACCTGACAGCCGTTTTAATCAAAGCTTATTTCCGGGCTTCAGAATCTTTCATAAAACCGGAGGATATCGTAAAAATTTCGGTTCCGATCAACCTGCGGTCCATTTTCCCCAGTCAAACAGTTCGAAATTTCTCATTTTACATGAATATCGGTGAAAAATACGCGCAAAAAGGTGACCGCTTTGAAACGCTTCTGCAGAAAGTATCAGAACAGATGAAGGACCAATTGGACAAAGAAAAAATCCTTGCCAGAATGAATCCCAACGTCTCCTTCGAGAAAAATGCCGCCATTCGTGCGGTGCCGCTGGATGTAAAACTGGCCATCATCCGCCAGGCTCATCAAATGGTTGGAGAAGATCTATTCACCTGCAGTCTGTCCAACATCGGCGTGATCGGAATTCCCGATTCCATGCGGCCATTCATCTCCCGTTTTGATTTTGGGCTCAGCACCTCGGATAAAATTCCGGTGAACTGCAGCATATGCTCCTATAAAGGAATCGTTTCGATAACATTTTCATCCTCCATCAAAGAAACAGCGTTGGAGAAGGAATTTTTCCGCTTTTTAGCGGCGGACGGATTGCAGGTCACCATAGAAACCAATGAAGGCTGAGACACCCTATGAAAAAATGTCTTGAATGTAATGTCTGGGTCAACACCAACGCCATCCGCTGTCCGTTATGCGGTGTCGGATTGAATCAACTGGGGCAGTCTGAAACCGCCCCTCTGTATCCGTCTTATTCCAAAGGCAGACACGGGAAAAGAAAGATGAATTTTCTCGGGAAGATATTCTTATTCCTGTCGATTGCGATTTCCCTGATCTGCTTTTTGGTCAATGCACTCACCTGGAACGGATTGCCCTGGTCCGTCGTGGTTGCCGGAGGGATTATCATTGCATGGCTGCTGGTCGGCCTGCCGCTGTTGAAGACGATGAATCTGAATTTTATGCTGATCGACCAGATGATCGGAGTTCAGATTTACCTGTATTTGATCGACCGGATTTTCGGCGATAAAGGCTGGTCACTCAATTATGTCTATCCCCTGTTGTATGTTGCCGTCGCCATCGTCATCGTTTTGTTCGTGATCATCTACCGCATCGCCTGGCATGATTACCTGATCACCGCAGTCATGATGGCTGTGATCGGGTTTTACCCGCTGATTCTCATCGCGTTCGGTATCATCGATGTGCTCTGGCCAAGCTACACCGCAATGATGTTCGCCGTCTTGTTAATCTTAGGATTGTTCATCTTCGGACGCGATAAATTACGAAAAGAAATCCGCAAACGGATGAACCTGTAACGGATGACTTCAACAAACTGAATGCAGCGATTCGAAATATGGACATGCTATTCGAACCAATCGGGAAATCTTGCTGTTGTGTTGTTTATGCGCAAAGCGCAAAAACAACACAACAACAAAAAATACTCCCCACATGCTGAGTTGGTGAAAGCCAGGAATTTAACTTAAATTAATAGAGCAGTTCGTTCATTGATCATCCGCCTGGGATGCAAAACGCTGAGCGGTTTATGTTTTCAGACTGTTCAAAACCCGGAACAGAAAAGTATCCCTCCAGGCACGATCCTCTTGAACCGCCACCAGCACGCTGACAAAAATCAACACAGCGCCGAAAATCTGAATCCCCGTGAACGTCTCCTGCATAAAAAGCATTCCGAAAATCGATCCGAAAACGGATTCCAGTCCGAGAATGATCGCTGCCTTGGATGGCTTGGCATGTTTCTGTCCGATCGCCTGCAACGTAAAGCCACCGCCGATCACCAGAATTCCGGAATACAGGATAAACGGGAAAGTGTAAGCCAGTTTGCCGTTTGTATCACCCTGTTCAAAAATGCCCCAGCAGAGCAAATTGAAGATGGCACAAACCAGAAACTGCCCGGCTGAAAACTGAATCGGATCCGTTTTTTTGGATGCTTTGCCAACCAAGATGATATGCAGCGCCCAAAAATTGGATCCGACAAAAACAATCGCATCCCCGACAGCGAAATGGTCCAGCGGTTTGCCGGCTGTGCTAAGAAAGTACAATCCGATGATTGCAAAAATGGCTGCTATGAACGCATTGCGCTTAATTTTCTGCCGGAACAACAGAAAAGAGAGGAACGGGACCAGCGCCACGTAGATCGTTGTGATAAAACTGGCATTTCCGATTGTCGTCTGTTTCATGCCATACTGCTGGAGCGCCGCTGCAATGAACAGAATGCATCCGGAGAAAAACGTCACCAGTCCGCCTTTTTTGAAAAAAGGCAGCTGGAACCTGGCCAGAAAGAGAATAAAAATTGCCGCCAGCAAATAACGGATTCCATTGAAGGCAAAAGCAGATAAATTGTCCGCTCCGATCTTCTGCGGGATAAATCCGCTGCCCCAAATAATCGCAGTCGCCAGCAGCATTCCTTCGGAAATAAATGGCTTCGATTTTACTTTTTCAAGATTTTGACTGTTTTCCAAGAACAACTCCCATCTTTTTCAGATTATCCATGTGTACTTGCTGGTAGAACTTGCTATCCGCAGTGATCGGCATCATTTTCTTCTCGGATAATCCCTGCAGGTATTCATAATTCAATTCCATTATGCCGGGATCGGTCAAACTGCCATGGCCCGGTAAAACGCTGCGTACATCACTGCGCTTCATCCAGGTTTCCAGATGATGCAGCCAAATCGGGACATCAGCCGGATCATTGATCACCGGGACCGCTTCAAACGCATCACCGCCCAGCAACAGACCCCACTCCGGGATAAAACCGACAATACTGTCGGGAGTATGTCCGCGGAATTGATAAAGCTCGAGGGAATAATATCCCATGTCAATCGTCAGTTTTTCATCAAACGTGACGTCCGGTGCGATCAGCTTGACGCCTTTCCAGCCATTCGCATGCTCGTTCCGCATCTTCCGCAATGTGGAAGGAAGTTCATTTTCAAAACGGTCCAGCGTGTTGGTGTGAGCCACCACATGTTCAAACGGATACCCGCATGTGCCCCAGCAGTGATCCCAGTCAGCATGGCTGTAGATTGCCATGGCAGCTTTTTTTTCCAGGTGATGAGAAAAATCCATCATATTTTTGGGATAGGAAAACGTATCCCACACAACACAATACTCCCTGCCTTTCAGGAGAGCGCTGTTGACCTGCCATTTTTCGTTGGGAAAAAATTCTGCCTGAGCAATCGTAAAAAATTCATCTATGAGTGTTGTTCGAATCATTCGAATGATTATAACTGAGGTAACGGGCATTCAAAAAACTTACGTGAGGGTGAATTTTTTGAAGAAAAGTCAGTGGTTCGAACAGAGCCCTTTACACAATACAGCGTGGAGATTGCCTCGTCCCTACTGGATTATAACAATGACAAAAGTAGCAACACTGCCGAAGAATACGATAAAATGGAGCATATGTGTTTTATGATTACCAAAGCTTCATGGCGCGATCTGAACGCCATTCTCCGACTGGAGCAAGTCTGCTTTGCCAAAGATGCCTGGACATTTCTGGACGTGGCCGGCGCGCTGATCGGCGGGGACATCATCCGCTTCAAAGCCACCTGCGGCGATGAACTGGCCGGATTTGCCGCAGCAGAAATCCGCAAGGCAGAGCATGCCGGCTGGATTATCACCCTGGGTGTTTTTCCGCAATACCGCAACCAGGGCATCGGATCTGCGCTGCTGCAGACATGCGAAAAAGCCCTGCTGCCGCTCAAAATTCGATTATGCGTCAGTATGAAAAACAACGAAGCAATTCACCTCTACAAAAATATTGGCTACCGCGAGATCGGGATCTGGCCGTCGTATTATGCCGATCATTGTGATGCCATTGTGATGGAAAAAAATGAACAGGAAACGATACCAGACGCTCTTTAATAGCTTTCTGTTGTGCATCATTGCGACCGGCATAGCCTTCCGCTTCTATAATATGAACTGGGATTCCGGCGCGCTGCTGCATCCGGATGAATACGGGCTGACCAATACGCTGACACGCCTCTCCATCCCGCGGTCCATCAGCAATTATTTCAACACGCGGGAATCGACGCTCAGCCCCTACAACCAATACGACCTGAACGGGCAGAAGATCGCCGACGGACCGGATAACCGTATGCGCTGGGGACAATTGCCGATGCTGCTGATCCGCCTGACGGCAGAGGCCGTCAACACAACCGGCTACACCGAGTTGCGGCGCACTGGCCGCTACGTCTCGGCAGCGATCGACACCGGCACGCTGCTCCTGCTCTTTCTGATGACCTGGATGCTGTTCCACAGCCTGAGCCTGGCTCTATTAAGCACAGCGCTGAGCAGCATGGCGGTCATGCAGATTCAGCAGTCCCATTTCATGACCGTCGACAGCTTTGCCGTTTTCTTCTGCATGCTGACGCTGCTGGCAGCCGTAAAAATTTCGAGAGACGGCATGATCCGTAAAGATGCCGGCGGCACCTGGCAGGTCACCCGCAAAGCCTGGCTGTGGTTCGGCCTTTTCGGCGTCTTTCTGGGGATGGCCATCAGTTGCAAAATCAATCATGCCGTGCTGGGCATGATGGTCGTCATCGCCGCTTTCATGGATATCGCCGAGGAGAAACTGACCTCAAAAAAGGAACTCAAACGCCTCATCCTGCTGGCGTTCGGGATGTGTGCCTTCAGCGCGATCCTGATGGCCGTCTCCTTCCGCATCTTCCAGCCGATGAGCTTTCGCGCTCCCACCGGAAACACCTCCCTGCTGACCTGGCACATCAACCGGGACTGGTGGGAAAGCATGCAGGTGGCAGCCGGTGAATCCAGCGGAATCGGCGGCGGTCCGCCATCCGAGCAGTGGGCGCAGCGCATTCCGATCGTTTTTCCGTTGATCAATATGATTTTCTATGGTATGGGCGCCCCACTCGGCATCGCAGTCTGGATCGCCGTGCTGGTCGCAATTCTGCGCATCGCGCGTTCCAGAAAAGGCGAGTGGAAGTCTCTGCTGATTCCGGTCGTGTGGTCGGTATGCTTCTTCTTCTTCATGGGGACGCGTTTTGTCAAATGCATCCGCTACATGCTGCCGGTCTATCCGACCTTGTGTCTGCTGGCAGCCTGGGGTCTGACATCCTTCTGGAAATGGGGGAAAAGCTGGAAGAAGCTCTTTCCGGCTGTCGCAGCCGGTATCGTGCTGGGCGGCGCCATCCTGTGGGCGACAGTCTTCGTCCAAACCATCTACGGGCAGGAACACTCACGCGTTGAAGCGGTGCGCTGGATCTATGAGAATATCCCGGCTGTCTTTCAGCTCTCCGGCACAGATGAAAGCGGGGAAGATAGCGTCTCCATCCCGATCAACGCCGAAAGCCTCGTGATGCTCTCCGCGCAGACCGCTTTGGAACAGACG
The DNA here is from genome assembly GCA_026645735.1 of Flexilinea sp. GTDB lineage: Bacteria > Chloroflexota > Anaerolineae > Anaerolineales > Anaerolineaceae > Flexilinea. The sequence goes on from JAPKMT010000007.1 coordinate 72,538, forward strand.
TTCATCCCCCAGCAGGATACGCGTGTCTTCCGCCTCCGCATGCCGCATGTCCAATCCACCGCTCCTGCGGAAGAACCCCGCGCCCTGCAGATACAGATTCTCGATCCCTACCAGCAGGTGCTGTCGGATTCCAACGCAGCGCTGCCCGAAAAGCTGGATGATGGTCCGGTGGACATCGCGCTGAACAGCGTCCTGCTCAAAACGGGCGAACGCTATACCCTGCGCGTCCTGCTGCATTCCGGCTCCACGATCCGCCTGCGGCGCAACGTGATCGCCAACGAGAACTGGGATGAAGGGCTGCCATTCCCGCTGGATGGATATGATCCTTTCGGACAACTGTACAACGGCCTGACCAATCAGGTGCGCTGGAGCGACAGTGAAGAAAAGAAGGCCATGCTGCTGGAAACGCTCGACAAAGCCGATTACCTGATCCTGCCCAGCCAGCGCGCCATGTGGAGCGCCTGCCGCATTCCGTTGACTTACCCGATGACGATGGCGTATTATGAAGCGCTGTTCGACGGCAGTCTGGGTTTTGAACAAGTAGCTGAATTTCAGCGGCCTTTCCGCATCGGACCGCTGGTCATCTCCGACCTGGCCGGGACGCTCTCCTGGAATCAGCAGCCGCTGCTGCCGGTCAAAAACCTGAGCATCTGGTCCGCTGAGGAAGCCTTCAGCGTCTACGATCACCCGCCGGTCTGGATTTTCAAGAAAAGCAGCCGTTTCGATTTGCAGACAGCCGAGGAAATCCTGGACCGCATCGATCTGACGAAGATCGTCGTCCAGGGTCCACGCGATGCCACCTGGCCGGAAGGCTATGGCAGGGAGTAAAACGCAACATGAAAAAGCGATAGCCGGTTTTTTGATCGTGGATTAACGCTTTATCAGATAGAAAGAGGGAAAAATCCCAAGAGGAAATCTCATTATTCATTCCGATTGAAGCAGAAAATTTCGTAGATTCATATGCGTAATTCCATTCCGGCTCATGTCAAATTCGTCCATCGAAATCACATATTTGGGGTAATTATCCGGGATCTTTTCCAGACTACCGAATTCTCTGTCAATCGTTTCCTGTGATGCCAGCAGATAAGCAACCTGGATATATTGTTTCATTTCTTGTTTTTCACAGACAAAATCAATCTCAAGCGAACCAATTTTTCCGATCGTTACCTTCCACCCGCGTCGCAATAATTCAATGGCTACAATGTTTTCCAGTACCTGGTTGATATCCCGTTCGTTTTTCCCATAAACAGCTTCACGGATGCCATGGTCTGCCATGTAGTACTTGTCGTTTACAGTGAGAATTTTCTTTCCTATCAGATCTTGACGATGAAAACTGAAGAAAAGAAATGCATCTTCGCAAGCGTGCAGATAATTAAGAATTGTCTCCGGCGACACGATCCGATTTTCATTTTTGAAATACTTTGATATGCTTGTCGCGGAAAACGTCTGTCCGATGTTTGCCATAACATAGGTGATGATTTTATCAAGCAAAGCAGTATCCCGAATATTGTTCCGGCTGACAACATCTTTCAAAACTACCGAGTTATAAACATCCTGCAGGTATTGTTTGGAAGGGTCCGGTAAAAAATTCAGATTCGCTAAAAACGGCATCCCGCCGAATCGAATGTACTGATTGAAGATTTCTGGTGTTGAAGCCTGCGGGTTTCTTTCCAAATACAAATCACAGAATTCCGAGAATGAAAAAGGATAGATCGTGATCTCCACATACCGGCCAGCCAGGTAGGTAGCCGATTCACCGGATAACAATTTCGCATTTGACCCGGTAATATAGATATCACAACCATACTTCACACGCAGGGAGTTAACACATTTTTCCCATCTTTCCACTTCCTGGATTTCATCGAAGAATATATAATACTTGTCTTTTGAATCGGCAATCCTATCAGAAACATATGTGTGAAGTTTTTCGGCAGTACACAGATGATTGTTCTCAAAATTTTCAAAATTCAGGCTGACTATATGTTCCTGCGGAATACCCTGTTCGCGAAGTTCATCCATGATCAAAGAGAGCATCACGGTTTTTCCGCTGCGCCTGACCCCGGTAATCACTTTGACGAAATCAAGCCCGATGAACGGATGGATTTTCTGCAGGTAAGATTTTCGCTTGATCATTAATTCCCTCGCTTATGATTTGTAAGTTATAACCGATAAATAATTTCTTATTACGTATTATATAAGATATAACTTATAAAATTCAACGAAGATAACTCGGGGCATACCAGATAAACATTCCCCCATGAGAGAACGTTTCGATTATTCATTCCAGACAGCAATCGGTACAATACGGATCGATTGAAATTAGCGATTCGAATCAATGATCTGCTCCGTATTCTTGCCGAAACTTCTTCTTATCAAACGAAGTAATGATAAAAATTGCGATGAAACAATCTTTTTCGAATTGCACAGTTTCTTGTCAGTTCGGGAAAGATTTGCTATAATCCATCATGTTAAGGGCGCATAGCTCAGTTGGTTAGAGCGCTTGTATCACACACAAGAGGTCCGGGGGTTCGAGTCCCTTTGCGCCCACACGAAAAAAAAACGCTTGCGCGTTTTTTTTTAGTTTAATCGGAAGTTGTAAATGCCGTTGACGATGGGGTATTCCCGCCCGCAGCAGTAACACTCCACAAATTTGGAAGTCTCTTTGAGCTCACCGCTGGCGCAATTCGGACAGCGGAAAAATTCACCGACCGTCGCTTCCGACTTGTCCGCTTTTTGAATGCACTTCATAAAGACGCTGGGGCTTAACGGCTGCCGGCCGTTCAGAACTTGAATAATGGATTCAAGTTTCAGCATCCAGTTCAAATTCTCTTTTTTCTTCAATGCACCGATGCGCAAGTTGGAGACGGCCAGTGTTTTTTCAACCAGAAAACCATGTTTCTTGAGGCTCTCCCGGACCGTGTCCGGATGGTTGTCAAAATTCAACGCGACGAATTCCACCTGCTCGCGGGTAAAAGGGTTCCAGGCTTGCGTGCCAAAAAAGTAACGCAGGATGGCTTTCAGATTCCGTTTGTTGGCAAATTCCAGAATCAAAGCTGCATCGCGGCACATTACGCGCTGAATTTCGGCAAAAGCCGGATTGATTTCACTGAGATGATGTAAAACACGGATCATGGTAGCGCCATCAAAGAGGTTGTCTGCAAATGGTAGGTGGTAGACATCCGCTGCAACATAGACAAAACGCTCGGATTTTCCGAGTCGTTCCTGTGCCTGTTCCATCTGCGTCAGCGCGTAATCCATCAGGACGATTTTCTTAAAGCCCTCGTAGCGGAGTGTATTACGGCCGGCGCCGGCTCCGATTTCCAGCAGGAGTTCTCCAGATTGGGGCAGCAGGCGTTTTAGAGCAATTTCTTCCGCGCCGTCTTCATAATCTCTTTTTCCGCCTCCCCAAAATTCACCCTGATAATCAGAATTGTCATAATTGCAGAAAGCGGGGGTTTCGTTTCCATCCATAGTGTTCTTCCCTTAAAAAAATACGTCCGGACAGGTTTCCCGGCGGCGCCCGAATGATCCACCTTATCGCTGCTTCCTCTCGGACCTGACGAGGTTCGCTGGTATCCGCCGCGCCGGTCCCATCCGAACGCGCCTTAAGGATACCTTATTCATTTCTGGATGTCAATAATCCATAAATGAACCTAGTAATTCGAAATTTGGAAAAAATTCTATGTTGATCTTTTATTTTTTCGCTGAGCGAAAAAATAAAAGATCAACAAGAGATACTTCCCGTATTTTGAGTTACTCGAGAAAATTTATCGAAATGCTGCAAAAAAAGCTGCCCGCGAAATCCGGTTTCTTAGCTGTTTTTCATGATGATGTTGGCAACTTCGTTCGAAATATCCTCAGCCGTATCCAGCACTTCTTCCAAAATTCCATAAAGTTCCTTGTAACTGATCAGATAGCGTGCGTCATGGTCTTCCAGAAATAATTTGCGCAGTGCATCATGATAGAGCAGGTCGCCATTTTCCTCGAGCCGGTTGATCTCGATGATCCAGTTATTTAAGGAAGCGTCCTTCTTGTAATTGCTGAAATTCTCCAGCAAATTTTTCAGCTCGGAGATCGATTTTTCGATCAAATCCAGAAAGCGTTTCATCGGTTCTTCAATTTTCGTGACGTTGTAGGTATAAATCATGATCAAAACGTCTTCCAGCGCATCCGCCAGATCATCGAGCATTTGGGTCAGTGAAACGATGTCCTCCCGTTCAATGGGCGGGACAAACTCCTTCGACAGATGTTCCATGATTTCATGATGCTTGATATCCGCAGTGTGTTCAATCAGATGCACTTCGTCCATCAGCATGTGTAAGTCGTTGACATTGAAATCCTTGAAAATCGACTGCAGTTTTTCGACCATGATGCCGGAAAATTTTGCCTGTGAAACAAAACTATCAAAATAATAATTGTCATTTTTTGATGCCATGAGCAACTCTCCAATAAAAAAACTGATTTAGAAAATAACGAAAAACAATTTTGCCATCAAATAACCGATCAGTCCGCAGCCCGGGAACGTCAGCACCCAGGCAAGCGTCATATCATTGACCACACCCCAATTCACGGAGGATACACGTTTGGCGGCGCCAACCCCCATGATGGCGGTCGTCTTGGTGTGGGTTGTGCTGACCGGCAGACTGAGCATGGATGATAGAAACAAACAAAGGGCTGCGGCACAATCCGCCGAAAAGCCTTGAAAAGGCTCCAGTTTTACCATATCCATGCCAACCGCTTTGATGATCTTGTACCCGCCGATGGAGGTCCCCAGTGACATCACCAGAGAACACAGCACCATCAGCCAGATCGGAACTTCAAAGCTGGTAACATTCATGTCACCCTGAGCGATAAAGGCGCCCAGGAGAAAAACGCCGATAAACTTCTGCCCATCCTGCGCTCCGTGCATAAACGCCATGGCTGCGCTGCCGAAAATCTGCGCTTTGCGAAAGGGTCCCTGCGTCCTTCTGCGATCCGAATTTTTAAAAAGAAGCGTCACCAGCTTCATGACCATGAATCCCAGTCCGAAGCCTAAAACTGAAGAGAGAATTAAACCGTAGATCACTTTAACCCATTCGCTGCCATTGATGCCGGAAAGGCTTCCCTGCAGGGCGATGGCAGCGCCGGAAATCCCGGCAATTAATGCGTGACTTTCACTGGTTGGAATGCCCAGGAAGGATGCAGCAGTTGCCCAGATGACGATGGCCGTCATGGCTGCGCACAAGGCAACCACAGCCTCGGATGCATTTCCACCGAAATCGACCATGTTATAGATCGTCTGAGCTACCTTGGCGTTGAACATGGTCATCACAAAAACACCCAGGAAATTGAACACAGCAGCCATGACAATCGCAGCTTTGGGATGGATCGATCGCGTTCCGATACAGGTCGCGATGGCGTTGGGTGCATCGGTCCATCCATTGACCAGGATGACCCCTAACGTGAGCAGCACCGTGATAGCAAGCGGCAAACTATGGGTGACATTGTAGAGAAAGTCGGATAATTCAATCGTCATTAAGAGAAATCCTTCGTATTAAGACAAAAATCAACGCATATTTCTGCAATTGGCAATAATCATATCATGAAAATTTTGACACATATGATCATAATATTATATTTATTTTATCGACGATCTATATATTTATATGAATTCAAAAGCTGGAAATACTTTTCGATAAAAATGAGAAAACATGATGTAGTGGTATTTTTGCGCGAAGCGCAAAACCATTAGAACAACAAAAAATTCTTTTCATATTTCGAATTGCTGGATTCGAATTACTGTTGTTGAACGGGAAGACTAATTATCATATAATAGAGGTGATATTTTCGTATAAAGAGAGGCATCGCAGAATTGTATTGTGATCATTCTTTTTCTGCAGCTTCCCATCATTTTTTCATCATCGGGAGGATTCCATGAACAAAGGATTTCAATATTCTTATTCAACAAATGATTTAGACGGAACCGGATTGGCTATTATCGGAATTATCCTGCTCATTTCTCTGATTCTGTTTATCATCCTGCTGGTTCGACTGGGTAAAAGCATGTCGGCAGCGGCTGAGGATAATGCGCGCATTAATCAGCTGCTGGCAGCAATTCCGGGAGACAGAATCGGCACGGTCAATGCTCTGTATTCCAACGCCAAGAAAGAGCTGGGCATTGCGCTGGTCCTCGTCTTTTTTATGGGCAGTTTTGGCGTACATAAAATTTATCTGGGCCGAAAGAAAGCTGCAATTTTGTTCATGATTTTTGCAATGACCACAATTCCGGCGATCATCAGTTTTTTCGATGCGATGAAGATGCCGAAAACGATTTCGGAATACAATCTGAATGTGATGACGACGCTCTACAATCAATTCAACAACCGCTAAATCAGGGTTTTAATTTTTTTGGTCGATGGCTGCGGCAACAGCGTTTCATGGTCGGCAATCAGATGAATACCAATCAGCACCAATCATAAACAAAGAAAACCTTTATCGTTGTTCAATCAAAAAGATCTGCATAATGCTCCTATGAGCTGCAGATCTTTTTTTCTTGAACGCAAATGAGGATGGATGAAATAGTATTGTTTTTCTGGTTTTTTCGCAAAGTGCAAATATAAAAGAACAATCGTTTTTTTTCATATTTCGAATCGCTGATGCGAATCAGTAATTTGAAATTTGAAAAAAACCTTTTGAAAAAAAAAGAGAAAACTTGTTGTTGTGATGTTTTTGCGCTTTGCGCAAAAACATCACAACAACAAATCATTCTTCCCATATTTCGAATCGCTGATGCGTATGGAAAAAAATGTATGCCGGCTTTCCTTATGATAAAATTTACAGGATTTTACAATTGTGAAGGAACTCCAAAATGTCACAGGATTCTTTATTGTCATTGGAAAAGATTGTCGCGCTTTCGAAAAGACGCGGTTTCATTTATCCGACTTCAGATATTTATGGCGGATTAGCCAGTTCATACGATTACGGTCCGTTAGGCGCCGAGCTGCTGCGAAACATTCGCAACCTCTGGTGGCGTGAGATGATCACCTGCCGGGAGGATATGATCGGGATTGATTCGCAGATTCTGCTTCATCCGGAAACCTGGGTGGCCTCCGGACATGTCAATGCTTTTAACGATCCGCTGGTTGAGGATAAAGTCACGCACAAACGCTATCGGGCGGATCATCTGATTGAATCATGGCTGGAAAAAAATCCACAGGATGAAACGGTGGTTGTCGAAGGTCTGGACCTTCCTGGAATTGCTGCTTTCATCGAAAAGTATCATGTCAAAACACCGGATGGGAACGATGTCTTTCCGCCGAAAGCCTTTAATATTATGTTCCAGTCTTCCATCGGCGTCGTGGAAGGGGAAAAAATGCCGGTATATTTGCGGGGTGAGACAGCCCAGGGCATTTTCACGAACTTCGCCAATATTCTCAACTCGACCCGCATGCAGCTTCCTTTTGGCGTCGGCCAGATCGGAAAGAGTTTTCGCAATGAAATTACAACCGGTCAATTCGTTTTCCGCACGTTGGAATTTGAACAGGCGGAAATCGAGTACTTTTTTGATCCTGAAAAAACAGACTGGCAGCCGCTGTTCAAAAGCTGGCAGGACCAGATGTGGAATTTCATTCACGGAACACTGGGTATTCGCGAAGAAAAACTTCGCTGGCGCCGCCATTCCGATCAGGAACGCTCATTTTACAGTAAAGACACGTATGATCTGGAATATGAATATCCTTTCGGATTTAAGGAACTATGGGGGATCGCCTATCGGACAGATTACGATCTGAAACAGCACATTGATCATTCCGGCAAAGACCTGCGCTATCGTGATCCGCAGGAGCCGAACCGATCGATTGTTCCTCACGTCATTGAACCGGCGGTCGGTGTCAATCGAATTCTTCTGATGGCGATGTGTGATGCTTATTGGGAAGATACGGACAACAATCGCATCGTCATGAAATTTAAGCCGAATGTCGCTCCCTACAAAGCAGCCGTCTTTCCACTGGTTAAAAATAAACCCGAAATTGTCGGGAAAGCCCGTGAGGTATTCCATATGCTTGGCAAGAAGATGGGAACCTGCTGGGATGACCGCGGAAACATCGGGAAGCGCTATTTTTACCAGGATGAAATCGGCACGCCCTTCTGTGTTACGATTGATTATCAGACATTGGATGATGATACCGTTACCATCCGCGACCGTGATAGCATGGTTCAGGAGCGGATCCATATTACAGATCTGAATGCAAAAATTTCCGCTGCACTCGAAGCATAACAATAATTCGAAATCTGGAAGAGCCTATTGAGAAACAACACAACACCAAATAATCCTGCTGAATTTTTATGACGATATAAGGAGAATCTTATGCCCCATTTATTCGATCCATTGACCATGAAAGGGTTAACCCTGCGAAATCGGATTGGCGTTTCACCGATGTGTATGTACAGCTATCAGGACGGTTTCTCGAATGATTGGCAGGTGATCCATCTCGGATCCCGTGCAGCAGGAGGAGCAGGCCTGGTCATGACGGAAGCTACGGCGGTGGAACCTCGCGGCAGAATCACTGCGCATGACGTTGGAATCTGGTCCGATGAACAGATTGAACCACTGCGGCGCGTGACAGAAGCCATCAAGAAGAATGGAGCTGCGGCTGGAATACAGCTCGCACATGCCGGAAGGAAAGCCAGCTTTGCCCGGCCCTGGGAGGGAGGCAAACCGATCCTGCCGCATCAACCGGAGGGTTGGCAGTGCGTAGGACCCAGCCCGATCCCTCACTTTGAAGGAAGCGCCATTCCGCACGAACTGGATCGAAATGAGATCCATATGATTCAGGAAGCGTTTGTAAAAGCAGCACTACGCGCGCTGGAAGCCGGATTCAACGTATTAGAGATCCATGGTGCCCATGGATACTTAATTCATAATTTCCTCTCTCCAATCTCCAATCAGCGGACGGATGAATATGGCGGCAGTTATGAAAACCGGAGCCGTTTCTTAATGGAGATCGTTCGCAAAGTCCGCCCCATTTGGCCGGATGAATTGCCGCTTTTTGTGCGGCTTTCCTGCTCGGATTGGACAGAGGGCGGATGGACTGTCGATGATTCAGCCCGTCTCGCAACGCAATTAAAAGAGGAAGGTGTGGATCTGATCGATTGTTCTTCCGGCGGCGGTGTCTTTTACGCAAAAATTGAGTCCGGACCCGGATACCAGGTTTCGTTTTCGGAAGAGGTACGCAAAAAATCCGGCATATTGACCGCTGCCGTCGGTCTGATTTCCTCTGCGGATTTGGCCGATGCCATCATCCGAAACGGACGCGCGGATATCGTACTGCTGGGCAGAGCCATGCTGCGGGATCCCTATTGGGCGATCCATGCAGCCCAGACGCTTAACCAGACGATCCCGATACCCTCTCAATACCTGCGCTCTTTTGAATGGAAATAGACTGCACAGTAAAAAAACTCCTGCCAAAAAGGCAGGAGTTTTTTTATTAGCGATGAAGCGAAAGCATTATGCTTCGTCTTTAGAACCGAGTTTGTAATTGAGATCAGCCAACTGGCGATAGAGCTCCCAGCGTCTTTCCGCATCGACCTGTGCTTCTTTGATCAATACTTCCGCACGGGCTTCATCACTCTTGACCAGCATCTTGTAGCGGTTTTCGCCATAAGCATATTCTGTCAGAGGAATCGACGGGGCCTTGGAATCGATGGTAAGCGGATTTTCACCCAGGGCGATCTTATCCGGATTGTAGCGGAACAGCGGCCAGTGGCCGGATTCAACGGCTTTCTTTTGCTGCTGCAGACCGGTCCGCATATCAATACCGTGATTGATACAGTGAGAGTACGCAACGATCAGGGACGGTCCATCATAAGCTTCAGCTTCGAGGAATGTCTTGACAACCTGAGCATCATTCGCACCCATGGCAACTTTACCGACATAGATGTAGCCATATGTCATGGCAATGTATCCGAGATCTTTCTTGGGCAGATCTTTGCCTTTTGCAGCGAATTTTGCGACAGCAGCACGCGGGGTTGACTTGGATGCCTGACCACCTGTATTGGAATAGACTTCGGTATCCAAAACCAGAATGTTGACATTGCGTCCGGATGCCAGAACATGGTCCAAACCGCCGTATCCGATGTCATAAGCCCAACCATCACCGCCCACGATCCAGACACTCTTCTTCACCAGGGAATCTGCAAGGGAGACCAGGTTGCGTGCTCTTGTATCTTTGGAACCGGCCAATTTTGCTTTCAGCGCTGCCACACGGCTGCGCTGTGCTTCCAAACCGGCTTCGGTGGACTGATCCGCATTCATAAGACCTTCCACCAGTTCTGATCCGATTTCAGCACTCAGCTCTTTGAGCAATTCTTTGGCAAATTCATTTTGTTTGTCAACGGTCAGACGCATTCCCAGGCCGAATTCCGCATTGTCCTCAAACAGACTGTTTGCCCATGCCGGACCGTAGCCATCTGCGTTGGTTGTGTAGGGTGTTGTCGGCAGGTTACCGGAGTAAATCGATGAACAACCGGTGGCATTGGCGATGATCGCATGATCACCGAAGAGCTGTGTGAGCAGTTTGATATAAGGAGTCTCACCGCAGCCAGCGCAGGCACCGGAAAATTCAAACAGCGGGCGTAATTGCTGTGACAGTTTTACGTTGTTCGGAACAATTTTTGTCCGATCCGGATCCGGGATGGACATGAAGAACTTCCAGTTTTCGCCTTCGGATTCGCGCAGAGGAAGCTGTTCGGAAAGGTTGATCGCCTTTTTCGTCGGATCTGCTTTATTCTTGGCAGGGCAGGTTTCAACGCAAAGTCCGCAGCCGGTACAATCGCTGACGGAAATCTGCAGTGTGAATTTTGTGCCGGGGAACTCTTTGTAGCCTTTGGAATCGACGGATTTGAAGGTCTTCGGAGCATTTGCCAGGTAGGATGCATCATATACTTTCTGACGAATCACACCATGCGGACAAACGATTGAGCATTTGCCGCATTGAATACAAGTCGCAGGATCCCAAACTGGCACTTCCATTGCAATATTGCGTTTTTCCCATTGGGAAGTACCAACCGGGAAGGTACCATCTGCGGGCAGCAGGGAGACAGGGAGTTTGTCGCCTTTGGCAGCAATCATGGGGGCGATCACTTTTTGGACGAATTCCGGTGCTTCAGCCGGTACGGCCGGTAAGCGATGGATCTTGCTTGTGACCTTGTTGGGATATTTCACTTCAAACAAGTTGGCCAGAGTGGAATCGACTGCCGCGAAGTTCTGAGCAACGATTTTCTCGCCTTTTTTTCCATAAGTTTTCTTAATGGAATTCTTGATTTGATCAATCGCTTCATCTCTCGGCAGAACGCCGGAAATTGCGAAGAAGCAGGTCTGCATGATGGTGTTGATGCGTCCACCCATACCGGTTTTATTGGCAACAGAGAATGCGTCAATCACATAGAACTTCATCTTTTTGGCGATGATGTCTTCCTGAACTTCCACGGGCAGTTTATCCCATACTTCGTCGGGTCCGTACATGGTGTTCAGAAGGAAAATCGCATTCGGAGCTGCAAAACGGGTGATATCCAGTTTTTCCAGGAATGTGAACATATGGCACGCCAGGAAGTTGGCATCATTTTCGCCGATCAAATAGGGAGCACGGATCTTGTTGGGACCAAAGCGCAGGTGGCTGGTTGTGGTAGATCCGGATTTTTTGGAGTCATACTCGAAATAACCCTGGGCGTCATTTTCAGTTTCGATACCAATAATCTTGATGGAGTTCTTGTTGGCTCCGACGGTCCCATCCGAACCCAGACCAAAGAACATGCAGCGAACGGTTTTTTCTTCCGGAAGCAAGAAAGAAGGATCATATTTGATGCTTTTCCCTGTAAGATCATCCTCAACACCAACTGAGAAATGATTCATCGGGCGATCTTTTTTCATTTCTTCGAAAACGCCTGCTGCCATCGCCGGTGTAAAATCTTTTGATCCCATTCCATAGCGTCCGCCAGTGATCATCGGGGAAGTCTTGAATGGTGCGGTACCATCCGAAAGCGCTTCGGAAATGGCTGTTACAACATCCAGATAAAGCGGCTCACCGGCAGAACCTTGTTCTTTGGTACGGTCTAAAACTGTAATTTTCTTTACTGTAGAAGGAAGTACTTTTACAAAATCTGCGACACTGAATGGGCGATACAACCGGACAGCAACAACGCCGATCTTTTCGCCTTTCGAATTAAGGAATTTCGCGGTTTCTTCCAGTGTTTCAATGCCGGAGCCCATGGCAACCACAACACGATCAGCATCTTTGGGTCCATAATAATCAAAAAGATGATAGGACCGACCGACAATTCCGGCAAATTTGTCCATGGCTTCCTGAACAATCGCCGGAGTAGCAGCATAAAATTGGTTGCATGCTTCACGTCCCTGGAAGAAGACATCCGGGTTCTGAGCAGTACCACGAACAACAGGTTTCTCAGGGCGGAGAGCACGCTCACGATGCGCAACTACGAGTTCATCGTCAATCATGGCATGCATGTCTTCCAGATCCAGTTGTTCAATTTTCTTTACTTCATGAGAAGTGCGGAATCCATCAAAGAAATGAAGGAAAGGAACACGGGACTTCAATGTAGCAGCTTGTGCAATGAGCGCCATATCATGCGCTTCCTGCACAGAATTGGATGCGATCAGAGCAAATCCGGTTTGACGGGTTGCCATGACATCACTTTGATCACCGAAAATTGAAAGTGCATGTGGAGCCAAAGCGCGGGCTGTCACGTGGAAAACTGTGGATGTGAGTTCACCGGCAATTTTGTACATATTCGGGATCATCAACAATAAGCCTTGAGAGGCCGTGAAGGTAGTTGTCATGGCACCTGTGCTGAGCGCACCATGAACAGCGCCGGCAGCTCCGCCTTCAGACTGCATTTCCATGATACTTGGGACAGTTCCCCAAAGATTTTTTACGCCTTTGGCAGCCCATTCATCCGAATGCTCGCCCATTGGAGAGGACGGAGTAATTGGGAATAGTGCGATAACCTCGTTCATGCGGTAAGCCACATAAGCGACGGCTTCGTTGGCATCGATTGTTACTTTTTGACGAGCCATGAAAGTTCTCCTGCAAGTTATAGTATTTATGATTGATCGAAACTTTTACTCCCGAAGGAGAAGGTTGAGATTGTGACAAATTAAAACAAACGTCTTTTCAGCGCTCCTAACCTGATACTATTGTACCCTGATTTTCAGTTATTTATTGTCTGTTTTTAAGCTGTCATTCGACACTTGAAATTGAAATTCACGGCAAAAAAACAGCCCAAAGGAGTTTTTATCGTTCTCTTTTGAGCGATGAAATCCCGAACAGAAAACAATAGTTCGAAATATAAAAAAATTTCTCTTTCAATACGAAAAGCTTATCCATATTTCGAATTGCTGAATGGAATATGGATATTCAAAATTGGCATGACGGTATGCGAATTGGTTATTCGAACGCTGCTTTCCGCAATTCTTTCTGAGCCATCATTAAGGCCGCAATCGTTTTCACATCTTCAAAAGCTGCGTTTTCCGCCATTTGATAAGCTTCTTCAATTGGTAAAGCTTCAAGATTTAGAAATTCATCATCGTCCTGAGGCAACGGATTTTTTACAAGGTCTTTCGCGAGAAAAACATGAATGTATTCATTACAGTACCCGGGTGTCATGAAAAAACCACCGATCCGTTTGATATCTTTTGATTCATAACCGGTCTCTTCACGACATTCTCTTTCCGCAGCCAGGAGAGGATCCTCATTGCCATGATCCCCGTTAAGTATGCCTGCCGGTAATTCAAGAAGCTGTTTGTTGGCGCCCATGCGAAACTGTCGGACAAACAAAATTTTTCCGTCGCTGGTCACCGGAATGATTTCAACAGCAGGAACATGCTCGACCAAATCATAATTTCTGATTTTTCCATTGGGAAGACGGACTTCGAGACTGGAAACATCAAAGACATGCGCGTGATATTTTTTTTCGGATTTTAAAATTTCAGTATCCATCATCGTAATCAATTCTCCTGGAAGGAAGATTTCATTTGATTCGTTGGAAAGTCAGAGTCTTCATCCTCATCAACTTCTTCGAGCCAGATTTCATTCGCTTCTGCTTCCAGTATCCGATTCTGAATATCATCATCCTCATTATCCGCATTTGCTTCATTCCAAATTTCTTCTGACATATTTTCCTCCAAAACGAATTATACTATCCGACTGTCTGGTCATAAGAAGATGAGGTTGATCCCAGCAATTCGAAATATGGGGAGAATTATTATTGGTTGTTTTTCTCAAAAAGAAGATGCTTATAATTTCCGCGAAGGATTAAATATCTTTAAGACTGAAATTTTTCAAGGCTGAAGAAGATTTTTGCGATCAACCCGGTTACTTCCAGCGAAAGAGATTGTATACGAATTTTTTGGCGGACTCACGGAGCCGATTCAATTTTTCATTTTGTTCCAGTGAAGGGAATTTTTTTGTCAGACGGGATTTGGCAGATGGAATATGTTTTGAAGATGTCAAAAAATTTTTATTGATCCTGCGCAACCGTTGGTTCATATTTCCTTTTTGTTGAAATCGGATCAATTTTATTTTTTGCTGACTCTTTTTCATCGCAGCAGGCATATGATTAACAGAGATGGATGAAACAGCCGGGATCGGGTCTCCGGCTTTCATTGCCCGTTCTGCCTGTTTATTTTTGTAATGCGTTATGGAAGCAACCAGGTGGGCAGAAAAAAGAATAAATAGTGCAACCACATACACATAAAACAGGATTAATATAATCATGGCAACTGAGCCATAAATGACGTCATATGCATTGAATGGACTCAGGATATAGATGCTGAACAAATATGTAAAAACCCGCCAAATGACAGCCGTTAATAATGCACCGATCTTGGCTCCGCTTCGATCAACTTTTACGGAAGGCACAAAATAAAATAACATATAAGCAGCAAAATATACTAACGCTGTCGGTAAAAGATAACTGGAGGCAAAACTGATTAGAAAACGAATCATCTTATTGACACGAATATCAAATACCAGCATCGCATCCGAGAGATTGAAAAACATGGTGAAGATTAGTGTTCCAGCCAGTAAAAAGCAAATTACGATAATGGCAGAAATGGCGAATGCGCGGTTAATAAAGTACCCGCGTCCCCGCGACTCAGGCCATGCCATATGGATATTGTAGATGATGCTGTTGAAAGCTCCTGATCCGGACCAAAGCAGCGTGATGGCAGCAGTTAATGATGTTGTAAACCGGGAGCTGAGAATATTCTGCATATTCTCAATAACAAGTGTCTCAGAACCAGGGAGGATCTTTTCAAGAATTAGAATGATTTCCTGCTGAATGACGGTAATCTCAAGGAAATAAGAGAGAACAACAACCATAAACAGCAGCATGGGGAAAAGAGAAAATAATGAGTAGTAGGATATGCTTGCAGCGGCTTGAACGGGATTTGTTTTAACCAATGAAGTAATTGCATCAATCGTCACAGACAGTATCGCATCGATTCGAATCGCATTCTTCTTCTCCAATTCGACAGCAGATACTTCGTTCTGATTTCTGTTTTTTTTCATGTGACGAAAAGCATTTGACTCCAACACAATTCACTCCTAAAGCTTATTATAATGAAACTTCCAAAGTTATGTGTGAAACCAGTAGTTCGAAATATGAATAACAGCCGTATTTCCGAAAACCACAGGCTGATCAAGTTTGATGAATAATCAATCCGCGCTTTTCAAATTTTTTAAGACTGGATGTATTTATCTTAATCACTCCCTTGATAATCAAATGTTGAAGACGGGGTAGTTTTTGAATATATTGAGCCGATTTTTCTGATACTCGGTTGCAGTAACTGAGGTCCAGAAATTTCAGGTTCGTTAAGGACGGTAAAAATGCCAGTCCTTCACTGGTAATGTCACAAGAGCTGATATTCAGGTATTCAATCTGGGGTAAATTTTGCAGATTGATAATTCCTTTGTTCGTGATTTTGCGGTTTTCAGCCAGGTAAAGATATCGCAGACAATGGACCGATGACAATTCCTGCACGAGTTGCATCAAAGCTCCATCATCAATCCCTTGTGCCCTGATTCCTAACAAGAAATCCTCGGGGATCGAAAAGATTCCCGGTCCTGAATCGAAGGGCTGCCAATCCAGCCAGCGCGAAGAAGGTGTATCTTTGCTTAACACAAACAACTGGACAGCAACTTCAATTGAAAATTTATTTGTTTGGTTTTCCATAACGTCGATTATACAGCAGTAATTCGAAATATGATCCAACCTTTCGAATCGATCAAGAAAAACAAGGAATTCTTTTCATATTTTGAATTTTTGGTGATTCAATGAATTTCATTGTAAATCCAAATTATAATGAAAGCGATTGAATTTTTCAGGCATACAGGAACTTTTTGCCCAAATTAAGCGTCATCAGGATATTGCATTGGATGCTATTGATCGTCCCTACAGGAAAAAAACTTATGAAAACAAAAAAAATACTGTTATTTTTAATCTTTTCAATTTTTATTTTCGCCTCAGCATCTATGAATGAATTCAAAGGTAAAACTCCGGATCCAATCCATGCGGATGATGATCCTGTGATTCAATTATCAGAATCACAGATTGAAAAAATTCATGATCAGACTTTTTTGGGGTACGTTCATCGGGCTCAATCTGCCGGGACACGGGAAAATCAGGTCTTTAAAGTTTTCATGAAATACCAGTCTGGTCAGAAAGAATCGATACAGAAAGTGATTGAATCGTTGGATGTGGAAAGCGTCTATTACTATCGATACGTAGAACTTATCAGTATTCAGGCCGAAGCCGGAACGCTGGCTGCATTGTTGTCTGAAGAGAGCGTTCTGTCATTAGAGCCGGATAAAATCAACAAGGCATCAGGCGTCTGTAATTAGATGCTGAAATCAGGAATTTTCTAAAGGTGTGAAATAATTCGATGTTCAGAGGAACCGAAGAGTCAGTTATTTAAAAAAAACAGCGATTCGAATGATAGGGAGAATTACTTGTTGTTGTGTTGGTTTTGCGCTTTGCGCAAAACCAACACAACAACAAGTTTCCTCTTTTTTCTCAAAAGGCTTTTCCAAATTTCAAATTAATGTCAAAAAAATTCTGTGTTGACATTTTTTATTAAAATTGATAAAATGGAGCAAATTAAAAAAAGAAACCGTTGATTGAGAATAGTAAATACGGCAGGGCAGTTTACAGAGAGCAGCGCATTCGCTGAGAGCGCAGCAGCCAGCAGCAGTATGGAATGGACTCATGAGGGCAGGACGAAAGCGAAACGCAAGTAATACCTGCCGGGAACTTCACCCGTTATCAAGGAAGTGTGCATGATAGTGCGCAGAAAAAGTGGGCGTGAGAACACGTCAAGTTGGGTGGTACCGCAGAAGCTACAACAATCAGGCTTTTGTCCCAGGCATAAGAAGGCCGGGACAGAAGCTTTTTTTTATCCCGGTATTGAGACAAGTTTTTTTTACAGGAGCCGTCATCATGAACAACTTTTTTGTCAATACCAAGAAAATTCCACATCGCTACTATCTCACAGAAGAGCAAATTCCAACGCAATTTTACAATATGCGGGCGGACATGAAGCAAAAACCGGCGCCGCATCTCAATCCGGCAACGATGAAACCCGTTACACGGGAAGACCTGCTGCCGGTCTTTCCGGAGGCGCTGGTGGATCAGGAGTTGGATGACCAGACACCCTATTTTGACATCCCGGATGAGGTCCGTGAAGTGTATAAAATGTACCGGCCTTCGCCATTAATTCGTGCATATCATCTGGAACAGGTATTGGATACACCTGCAAAAATTTATTTTAAGTTTGAGGGAAATAATACTTCCGGAAGTCATAAATTAAACTCAGCGATCGTGCAGGCATACTATGCAAAAAAACAGGGATTGGCCGGATTAACCACGGAAACCGGTGCCGGACAATGGGGGACTGCGTTAGCCGAAGCGTGCTCTTATTTTGGTCTGCCACTGACCGTTTACATGGTGAAAATCAGTTATGAACAGAAACCATTCCGTAAATCGGTCATTAAAACCTTTGGCGCAGGAATAGTTCCCAGCCCAAGTGATACCACCGCTATCGGGCGAAAGATACTGGAGGAAAATCCCGGAACAACCGGCAGTCTGGGTTGTGCGATCAGCGAAGCAGTGGAGAAAGCGGTTTCCACAAAAGATTATCGCTATTCGCTTGGATCTTGTCTGAATTATGTGTTGCTGCATCAATCCGTTATCGGTATGGAATCAAAAATTGCGATGGAAGAAATGGATGAATATCCGGATATCGTCATTGGATGTGCGGGAGGCGGGTCCAATCTGGGCGGATTAATTTCCGTATTTCTGAGGGATAAAATTCATGGAACAGCAAATCCGCGGCTGATTGCAGTGGAACCGGCATCCTGTCCATCCTTTACACGCGGCAAGTTCGCATATGATTTTTGCGATACAGGCAGAATCACTCCGCTGGCAAAAATGTATACGTTGGGATCCCAGTTTATTCCATCACCGGATCATGCGGGCGGGCTGCGCTATCACGGCATGAGTCCGATCCTCTCTCAGCTATATCATGACGGATTAATGGAAGCAATCGCGGTCAACCAAATTGATGTTTTTTCAGCAGCGCAATTATTTGCAAAGACAGAGACCATTTTACCGGCTCCGGAATCTGCACATGCAATCCGGACAGCTATTGACGAAGCATTGATCTGTAAAGAAACTGGTGAGAAGAAAACTATTCTTTTCGGCCTTTCCGGTACCGGCTACTTCGATATGAAAGCCTATGATGCTTATCTGCAAAATAAGATGGTTAATTCGCATCCATCAGAAGCAGACCTGCAGAAAAGTTTTGCGGAACTGCCTTCAGTTCCCGTGTAAAAACCGTCAATCATCAAGGATCACACGCTTTCCGAGGAGAAACGTGTGATCCTTGATCCGCATTCAATCTTATTGAAGTTCCAATTCCTGATAGGGATCCAGAAAAGGTTTCAGTTCGTTCAAAATGGATTTGACTCCATTTTCCTGATCGCTTTCAACATTTAATACAAGCAATGGATCATGCAGCGAAGATCTGAGCAGAAACCATCCAGCATATTTCGGGAGCGAAAAACGAAGCCCTTCATAATTTTGCTGTGCTTTTTTCCAGTCCGGCTTTTGCTTTGCATAGGTTTCCAAATCTTCTAATATTCTTTTTGCATAAGCTTCCGGATCTTGAATCCGTATCTTAATACGAAATTCTGAGGATTCAAGGGGATCTCGCAGCTCTGTAATTACATCAGACAGCGTTTTTCCTTCAACGCGCAGCCGTGCCATTTCAATGATGAGTTTACAGGTAAGATAGGCACCATCATCTAAAAAGTAGTTCTCTGCATACGCGCAATGGCCGGAAGTTTCAATCGCCAGCGGGCAATCAATTCCATCACGATTCAGTCGAATGCACTCATTGATGACATTGCGATATCCCCGTTTATAACGGTGATGGAGGCAACCGAGTTTTTCAGTCAGAAAGTCAGATAGTTGGTCGGATGTCACCGAATCAGTAACAATGGTGCAGCCAGGATGTCTGCGCGCTTCAATGGCTGCCAATAATCCGATCAGTCGATTCCGGCTGAAAACCTCGCCTGTTATGTCAACAGCTCCAGCCCGGTCCACATCGGTATCAAAAATCAGTCCCAGATCGCATTGGTTATCCAATACCATCTTTTTCGCAGCTGCCATGGCTGTATGATCTTCAGGGTTGGGGACATGATTGGGGAATTTCCCGTCCGGTTCAAGGAATTGGCTGGCAGAAATATCCGCTCCTAAGGGTTTTAAAACTTTCTCCGCGAAAAATCCCCCGGCGCCATTGCCAGCATCCACAGCGATCTTAAAACCGCTCAAGGGCGTTTCATCCGTTCCGGTCTGATCGGTTATGATTCGGCGTAAATAACCGCAATACGGATTGATAACGTCAAATTTACGCTTTTTTCCCCGATCCTCATCGATTGATGGCAGTTGCGCTGCGAGCTTGAGGATGACAGTAATGTCCTTTTTTTCAAGCCCGCCGGTTGGTGAAAAAAATTTGAGACCATTGCGGTTCCAGGGCAAATGACTGGCTGTAATCATGATGGATCCATCAAACATGCAACCAGGAAGAACCGTCGACATAAACATCGCCGGTGTGGAAGCAATTCCACAATCAGCACAATTCGCACCTGCTTTTTGCAGACCATCCAAGACTGATTTTATAAGGATCATTGCAGAAAGACGCGAATCGGTACCGACAGATATTTCAAGATCATCCGGATCTTTTCCGCTCTTTTCCGAGATCCAAATGGCAAATGCAGCTGCAATATCAGACACCGCCTCCGGTGTCAGGTTAACCAACTCTCCTTCCACTCCCGGCAGAGCGACACCGCGGATATCACTTCCATTCTGCAGATTCAGATAATTCTTCATATTGCTACCATCTTTCAAATAACATTAATTTATTTGAATTTTACCGTAGACCAATAACAACGAACATATTTCCTCTCTATGCGAAACATATGTTAATATTTCGAATCGCTACTCGTTATTTTCAAAGTAAGTAAAACGAAAAAAAGTCGAGTTCAACACATACATGTGAACTCGACTCGTATTTTCATTTAAATATGCAATCAGCTGTTATTTGAGGGGAAATACGGACGCAGCACTTTGGCAAGATTATTGATCGGCTGCGTCTGTAGATATACTTTACCCGGACCAGTTACCTCTGTGTTGAAGAGCCCTTCACCTCCAAACAATACATTTTTCACACCACTGACCGTTTTAATATCCATGGAACAGGTACTTTCCATCGCTGCCAGGTATCCATTATCCAAAATCAGTTTTTCACCAGCCCGAAGTTCATATGCCTTGCAGAATCCGTCTATCTCAACAAATGCGATCCCCTGACCTGATAATTTCTGCAGAATAAAACCTTCTCCGCCAAACAATCCGGCAGAAAATTTCCTCTGGAAAAAAACGGATAAATTGACACCCTCTTCTGCAGCAAGGAATCCGGATTTCTGAACGATCATCTCTTTTCCAGGTGCAATATCAAAAGAAAGGATTTGTCCCGGAAAACTGGATGCAAAGGCGATCATTCCCGTTCCATTGGATGTAAAGCGGTTCATGAACAATGAATCCCCGGACAGTACCCGCCCCAAAGCCTTACCGATTCCGCCTCTGGAAGTAGTTTCCATCTGCATATTCGGGGTCATCCAGGCCATTGCCCCGCTTTCAGTAAACATGGTTTCTCCATTCTGCAATGTGCAGATGACGACAGGAAATGGTGCTCCTTCAATTTTATGTTCCATGATGTTCCTTTATTTATCTAATTTTTCAATTTTCTAAGCCCATAATCGACAAAAATCGGAATTCTGTTTTTCATTCAGCCCAAAATTCGTCAATACAAAAAACTCAACACACTTTTACATACGACGTTATTCCACAAGAGTTGCATCCTTAACAACCGAAACGCCGTCATACGAAGTTTCGCCTTCAGAAACAACCGAATCCGCTGTTCCTTTCAAGCGCACTATCGATCGATTGACTTCCGAATAACTGTTTTTATCGGTCGCGAAACTGCCTCCATATAATGATTTTACTTGTCCACCTTCAGCAACCGTGATCTCAGCAGTCCCTGTCAGGAAGGATTGTCCGCCCTGGTATGTGAAATCTCCGCCGAAAGCCCAGGCAGCCGATCCATAGATTATTGATGAAGCCATTTTCGTTTCAGAAATACTACCCTTTCCCACTGCATTGCCTCCGCCAAAGGAAGCAATGGCAGCAGTTCCTTCCGATTCAATTGTGATCGATGTTGCTTCCTTGACAATCGATCGGCCATTCTCTTTAGCCAGGCCACCTCCCAATGCGTAGTCTGCAGTTCCAAATATCCTTAAACTGCTCCGGTTGACTTCCGAAATACTTTCATTCCCCGCGGCATAACCGCCGCCAAAAATTTCCCAGAATATTTTGCCTTTCTTGCCTAAGATAACGGAGGTCTGTCCGGACACAATCGATCGTCCTCCATTAAAAGCTGCCCCGCCTCCAAACACATATGCGGTGGAGCCGAGGATCGTGATGCTGGTGTCATTCACATTTCTGATTTTTCCATTTTCGGCCATGCTGCCGCCAAAAATCCAGCCATTGGGAAGTGAGATCATCTCTCCAAGTGTGAATGGAATCCCGTTCGCGAATATTTCATAGACTGTCTCGATATTAATGATTTTTTGCAAATCAGAATTTTCTATTGTCAGAGAGGTAATCCCCTTATGAATCGGAATTGAGAGAGATACAACCGGATCTCCAACTACATTTTCATGCAGCCGGATGATCGTTTCACCGCTATTCTCAGGCAGCTGAATAAATGCATCTTCTATGGAAGGGCAATCTCCTTCACTGTCTCCAACCGTTATGATTGTTTGGTCAGCAGCTTGGACACGATTTCCATTGGAGAAAAAAAACAGGAAAATAATTATTATAACAAGAATCGCTTTTTGTTTGTTCATATACAAAATTTTACTTGATCCAAAAGCCATCCATGACAGTGATTCGAAATATGGGGAGAATTATTTGTTGTTGTGTTGTTTTTGCGCTCCGCGTAAAAACAACACAACAAGTTTTTTCTTTTTTCTCATAAGGCTTTTTCAAATTTCGAATTGCTGGATCCATGAATAACAGTTTGAAAATTGGACCGGTCTTTCAAATCAATAAAAAATATTATTCTATTCTTTTGCCTCGTGTAAAAGAATAGAATAATAAATTGGCCTCTCATTATTCTAAATTACTGATCCATGATTACAAATTTTATAGTAACCATGGGCGACTTTTGCAAACGGTTCGGATTCAATTATTCATTATACAAACCGGCATTGCGGATGACAGCATCCAATTTTTCGCGCGCCAAATCTGCATAACCGGTGGAAATCTTCCCAATTCCACAAATTTTATTCTTCAGGATGGTAGTATGAATAATTCTCAGATTTACCGTTGATGGAACTTTTAACTCCATTTCCTTCATCAGCGCTGGAATACCTTCAATTCGGTTTTGAAGCAGAGCCATTTTTTCCTGATATCCGGTATCGTCCACAACGCAAATCGCTTCATCGATTATTCCGGGAAGTCGTTGTAAATCATCGAGATAGGATTGTAATGTTCCAATGTAATGTGATGGCGGCCAAATGCTTTTTTGTGTGCTGACTGTAGTATCAGAAGAAATTGACACTGTCTGAGCGCTGACAGCCATTGTTAATGACAGGATGCTGATCATGACCAGCAAAATAATTAATAAACCATTTTTGTTTTTCATTTTTTCCCTCTTTGATGAACCGATATCGATGATATGAGTTCAGAATATTCAGATCTTCTATCATAACGATTCAAAAATACAAACAGTTTCATATTGTATTATATCGATGGAAATTTAAATAGAAAACCAGTAATTCTGCAGCAATTCGAAATATGGAAATGCTTTTCGAATTGCTGATATTAATCACCAACAAAAAAATGCAATTCTGAGTAATGATATGATAAAAGGGCATCGATAAAGATGCGAAATAGCAGCGATTCGAAATATGAAAAAAAAATAATTGTAGTTGTGGTGTTTTTGCGCTTCGCGCAAAAACACCACAACTACAAATTTTCTTTCTCTATTCGAAAAGCATTTCCATATTTCGAATTACTGACAGCAACTCCAATAACTTGAAGGGAATGAATCAAAATTGACACAGTATTCAATGATGCATTTCGAACATATAGCACGTTTTTGGGTAATAAAAAATCCTCCGGCTCAATGCTATCGGAGGATTTTTTTATTGGATTAAGAATTCTAGCTTCTTAGTTTTGCATTCAACACCTGTTCCAGGCGTTTGATGATCTTGCTGCGAATGGCAGAGGCGTCTTTATCAGTCAATGTCTTCTCAGGAGATTGATAGACAAGATTATATGCCAAACTTTTCTTGCCCGCGCCTAGCTGCGCGCCGCGGAAGATATCGAATAACTCAGCACTTTTCAGCATTTTTCCGCCAGCTTGTTTGATCACAGTCAACACTTCATCTGCTGCGACAGTCTCATCCACAACCACTGCAATGTCTTCAATGATGGAAGGGAAAGGTGAAATGGATTGGACTTTATAAATGCGTTCTGCCAACGGTTCTAATTTATCAAGGTTCAAATCCAGAAGGAGAATCGGTGCTGCGAGCAGATCATATTTTTGGCGGACTGCAGGATGCAGTTCTCCAAGCATTCCCAGAAACACATCTCCTGAATAAATTGACGCACATTTTCCCGGATGCAGATAATCGCAATCGTAAGGCTTGAAACTGATATTCGGGACATGAAGTCCTTCCAAAGCCGCTTCAATGATTCCTTTCAGATCAAAATAATCCATACAGGATTTATTGTGTGTATCCCAGCACTCGCTATAACGTTTGCCGGTTATTCCAATGGACAAGTGTGGTTCTTCATTTGGAAGGATTTGCCCTTCCACTGGCAGGAAAACAGGTCCGATTTCAAAGAATTCAATACGGTCATTCAGACGGATATTTCTCTCTATGATCTCCATCATACCAACATTTAAATTGGAGCGCATAACTGACCGTTCAGGAGAAATTGGATTTGCGAGTCGGATGTATGCTGGTGCCGGTTTTCCTAAAAGTCTTTCCTCTCGTTCCGGAGAAGTCAGACGATAGGTAATAATCTCATTAAGGCCCAGTGAAACAAGCATATCTCTCAGTTTTTCTTCAAAAGAGATCATGTTATTCGCATATGCTGGCGGCAATTCATCAGACATGCGTGTAGCAGGGAAATTATCATATCCATATAAGCGGGCTATCTCTTCGATGATGTCAGCCCGGCCTATCACTTCTTCTCCGATATCTAATCGATGCGGGGGTGTCTGTATTCGGAGGACATTTCCATTATCCTCCAGTGTGCATCCAAATTCCAGGCGCTGCAGCAATTCAACTGCTTTTGTTAATGGAATTTCAATTCCCAGAATTCGACGGATATCCTCGACAGTAATTCGATTGACCGGATCGGTAACTTTCTTTGCATAATTATCAATGAAACCAGGTGCAATTCTTCCTCCGCTCCATTCCGCCATCAAAGACAAACATTGTTCGCAGGCTTCTTCAGCGATGGCAGGGTGAACTCCCCTGCTGTTGCGGTAACCTGCTTCAGAATTCAAGCGCAGTTTGCTTGCGGTTTTGCGGATATTGATAAAGTTCCAAACCGCTGATTCCAACAGAACATTTGTTGTCGAAGGAATAATTTCACTTTCCAATCCACCCATGATGCCTGCAATGGACAATGATCCCGTCTGATCGGTAACCAGCATCATGTTTTCATCCAGATCCCGCTCAATATTATCCAAAGTAACCAGTTTTTCACCTGGATAAGCCTGACGTGTAATGATTGTTGGAGGCTGATTCCCTGCCCGTTTTAACAACGTATCATAATCGAAAGCATGAAGCGGCTGTCCAGTTTCCAGCATGACATAATTTGTAGCATCAACGATGCTGTTGATCGGCCGCATTCCTGCTGCCCGCAGTCTGCGTTGAACCCAGGCTGGACTGGGCTGGGATTTTATTCCTTCAAGGTAACCAACCATAAAACGATTGTTCAATTCCGGTTCCTTGATAATAATGCTGCACATCCCGTCGATTGGCTTACCTTCCGGTTTTACTTGCAATTGACGTTTTTTCAGAGGCAGATTCAATTGAGCTGCGACTTCTCTGGCAACGCCCTTAATACAGGCATTTCGAGCCATATTGGGTAAAATATCAATCACGAAAACAGCATCTCCGATATAATCAGCCAAAGGCACTCCAACCGGCGCATCCTCTTCAAAAATGATGATGCCTTCATGTTCCTCAGAGATACCCAGTTCTTTTTCAGAGCAAACCATCGAATTTGTTTCAAAACCACGGATTTTGGTTTTTTTGAGTTTCGTAAGTTCAAAGCCAGGTTTGTGCCCATCATATAAAATTGCCCCTTCGCGGACATAGGCTACTTTAACGGATGGATTGAGGCGGCCTTTTCCGATAAATGGGAATAAGTTCGGCGCTCCGGTCAGAATCGTCCGTTCTTCGGTACCATCATTTAATTGGCATAAAACCAGGCGGTCAGCATCCGGATGCTGAACAACTTCAAGAATTTCTGCAACCACAAATTTATCTGCAGGCCAGGAAAGACCGGTGAATTTAAAACCATGCCGATCGTTCTCCGGTCCTGCCAAACCACGAAGTTCAACTTCATCCACTTCCAAACCTGCCATCGTCATCACACGCGCAAGTTCTTCCAATGGAAGATTCACATCGACAAAATCTTTTAACCAGGAAAGAGGTATGTTCATTAGAATTGCTCCAGGAATCGAATATCATCACTCCAGAAATAACGAATGTCTTCTACATAATGGCGCAGAATGGTAATTCTCTCAGGTCCCATTCCGGCTGCGTAGCCGGTATATATATTCGGATCATAACCACCATTTTTTAGGACGGTAGGGTGAACCATTCCACAACCCAAAATTTCGAGCCATCCCGAATTTTTACACATTGGACATCCTTTGCCACCACAAAGGAAGCATTCAACATCCATTTCGGCGCTGGGTTCTGTGAATGGGAAGTATGAAGGTCGGAAGCGTGTCCGTACAGTATTTCCGAACATGCGATAAGCAAATTCCTGCAGCGTTCCTTTCAGATCTCCAAATGTGATATTTT
Source organism: Flexilinea sp. (assembly GCA_026645735.1). Classification (GTDB taxonomy): domain Bacteria; phylum Chloroflexota; class Anaerolineae; order Anaerolineales; family Anaerolineaceae; genus Flexilinea. Next base: position 99,267 of record JAPKMT010000007.1, read on the forward strand.
TTCCGACTGCAAGTAATTCAATCTGATTGAACTGAATTTCAGAACGGGCACTGACCTGCTCATAGCGGTAACACATTCCTGGAAGCGCAACACGGATGGATTCCGGAGCAAAAAGATGCATCGCATGAATCTGACCAGGTGATGTATGGGTTCGAAGGAGTACATTGGGATTGGTTGTATAAAACGTGTCCCACATATCGCGAGCTGGATGATAGGCCGGAATATTTAATAATTCAAAATTGTTTTCGTCAGTTTCAACTTCTGGGGAACGGAAAATTTCAAATCCAATCTGGGATAAAACGGAGAGTATCTCTCGCATATTCTGCGTAGCAGGATGAAGCCGTCCTTGATGAGGGCGACGTCCAGGTAAAGTGATATCGATTTTTTCGTTTTCCAGGCTGTCTGCAAGTGATTTCGCTTTCAACTCTTCAATGCGTAAACTAAGTGCAGTCTCCAATTGGTTGCGAACAAAATTTGCAGCCTGTCCGATTTTTGGGCGGTCTTCTTTTGAAATATCTGCTAATCGAGTAAAAACTTGCGAAATGAAAGCTGATTTTCCGAGATGTGTTACGCGCCATTGCGTCAATGAAGCATCATCTTTAATTTTTTCTAATGCAGCAATTGCTTCATCTTTCAAGTTTTCCATTTGTTGAAGTAAATCATTTTCTGCCATAATCCCTCGCGAT
>JAPKMT010000080.1 GCA_026645735.1 Flexilinea sp.
TGATTTCATCCAGCAAAATTGCGCCCTAAAGTAGATATCTTTCGTTCTTAAATGACGTTGGATTATTGATCGCTTACCCTGCAACCAGAATATCACCTGGTTGAACATATTTTGGAAAATCAGGATTTAGATTTTCTAAAATATGTTTTGCCATTTCTTCCATGGTACCCAGAGCCCGGTCAACCCGGACAATCTGATCAGTCGGAATGTTATCTCCAAATTTCCAGCATTTTCCAGATTTGGTTGATACCATTTCAGGATGATCTCCCTTCTGCAATTTTTGGCGCAATAGCGATTAAACCTCCTGCTTTCAGCATTTCCATAAGGAATGGATCAATCGGTTTCGCAGTAAACGATTTTCCATTTGAAAGGTTCAATATTTTTCCGGTTTCAACATCAACTTGCAGCATATCACCAGAACCAACACCTTCCGTGATGCCTGGACATTCCAATAATGGAAGCCCAATTTCAAAACAGTTCCGGTAAAACAACCTGGCTGCATATTCCACAATAACGACACTCACGCCAGTCGCTTTTATTGCTTTAGGTGCAACTGCTCTGCCGGAAGACTGCCCAAAATGTTTCCCGGCAACAAGAATGTCACCTGATTGTACATTTTTGGCAAAATCAGGATTCAGATTTTCAAGAACATATTTTGCCATTTCATCAATGGTCAGCAAAACCCGATCAGAACGCACAATCTGATCTGTCGGGATATTATCTCCAAATTTCCAACAACGACCTTCAGCATTCATCTCTACTCGTCCTTATTCTAAAAATTCGCGCGGATCGGATACATGTCCTTTGATCGCTGATGCTGCAACTGTTGAAGCAGATCCAAGATACATGATAGCTTTAGGACTGCCGTTTCTGCCAGGAAAATTACGGGCATGAGTAGAAATCATCGATTCTGTTTCAGCCATCGCACCCATATTAATTGCCTGGTTTGAACCGGTACATGGCGGAAACCAGGTGCATCCTGCATCGAACATCGTCTCAACAATCCCTTCCTGTAACGCCTGCGAGAAGACTTCGCGACTAGATGGTACTGCATTAAATTTAACACCGGGCGCCAGTTTACGACCTTTTAAAATACGCGCAGCTTCCCGGAAATCTTCAATCCTGCCTCCTCCATGGCCGCCTAATTCAGCCCATTGAATCGATCTTCCTGCAAATTCACTGACGGGTTTAACATTCCCCAATGTCGGTGAGGCTGCCACCTGTGGTTCAAGGTCACTGATTTCATAGTCCCAAATTGTTTCATACTCACAGTCCGGATCTGAATAAACTGGCTCGAATTCCTTTTTGGATATGATTCTGGCTAGTGCTAAAGTCTTTTCATCAGGATCGATAAATCCACATTTACCACCGACATCAATCGTAATTAGCGGGAAAAGCCAGCGATTCCAAATATCCAGATCTTTAATAAACTGACCAGTAAAATGCAGTGCCTTGTAAACAGCCCCGCCCTCACCAATTTGTCCAGTTAACCAAAGGGCTACATCACGCGGAAATACCCCAAATTTATTTTTACCGGTCAGGTTAACCTTAATCGTCTCAGGTACTTTAAACCATGCTTTACCATAAGGAAGGACAGTGGCGGCATGAGAGTTGTTTCCTAATCCACAGGCAAAACATCCCATCGTGCCATGAACTGGAGTATGACTGTCAGATCCCACTACGATACTTCCTGGACGGACGAAGCCATTTCGAACGGCAGCATTATGAATATTTCCTGAACCGCAATCTAACAGATGAATGCCATATTTTCGCGCAAAAGCACGGTTCTCTTCAAGAATTCTGGCTCTTTCTTCATTCGGGGGAGAAAAATGATGATCAAATACCATGACTACGCGATCAGGAAATCGTACATCTTTTTTGACTTCACGTTCAAAAACGCGTGCAGTAATATATCCACTGAGATCATGGAGGAGCAATGCATCAACATCTGCCACAACAACATCTCCCGGCCTGACGAAATCCCTGCCGCTTTTTTTTGCTAAGATTTTTTCAACTAAATTCATGAAAGGCTCTCGCTTCCTGTTATATCTAATAACAAAATTAATTTATGGACCTTGAATATTGATTTACATTTTTAAATTGTTGTCAGAAGTTCCGATTGATTTTCTCTGACTTGAATCATATCCTCGATTAGGATTCCATTGAGAGGATCGACAATTCTCAAATTAAGAATCTGGTCCGATTTTATATTGGCTTTTTCAGAATTTTGGTAATGGATATGATCGGATAATATCTGGTCGCAAATTCGGATCTGATATCCATCTTCTTCCCAATTCATTATTTGAAGACCCGGTTTTATTTTTTTTAGTAATTTGTTTCTGAAATCAATTACGTGATCTGACCATTGATCTTTCATATTACGAGCAACACAAAACCATTCCCCAAGGTATTGAATTTGTACATAGAGTGTCCATGGCTGCTTTTGAAAATCAGATTGAATTGTCCGATCAAAAATCAGATTTTCATCACCATGGAGTATAAGTGTATCCATAGCTCCGGCTGTCCTACAAGCATACTCAATATTTGCCAGAGTCATTGTTCTTGACATATTCTCACATTTTGAATCATTAATTACTTTTTCCAAGACAGGATTCATCAATGTGATGCCTTTTAATAGCATTTTTTGATAAGCCTCATCACGGAATCTTTGTTGTTCAGCTATTTCTTTTTGATAAAAAATCGGTGTAAATCCTTCTTTTATCATAGATTGCATCATCTCATTTGGAAAATATGCTCCGGTCATGCCGATATTTCCTTTTTGGGGGAATCTTTCTGCAAGTGTCGCCACGACTTTTTTGCTCAGATTGGGACCTGCGGCAATTATTTTTTCTGTTCCTACTCCAGAAATCATCGATACCCAGAAGTCAACACGAGCAGAAAGTCCGGTTACAAATTCCAGATTCCCGTCTGGATAAATAATTGCAACTGCGTTGCTCCAATACGGTCCCAAATTAGTCAGGAATTGCAGTTCATCCGCATATGCGACATCTCCGTAAATTACTGCTGCCTGTAAATCCATTTCTGAAAAATTTTTTGCAAACACCTTCCTTCTAGCAAGTAAAAGCTCATCCGGCAAATATTCAGCGTTACGATCCATAAAACCACGTTTCATCTTTTCTCCTTATGTATGAAAAAGTTTTCGTTCTGTTGTTGAAAGCAACATGTTACCATCAGGAGTAACGACAACAGGATCGCCTAGCACCATATATCCGGTCAATGGATTATATGTATTCGGATGAATAACGATAACCATACCTTCTTCGATCTTCATATCAACTCCTTCATTTACCGTCGGATCTTCATCCAGATGCATTCCATGTCCATGCCCTCTGACTCTTGTATATCGAGGAGTTGTAAATTCTCCGAAGCCGTATTTTCGAAAAACATCATTTTCAGCTCTGGCTACGTCATTTATATTCACGCCCGGCTTGACCAGGTTGAGGCCAGCTTCTTCAGCCTCTTTGAAAATTTCAAAAACACGCAGTTGATCATCAGAGGGTTTACCTTTCACGACTGTTCTGCAGATTTGACACCACCAGCCGTTCAACTGAGGTGTTAATTCTGTTAAGACCATATCCCCAGGTTTAGCAATGCGATTCTGCGGTGGAGTCATACCGTAAACTTCTTTTCCTCCAGTAGAGATCAACATGAAATTATCTTCAGCGCCCATCTTCTTGAGTGCAAATTCAACTTCAGCCACAATTTGAAACTCGTTTAGGCCACGGTCAATGCTGTCAACGAAGACAGGAAATGCTTTGTCTGCCAGATTGACTGCTGCACGTAAATATTCAACCTCCTGTGGCGTCTTTCTGAGTCGCATTTTTTCGATGTATCCATCTGAATTTTTCGTTTCAATTCCTGACAAAGAAAGCAGGTAAGCCAGTGCACCCGGGAAAAATTTATATCCAGCCACACCGATTTTTTTTACGCCTTCCTTTGAAAAAATATCACTAAAACCCGACCAATTTTGATCCAAAACGAAAAAAGCATCAATATTAGCAAGTTTTTTCTGGGTTCGAGTTTTGTCAAATTCTGATGAATGAAAAATTAGAATACGGCCGCTGGTACGCAAGTAGACAACCATTGCGTATGGACCAAAGAAATTCTCTGATGTTACATACCTGAAATTTTCTTTTCGCCAGGCAGGGCTAAACACAACAATGGCATCCACATCAAATGAGTCTGCCATATTCTTTAAGATTTGGATTTTTTCCTGTCTCATGTTTTTCCTGTTATGAATTTTTCAATGTTTCCAGCAGACCACCTGAAGTCATAATATTCAGGAGGAATTGCGGCATCACCGTTCCCTGAATTGTTTTGCCGGTTGATTTGTTGGTTATGATGCCGGTTGACAAATCTACAATCAATTCATCACCCGGGTGAGCCATCTTTGTAATATTGGGACACTCAAAGATTAGTAATCCAATATTGGTTGCATTCCTGAAAAAAATCCTTGCAAAACTCTGCGCAATCAACAACTTAACCCCGGAATGGAGTAAAGCTGAAGCCGCCCATTCCCGGCTTGAGTTACATCCGAAATTATTGCCTGCTACCATGATTTTCCCATTTTCAAGTTTATTATGAAAATCAGGATCAACATCCAACATAGCAGCTTTTGCCAATCCTTCCGGAGATACGGATGTGACATGTCTTGTGTGAGCGATTAATTCCGAAGAAACATTATCTGGATAAACTTCAAAAACTTTGTCAATGATGATCATAATATTTTTCCTATATAAATTCACGTGGATCTGTAATTTTCCCTGTTATCGCTGATGCTGCAACAGTGGCCGGAGAGGCCAGATAGATTTCTGCTGTAGAATCACCCATTCTACCAGTCATATTCCGGTTGGATGTGCTGATACAAACCTCACCTTTGCCAAGAAGTCCGTAATGTCCTCCAGCACAGGGACCACAATTTGGATTGCACCAGATCACCCCAGATTCCAGGAAGGTTTGAGTAATTCCTTCTTCAATGCATTGACTGAAGATTGAACGTGAAGCGGGAATTACTTGCAATCGAACTTTAGGGTGAACTTTTCTGCCTTTTAAGATTTTTGCAGCTTCCCGAAAATCTTCCATTCGGCCATTGGTACAAGTTCCTAAAAGCGCTCTTGTGATCGGGACACCTGCAGTTTCTGTTACCGGAACAGAATTTGCTGAACTGCCCGGCAAAGAGACAATGGGTGGAAGAGCATCGCCATCGATATCAAAAATTCTTTCATAAACTGCATCGGGATCAGACTTTACAATTTCATAATCCAAAATTGCACGGTTTTTGATATATTCAATTACTTTCTCATCTGCTTCAATAATTCCATTCTTTGCACCAGCTTCGACTGCCATGTTGCAAAGTGTCATTCGTCCATCAAGCTCAAGGGCTGAAATCGCACTCCCGGTGAATTCCATTGCCTTGTAACTGGCGCCTTCTGAGCCAATCAGCTTCATGATATGCAGTGCGAGGTCTTTCCCCATAACGCAGGAACCCAGTTTCCCGGAAACTCGGAATAAAAGTGAACGGGGAACCTTCATCCAAATACGGCCTTTCGCAAAAATCCATGCCATTTCTGTAGAACCAAATCCAGTGGAAAATGCACCGAAAGCCCCATAGGTTGTAGTATGGGAATCGGTACCAACTACTATTCTTCCCGGAGAAACATATCCTTTCTCCGGCATTAATTGATGGCAGATTCCTTCACCATTGTAAAAATTAAGATCAAAATCCTCTGCAAATTTCGCAGTTTTTACTATTAAATCAGCATCCATCACACGGCTTGGTGGATTTCCATGATCAGCAAAAATAATCGCCCGACTTTTGTCCCAGATGGTCAGTCCCATATCACGAAATTTATCAAAAAAAACAGGGCCAAGTTTTTCATGCGTAAAAGCATAATCAACGGCAACATCAATGATCTGATCTGGTACTACTTTGTCTAATCCGGCACCTTTAGCTAAAATTTTTTCCGTAATATTCATATATCCCTCGAACGTAAATAATTATTATTTTTCAATAATCGAAATTGCTTTGAATGGACAGATTCCAACACACAATCCGCATCCAACACAACACTTCGGGTCAACCTGACATTTTTTACTGTCAGGTATGTATGCAATTGCATCGCATGTAGGCAATTTCTCACATTTTCTGCAACCTGTACATTTCTCAAAATCAATAAATGCAGCAATTTCGGTATATTGCATCTGGTGTGGTCCCAACACGTTTTTCAACGCCAATTTATGAAAATCTTCAATCGAGGCATAATTCATTTTTTCCATGTATGTGCTCAGACCCTTTAGAATTTTCTCGATCAGACTAAATCCTTCAAACATGATGGCGGTGCAGATTTGAACACTCAAAGCTCCATACATGATGCTTTCAACAACATGTTCCCAGGTACTCATGCCGCCACCGCCCATTACAGGCTTCAGATCCATTTTTGCAATATCTGCAATAAAACGATTGCTGATCAATCGACTCCAGGGTCCGCTCATTCCACCAAAATTGCCTGCAGAGGATCCCGGGTACTTAAATGCTCCACCATTATAAATGTCCAATCCAGGAGCCGCTCTGAAACCGGCGTGGATATTTAAAATGTTGACATCGGCTTCCGCAGCAGCTTTTGCTACCTGAAGTATCCTGCCACCTTCTGTGGGAAGTTTAGCAATGACCGGAATATTTATAGAGTTTTTAACATTTGCAATCACTTTAGCTACAGATTCCGGATCTTGTCCCAAGTTGGCGCCAAGTGTCGGACCGGATGCTTGTGCACTATGAAGATTTGGACAATTTAAGTTCAGTTCGATAGCATCTGCTCCGGCATTTTCAAATTCTCTGGCTAACTCTCCCCAGGTATTTATATCAGTAGGTAGAGCTGACATATTGACGATAATTTTCAGATCTGTTGATTGTTTTCCTTTATGGACCAATTCAACTGCTTCTTCAATTTCCAAACGGGGATCACCGCTGACAACTATTCCAATATTGCGTTCCACATACCATCTAGGTTTTGCGATGAATTGCTGCTTTCTCAGTGTGTGTTTTAAACACACGGCTGCTGCACCGTGATCTTCTGCCGCTTTAAGGCGATCAATGCGGGAAGTTAAAGGTCCAGAAGCAACTACGATTGGATTTTTTAATTCCAAACCGCCGATATTGATGGATAAATTTGCCATATTCAATCCTCCAAAAAAATAGTTATATTTTTTTGTCTTATGTATTCCATTTTTATATCAATCTAAATTTTTGATACAAAGTATTTATGATGTATTTTTTTTACAACATAAATAAACTGACTTGCGGAAATATGGTGATGATTAACAACGCTATCAGAAGAATAGCGATAAAGGGTAGAACACCTTTCATCACTTTTTGAACAGGGATTTTTGCCACACCAGCCAAAACGTATAAGTTGGTTCCGAGAGGAGGCATGATGAAATCCATCTCCATTTGTAAAGCCATTAACAATCCCAAATGAATTAAATCAATTCCCAACATATTTGCAATCGGAGTGATAATCGGAACCAGCATCACGATAATTGCGGCTGGTCCAAGGAAGAACCCAAAGATCGGGATGACCAGGTTAAGCAGCATCAGGAAACCAAGAGAACTGACTTCACTGGAAATTACAAGCTGGAGAATTTGCTGTGGGATTCGTTCCATCGAGATAATGAATCCAAATAACCCCGAACTCATTATGATTGCATAGATCATAGCCGACATATATACTGATTTCCGTAATACATCATATAAATCTTTAAGTTTAATACCACGGTATACAACAAAACTGATTAAGATCGCATACTGTAAGAGCAACATGATAATGTCCTATAGTAGCAAAATAGAAATGTCCTAATTATCATTAGGAGCTATGAAATGGA
>JAPKMT010000081.1 GCA_026645735.1 Flexilinea sp.
TGGAATTGACTTTTTTTGCAGCCAATATATCATCCGGAGTAATGTCGGTGATGCCTTCTCTTTCAATTTCAGAGGGATTAATTGTCTCTCCAAAAATTAATTGAGACAGAATAGCAACTTTTCCAGCAGTATCATACCCTTCCACATCCCCTGTTGGATCTGCTTCCGCATATCCAAACTCCTGAGCCAATAGTAACGCCTCGTTATATGTGGAACCATTCTCCATCTCTGTGAGAATGAAATTTGTTGTTCCATTGAAAATACCCTGAATTGCAGTAATACCTGACGAATTAAGAATATCTGTGCCGAGTCGGAGTGCAGGAGTGCCGCTCATCACAGTTCCCTCAATTCCAATTTGAACATTATTTTCTCGTGCCAGCGTGTGAATTGTTCGGTAGTGAAGGGCTACAGGGCCTTTGTTGCTGGTAACAACATGTTTCCCGGAAAGAATCGCTTCCCGGATGTGAAGAATTGCAGGTTCCCCTGTTTTCAGGTTTGTGAAGCTTAATTCAACAATTGCATCTGTCTTTGCGTTGTGAATCATATTGACAGCATTCCAGTTAGGATGATCCGAATTCGGAATATCATTGAGGGATGCATAATCGATCAACGATTCCAGGCGAATACCCTCTGGATTATAAGCCGTTCCTTTATTGAGATCGACAACCGCTGTAACCAAAAAATCCAATCCAAATTCTTTTATGTAAAAATCTCTTTTTTCCTGTAAGATTTTTACAAAACCATGTCCGACATTTCCAAAACCGATTATTCCAACTCTTACTTTTTTCATCTTATTTCTCCTGGTTACTCAGAAGCCCATTTTTTTTCTTGCCAATAATTCTCCATTAAATATGGATCCTCCTGCAGCGCCCATGATGGTATTATGTGAAAGGGAAACCATCCGGAAATCAAAAATGTGATCCTCTCGAATTCTTCCAACGCTGGTTGACATTCCTCTTCCCATATTTCGATCCAGTCGAGGCTGCGGCCGGTTGTCTTCTTCGCGATAAATAATTCCTCTTTCTGGGCAGGATGGCAAACCGACACATAATTCAGGCATTTGGTAATTTTTCAGAACTGAAATGATTTCATCCTTAGAAGTTTTTCGGTTGGTTGAAAAAGATAGACAAATGGTGTGCGCATCCACGACTGCAACGCGATTTGTATGGGCAGAGATTAAGATTGGATGCAACTGAATTGAACTGTCCTGATAAGTGCCCATAATTTTTGTAGGTTCAAATTCAACTTTTTCTTCTTCACCACCGATAAAAGGAATCACGTTGTCAATAATATCCATGGAAGCGACTCCGGGATATCCGGCTCCAGAAATTGCCTGCATCGAAAAAATTACCGCTTTCTGAATGCCAAACGCTTTATCGATCGCATTTAATGGTACAACAAACGCGCAAGTTGTACAATTGGGATTGGTGATTATGCCACCGGTCCAGCCATAAGCTTTCTGTTGTTTTTCAAGAATATCCAAATGATCCGGATTAACTTCGGGAACCAGAATTGGTACCAAAGGGTCTTTTCGATAAGCTGATGCGTTTGAACAAACAAAAACACCTTTTCTTGCAAAATCTGGTTCAACATTTTTAGCAATATCTGCTGGAAGCGCAGAAAATGCAATGACCGATTTCTGAATGGAATTGGCTTCTGTAGGGAGAAGCACCAATTTTTTCACAGATTCTGGCATCGGGTCTGCAAGCAACCAATGACATGCTTCCTGATAAGTTTTTCCGACAGATCGATCTGAAGCAGTGATTTCTGCAACTTCAAACCAGGGATGATTTTCTAATAAGCTGATAAAACGCTGGCCAACACTGCCTGTGGCTGCCAAAACTGCTACTGGAATTTTGTTTTTCATGATTGATTCTCCCTTTATTTTGTTTTTATTAATTGATTAATTCATGAATTGTTTTTAATGATTCTTTTGTGTCATTGGATGAAACAATGATATTTAACGAGACATCAGAAGCTCCGTAAGAAAGCGCTTTGATTTTGAATCCTTTTTCATCAAGTCGATTCAACACTTTCGCAATGATGACCGGATTTTGTTTCAATCCCGGACATATCACTGTGATGATGTCGACTGTCTCACTGATTTCTATATCCTCTATATCCATTCTGGATATTTCTTTTTCCAGGATATCTTTCAGAATCTTAGAAATTTTTTCGACATCTTTTATAGGGATTGGGAGACACAAGGATTGTTCCGAAGAGCTTTCAATGATCATCGAAACATTCACTCCTGCATCCACAATGCCGTTTAATATTCTTGCTGAAACGTTCATCCCGTTATCCATTCCTGCACCGGATACAGTGATGAGTTTATAACCATTGGAGGATGTTACCGCTTTTATTTTCCCAAAATCTTCGATATTATTATTATTGATGAGTATTGTCCCGACCTCTTTTGGGAAAAAAGTATTACAGACACGCATCGCAATATGATTATCGACACAGGGTTTAACGGACTTGGGATGTAACACTTTAGCGCCATAAAAAGCCATTTCGGAAACTTCCTGAAACGATAAATATGGAATGGTCTTGGCTTGTGGAATGATTCTTGGATCAGCGCTCATAACACCGGTAACATCTGTCCAAATCCAAACATCGGATGCATGCAATCCAACACCGAGAATCGAAGCTGAATAATCACTGCCTCCTCTGCCCAACGTTGTGATGACCCCCTCTTTGGTTGCTCCCATGAAACCGGTTACAATCGGAATAATTCCATCATTCAATAATGGAACGATGATTTTTTCACAGCGTTTACGCGTTTCTTCCATGTCCGGTGCAGCATTTTGAAAACAATTGTCGGTGATAATAATTTGAGATGATTCAATTGGTTTCGAATGGAACCCGGCTGCTTCAACACCGGCTGACAACACGCGGACAGCAAGTCTTTCACCCAGACTTGAAACGGTATCCAAAGCTCTTGGACTTAACTCTCCCAGTACTTTAATGGCATTGCAGAGATTCATAAAATCGGAAAGCAGACGATTAATGTCCATTTTTAATTGGAGCCATTTGTTTGGATCATTCACCAGTTTATCGATCAATTCATGATGTCGGAGCGTTAATTCCCGCGTTGTCTTCTCTGCAGACAGACTATTTCCATTGGCGGCATCGACTGCGCTTTGAATCAGCGCGTTCGTCGCTCCTGAAATCGCAGAGGTTACAACAACCAGGTTTTTATGTTCGATTTTTGTCTCACAAATGATCTTGATTGCCGACCGCATCGCATTGACAGTCCCGACAGAAGTTCCACCGTATTTCATCACAAGCGTATCATTTGGGAGAGAATCAGATAGTTTTTCCATAAAATTCCTTTCAGGAATAAAAAAACTGCCTCTTTTTGAGGCAGTTTCGTTATTTCTAATGAATGGGTTTATCCAATAACAACCGTTCTACCTCAATATATGAAATTTACCGGTAGTACCAGTACCGGTTGTCTTCATAGCAGTATTGAGAAGAGAGTATCGGATTATTGTTTTCATAAGTATTGAATTGTATTTTATGCTACTCACCGAGAACTGTCAAATGATTTATGACATTTGCTACAAAATCTTTTTTTGAACTTTTTTGAAAAATGAAATATCAGCCGGATTATTGATTAGTTTGTTGTTCCATGCTTCCCACGATGATAAAACAGCAGATTTATGTCATGATTCGATTAACTGATCAATTTTTCTAATCTCTGAAATGTTAAGTGGCTGCAGAAAGTTTTGAAGCGATGATTTCAAATCGACAGTGGTGCTTGTGATATAAATACATAAATCCGAAAAATAAGGGGACTTTGTATGCCAATCGATCAACTTAATTTTGCGAGGCTATCCCAAGCAGCGAAAATTCCAACCCGTAAAAATCCGGACGATGCCGGATTAGATTTGTATTCCTGTGAAGAGGTGAAAATAGCTCCACACGAATATCGCATTATTGGAACAGGAATTTCAGTTGATATTCCTAAACGTTATGTCGGGTTGGTTTTACCAAAGAGCAGGAATAATTTTTTGTTAGGCGGTGGCGTAGTGGATTCAGGATATCAGGGAGAAATCCTGGTAAAGGTGTTCAATGTACTATCCGATTTTTTAGAAATCGATTTTGGACAGCCAATTGCTCAATTGTTGCTTGTTCCGATCGAAACCCCGATTGCCCTTGGGGTTTCGATCCACGAATTATACGATGAAAAATCTTCAAGAGGACAGAATGGTGGAATCGCTGAACAGAAAAAATTATGAGTTTCTACCAAACACCCATGGATTGCTGATGCTGTTCCATTCAACCAATTCTTCCGGTTTGAACCAGAGTGATATCTCTCGGTCGGCAGTTGGGACTGCATCGGATGCATGAATCAGATTGCGATCCATTTTCGCTGCAAAGTCATGACGGATTGTGCCAGGAGCTGCTTCAATCGGTTTTGTTGCACCAACTGATTGCCGTACTCCTTTGACCACATCCTCTCCTTCCCAAACCATTGCAAATACAGGACCTGACGTTATGTAGTTGACTAAACCATTGTAAAAAACTTTTCCGACATGTTCGGAATAATGTTTCTCAGCCAACTCTTTGCTTACAAGCATAAATTTGGCTCCAGCAAGAACAAAACCCCGGTTTTCAAATCGTTTGATAATTTCTCCAATCAATCCGCGCTGAACTCCGTCCGGTTTAATACACACAAATGTCTTTTCCATTATTTTTAATTTCCTTAAATTATTAATTGTGATAATTCCTGATTATCAGGAAAAAGAACGATCAACTTTTGAATATCTTCGCGGATTGATTCCAGGCGAATGTTGTTTTGAATCAGATCGCGATAAATTGCCACACCTTTTGCTTGCTCTCCTGTGCTGAAACAATTCCAGGCTTCGCGGATTTTTTCCGAACTATCATCCTCCTCTTCAGGATGAATGACAGAGGATGCAGCAGAATAATCGGAAACCTCTGGTTGGAGAGAATCACCGTTTTCCGGTAAATCTGAATGTACACTATCAGTCATCACTTTTTCAAGGTAATGAAAAGCTTCATCTAAGTTCGATTTTTTTTGATTCCCGCTGGCTTGCAATTTAGAATCAGATTGTTGATCCGTTTTCGATTTGTTCAGATTCGAATCCTTGATGATCTGTGATCGAAAGTAATCCAATTGAAAAAAAGTGTCTTCTTCTTTAAAATTTGATGAAAAAACCGGGGCTTTTTTTGAAAATGAAACTCCTTTATCCTGGACTGAATCTGTTTGAGGTTTTTCAGCGAATAATTGCATGTTAACAGGCAATAACGAAAGCCAATTTGGCAGAAAGCCGGTCTTATAATCAAGAAATTTGTCTCCGGAAAAAAGGCGTCCGGATAATAATTTCCGGTTAGGAAAACCGGTCCATTCATGGTAACTGACAAATAATTCCACTGGTCCTGGAATCAGTTGTTTTCCTGAAAAGGAAGAATTCTGAAAACCAGGATCCAATTCTGATAATCTTTCCAGGCAATACGAATGTCTTACGGGATTTTTTTCAAATGAATAATATGCAGCAAACCGCAAACCGTTTATAAGATAAGGATTTTTTCTTATGATATTTTTAAAAATCATGGCTGCTTTTTCATCGAGGTTCGATTCTGAACAAGCCAAACCAAAAAATAGCTCATATAAAGCAGATGGCTTTTCGTAAAAGGCTTTCTCAAATTCTATTGCTGCATTTTTAAAATCTTTTGAATCAAAAAGTTTTTTTCCATTTGCAAAGAAGGTTTCACTTTCGTCCGGTATATAACTAAGAATTTCCTTATTCGGCTGCTCTTTTTGCAGAATATTAACATCCCCTGGTTTGAGATACGATGCAGTTCTTCTGCAAATTTTCTGGTATTCTGGCTGGTTTAATTTTTCAAAAATAATTTCTAGCAGAATGTAGTTAATGAAATCATCAGGTTTCGTGGATAATAACCGCGAATAGACATCCAGTGCACCGTAATAGTTTTCTGTTTCAAGATAGACTCGCCCTAATAAATCATAGATTGAAATCATTTTAGGAAATTGACGCAGGAGGTACAGACAATGATGAATCGCCTGGTCATAGTAGTTTAACTGAATCAGGTCGTTGATTTTTGTAAAGTATTCTTTAATTTCAATTTTTGGCATAAGATATGAAGTCAGATTTTTTGCACAAAATTATCGAATTGCTGATTCGAGAACTTTTTGCGAGATATCGATATCCAAGTTTTAGGCCTGGGGGTAGCAGGAAGTGTTCATTTCAAATTCGAATTCTTCGAAAAAGAATGAAAATAGGAGTGCTGGTTTTCTCCTCTTTATTAAGAAAAAAAACCAACACTCGAATTTATCTGGTTCCCTTGATCCGCAACAGATATCGTTGATCCATTGGTCTTCAAGTTCAATTGTAACTGATTATTTTGTTAATCACCGAGGTAGTCTCTCAGAATTTTACGGACAGCTGGATGGCGCAATCTGCTTAATGCCTGTGCTTCAATTTGACGAACTCGTTCCCGTGTGACTCCCATTTTTCGCCCAACCTCTTCCAATGTATACGCCTGACCGTCTAAAAGACCATACCGAAGCTGCAATATCCGTACCTCTCTGGGCGGAAGTCCATTTAAAACTTCCTCCAAATGTTCTCTCAGCAGGTTATAAGTCGCTGTGTCATCCGGTGGTGGTGCTTCATCATCTTCAATGAAATCTCCTAAGACTGAATCCTCTTCATCATCAGTCGGAGTTTCCAAAGATAAAGGTCTGCGGGCAACCTGAATCATATTATCGACTTTTTTCGGTGGAACATCCAGTGCATCGGCCAGTTCCTCCACGGAAGGATCTCTTCCTAATTTTTGAGTTAGTTGATGCTGAACACGAAGCAGTTTATTAATTTGATCACCCATATGGACTGGAACACGGATCGTGCGTCCTTGATCAGCTATTGCTCGTGTGACTGCCTGTCGGATCCACCAGGTGGCATAGGTACTAAACTTATGACCACGGCGATAATCAAATTTTTTTGTTGCACGGATCAGACCGATGTTTCCTTCTTGTATCAGATCTAAAAATGGAACTCCACGTCCCATATACTTTTTTGCCACACTGATTACCAGACGGGAGTTCGCAGTGATTAAATGTTCTCGAGCCATCCATCCATCTTCAATGCTCTTCCGCAGCTCAGTCCGACGAGCCATCGTCACATTGACTCTGGCAAGCTCCTCTCGCGACATACGACCACGTTCAATCCGTTGTGCCAACTCTACTTCTTCATCTGCGGTTAATAAAGGTACACGGCTAACTTCCTTAAGGTAAAGCCCGATTGTATCGTCCGTGTCGATATTGGCCAGATCATCTAAAGAGATTTCGGCAACAGTATCTTCTTCATCAGCAATTTCCAGATCTTCATCCGGGGGTTCCTCTAAGATTGAATCTTCTAAATAAGGAATCCCGGCACTTAACAGAGCAGAAAATGCTTCTTCTAATTGTTCTACATCTTGTTCAGCGTCTGGAAAAATATGCAAAATATCATCGATCGTTACGTAGGTCTTTTGCCTGCCCAGTTCAATTAATCTGGCTATCGCAGAATAACTTTCGTCATCATCTGCGCCAATATTGATTAATTCATCATTCATATTTTCTCAATGACCTTATTTTATTTTTTTACCATAAAACAGAATACACTTTTTTAAACAAAAAATCAATACCCTATTGTTATCGGTTACAGACTCCTTGCAAAAGGAGTATTATATTACAAAAATACGTATAATTATTCAATTCGTTTTAACGCGACGTGAATCATAATTAATGTTACCGAAGAAGTATCGGTGAATCAAAATAAATTGTTACCATAAGCTGCGGA
>JAPKMT010000082.1 GCA_026645735.1 Flexilinea sp.
TTTTCGTGGCTGTTGGGTAACATTTTTATTTGATTCTTCGATCCCCGCAAAGTAACATTTTCTTTTGATACACACCGCTGGTTTTGTGAATACGTTGAAATTATTCTTACAGATCAACCAGCAATTTGAAATATAAGAGGAATTGTTTGAAGTTGTGTTGTTTTTATCAAAAGGCTTTTCCAAATTTCAAATTGCTGAGATCAACATCGAAACTTGCTTTTTGAACTCTTGTTGTGTAACGAAAGCACCTCTCGTAGGAACAACAAAACGACGAATCAGTCTCCCCATTTTTTGAAACGTTGATTACCCATCAGCTGTTCCCATTCATTTCGGTTTTTGATACAATCAAAGAAAGGAAACCGCCAATGTCAAGAAAACAAGATCCTTTATCCGTAGAATATATTTTACTGGGAATTATCCAAAAACAACCCATTCATGCATACGATTTATCGAAAATCCTGAGTACACAAGAAGATTTTCGAATTATCTGGCATTTTAACCAAAGTCAGCTTTATGCAATTCTGGATAAAATTGAAAAAAATGGCCTGATTCAATCAAAAATAATTTCGGGAGATGCTTTTCCTTTCAAAAAAGTATACTCATTAACCAACTTCGGCAGTGATATGTTTCAGCAATGGATTATGGAACCTGTCCAACAACCTAGGATGCTTCGGTCTGATTTTTTGGCAAAGCTCTATTTCCTGAAAGATGAACCACAAAGTCAGTTTTCATCCGTAGTTGAAAAACAGATTGTGATTTGTGAGAAATGGCTTCTGGATTATCAAAAACGCAAGGAGATGATTTCTCCGGAAAGTGTATATCCGCAAATTGTTTTTGATTTCCGGATTAAAAGCCTCGAAGCCATGATTGCCTGGCTTCGATCATGCATGGATTTGGTTCAACAATCAGCGCAGTAATCAGAAAAAGGATTCTGCATGGAACAAATATTTAAAGCAATCGTCCAGAGTATCCATGATAATGAAGATATCATTCTGGCGACCATCATCGAAAGCATGGGATCCACACCACGATCATCCGGGACGAAAATGCTGATCCGCAGAGATCTTTCGATCATCGGTACAATCGGAGGAGGGAGACTGGAGGCAAAAGCGATCCAATCCGCAGACGAAGTCTTCAAGACAAAGTGCACAAGGATATTTCGATATGAGTTGACAGGAAAAGATGTATCAGATTTTGATATGCTCTGCGGCGGTTACGGAGAAGTACTGCTTTCATACATAGCAGGATCTGATCAGATTACATCCGAAGTATTCGAAAATGCTACGGCTGCTATATCCGGTAGCGCAAAAGGATGGCTGATTACTCAATACTCTGAAGCGGATTCAGAGAAACACTTTCCAGGTTTCTACTTCATCGCCCAAACAAGAGACATCATCGGAAATCCTGTCCTGGAAGAAAAGACACTTGAGACAGTCATTCAATCAGACCAACCGACGATACTGATTCCATACCCGAATCAATCCGGATTTATATTCGCAGAGAAGATCCAAAAAAAGAAGACTGTTTTTATTTTTGGTGGAGGGCATGTTGCGAAAGATACAGCATTTCTTGCAGACTTTATAGGTTTTCAGACAGTAGTTCTGGATGACCGAATTGAATTTGCCAATAAGGTGAGATTTCCAAATAGCCAGGTACTCGTAGTTAATTCTTATAATGAATTACCAGATCTTCCAATTGACAATCAAAGTTATGTCATCATTGTTACGCGAGGTCACCTGGGAGATTATGATGTATTGAAGCAGATCCTTCTGACAGATGCATTTTATATTGGTATGATTGGCAGTAAAAACAAACGGAATCTGATCTACGAACGATTAAGAAGAGAAGGATTTACTGAAGAACAGATCAGGCGAATTCATTCTCCCATCGGACTCCCGATCAACGGAGAAACTCCGGCAGAGATTGCTGTCAGTATTATTGCAGAAATGATTCTCGAACGTTCCAGGAAAAAATAGCCTCCAATATACCCCCGCCGATGGCACTGGCTTTATCAGAAACCGAAAAACAGTGTTCCCGCTTTCCGCGTGGATCAATATCCATGATTTTCAATCCATTTTCGACAAATATTCCCGGATAAATAACACCCCGTACAATACCATCGATACCGGCTATTACTGGTTGATCATTAACAACCGCCATCGTTTCACCGGCTTTTACATAGTCTCCGATCTTAACATACGGATGAAAATAGCCATCACAAGGTGCTTTTTGAACTCTTTTTATGCTTTGCCCTTTAATTTCTCCCGGAGTACCTGTATTTGGTTCAGCTTCTCCTGTCCAAATAACCCGTCCCAAATTATGCCCGCGATTCGTTTCAATCACAGCATGAACATTCTCTCCGGCTTTAAAACCGGGCCCTAATCCGATCACCAACGGAGCATCGGTGATATGGGTATCCTCTTGCCATCTCTTTGTGATCCGGGCATCGATAACGATTTCAGGTTTTAATATCAATGTATTCGAAAAATCCGGATCGATAATAACCGGAATTTTATGGTCTTTCCAAACCGACTCCGCCTGAGAAGCTTCTGTAATCAGGATGCCTACAGCATCTTCAACACACATATTTCCATCGAAAACAGTATTCGCAAATGCGACCGAACGACGAATACACAACGGTTTTGGCAGTTCTGAAAGGATGACCCTGAAACCGCTCCTCCATAAACGAATTGCAGCACCAGAGGCCAGATCACCTGCACCTTTAAAAGCAGCGATAGATTGAATTTCCATCATATTTCTCAATTCTCAAATAATAAGTCAGTAAACAAAAAATATAGCGATGTTCAGTAAAAAACACCTTGCTACATTTTCCTGTGATGACCATTCACATTTAAAATTACAGCCAATAATTACTAAGCTGTCTCCCTTGCCAGGTGACTGCTCGAATAAACATTTCCCGTACTGGGTTCATACTGGATATCCAGACACATTCAATGCCATTTTCCAGTAGATGCAAAGCAATCGATTCTCCTTGCGCTTCCAGTTTCGGTGTATCGGCTTGATTTAATACGGCTATTCGCTTGCAATCTTTCGGCACATTTTTAAAACCTCCCAATGGATGAAGAATCAGTTTTTCAATAATTTCTTCCGTTAAGAAATCTCCTTCTTCAGTACCGGTTATACGAAGGAAATCTCCCAGTCGGTCAACATTCTCCGCAATGATTTGTTTTCCAAGCACATCCAGGCCGGTAATATGAAAAAGGTAATTCGATTCAGAGGGAATGACCGGTTCGTCCTTGGCAGGAGCTTTAATATGCTGCATATGCGTGCCATCTGCTTCCAAGAAAATTGGCAATGACATTTTTTTTGCATAATTAGACAGTTCATGAAAAAGTTCCAAAGAAAAACCAGTTATTTGGCCATTTTCAATGTCGAGTGACGGACTCACCCAAATCACATTTTGATTGGAAAACGATCCTGACCAATTGAGAATATCCGAATAGGACATACATAGATCTGCTCCTGAAACATGCCTGGCCTCAATTTTCATAGTTGTTGTTATCAGACAAGGCCACGGACATTTTCTGGCAAGAAAAAATAATAAGGAAGTCTTTCCGCCGGCACCTGCAATCGAAACAACCGATTTGTGCGTAAAATATTTGTCAATGAACATGACTTTTATTTCCTTTTGTTAAGCGAACATAAAAATCGAAAAAACAGATGTCAACCGATTCGTCTGAAAAGTTATTTCTTTTTTGATTTTTTATATGAAAATCCCGCTTTTTATCTAACATTCCTTGGATTTGCTATTTATCAATTCGCTTTTTAACCTTACAGACGGGAATTAAAATCATTCTGGCTTTTTTCTTACCACAACAAAGAAATCAGATCAAATTCCATTAATATTTTCCTTCCAAATCCGCTCTGAATTGTTTATTCTTTTTAATAGATCGAATAAAAGCATCCTTTCTCGGAAATAATCGTGAAATCCACACGTCATCAATCCCATTTTTCAGCAAAAATTCAGAAATTCGACAAGCTGCATCAAAAAGATCCGGTGTATCGACCTGATTGAGAACTGCAATTTTCTTGCAGGATGCCGGACAATTTTTAAATCCTCCTTTCGGATGAAGCAACAATAGGATGATACTCTCTTCATTAAGAATATCACCTTCCCGCAAACCCGTAACATTCAAAAAATAAGGAAGTCTGTGAACAGTTTTCTCATCAGCAGCTTTTCCCAGCACATCCATACCAGTGACATGCAGCAGAAAATTTGTTTCGATCGGGATCACAGGTTCATGCAATGCAGGAGCTTTAATATGCCGCATATGTGCTCCATCCGCTTCAACAATGATGGGTAAATTTCTTTCTTTAGCGGTTTTTGCGAATTCAGAGAATTGATCGATATCAAAGCCAGATATTTTCAAACTTACTGTAGAAAGATCAGGGCTGACCCAGATAATCCGTTTAGGAAAAACCGGTGTGGAATCTAATAAAAAATCTGAATAGCGCATACAGGTATCCGCTTCTAAAATTTGATTGCTGCCGACTTTTGTAGTTGTAGCAACCAGGCATGACCAGGGTATATTTTTTGCTAAATAGAACAACAATGAGGTCTTCCCGCCAGCTCCCACGATGGCGGTTATAGAATCCTGTAGCAATTCGATTTTTTCAGTCATAATTTAACCTTTGTCATTCTTAAATTTTATGAGTGAAAATCCAAGTATTTTTGAATTTGTAAGTTGAAAACAAAGTCTGATTCCTGCAAATCAGCAAGAAAAACAAGCTATCCGTATTTCGAAAAAAGTCAGACAATTCTCAAAGTATGTTGAATTAATAGGCATTCATTAAATTATTTTTTTCTGAAAACAATATAAGAATTTTCAGACCATTTTTCGATCTGCAAATTCTTTGCGAGTAATTCATAATACAAACTTGTCTTTCAAATTAATCGAGAAAATTAGTAATTCGTCGCAATAATTTCCTGGATGTCGAAGGACAACGTTTTTACAAGCGCTTCGACTGTCTCCAGATTGGTTTCATCAAACCGAACACAAATTCCGCAATCGGAACTAAGATTTCGCGGGATAGCACATAATTTGCAGGGAACTCCCATTTTTTTGAGTTTCTGTTCAATGCCAATTGCATGACTGGATGTAAATACTAAAATGACATATTGTTTCATAAGAAGTGAGCTGTTTCTTTTTTTTCAGCCAGCATCTTTATAGCATCAATACAGATTTCAACATCTTCGCAGGTTGTAAAAGGTGAAACTGCAAAACGAATTGTTCCAGCAGGAAATGTATGCAGGAATCGATGCGCCAGAGGAGCACAATGTAAACCAACCCTTGAAAGAATTCCTTTTTCTTCATCCAGCCATTGCGCTGCAAAACCATTATCGAGTCTTTCGATAATCAGTGAAAAAACACCCCCCTGATTTTCTTTTTTTTCTGCACAGAAGACCTGAACCCGTTTGATAGCCCGTATTTCGTCAAGGAACTTCTGAAGAAGCACATCTTTTTCCGAGGATAACTGGTTCATCTGATTTCGGTTAATCCAGTCGATTCCTGCTTTCAATCCGGAAAGTCCAACAATATTCAGTGTGCCACTCTCGAATTTATCCGGAAGAAAATCAGGCTGATCATAACGATCTGATACACTTCCGGTTCCGCCTTGTTTAAGCGGAGTGATTTGTTCGATATTCGCTTGACTGCCCCAAACAATTCCTCCGGTACCAACGGGTCCGAATAAACTCTTGTGACCGGTGAAAACCAAAAAATCAATACCATCTGAATCAATATCAATCGGGACACTTCCAGCAGATTGAGAACAGTCAGCCAAAAGAGGAATATGGAAGGAATGAGCAATTTTACTGATTTCGTGAATCGGCTGAATAACGCCGTTCACATTAGATTCATGACAAATTACGAACAAGCGGGTATTCTGCCGGATCATCGGCTCAATTAAAGTGGTATCGATGCGGCCATCTTTCGCTGATGGCAACACGCTCCACTGAATATTTTGCTGCGCCAAAAATTGCAGCGGCCGCATCACCGCATTATGTTCTAACGGACTGACCAAAACATGATCGCCGGGTTTCAGATATCCTTTCAGGATCAGATTGATGGACTCTGTAGCATTGGCAGTAAATGTGACACGAAAAGGGTCACTGCAGCCAAAAAAAACGGCGACCGTATCGCGCACCTGATACAAAATTTCGCCGGCAGCTACGGCCAACCGATGGCCTCCTCTTCCGGCATTACCTCCAGCTTCTTCCATTGTCCTTGTCATAGCAGCCAATACTTCCGGTGGTTTAGGCCAGGTTGTGGCTGCATTGTCCATATAAACAATCGTCATAATTTTTCTTTTCCGATGCCATCATTGGTAAAAATTAAAACGGAGTAACCAGATGCAGCAATTCAAATTTTTGATCAGTATCTCTGACAAATAATCCTCGCCTTATTTAGAATCGCTAAATCAGAAGGTTTTTTTCACTTTTGGATGGTAAGAATCTTATCGTCTCCTACTTCGGTTATGGAAACTTTTAATTTTTTAACAAGGGCAAATCTTCGAATATTTTCACATGCTGTTGCACCGTCAACTTTAATGATGACTGGGAAAACACCTTTCTCAATCTCTTTTGCAGCCAACAAGACCGGTTGTGGACAAGATAATCCACGAGCATCAATTGTGACTTCCATTTTATCTCCTATTAAACTTTCTCGCGCATTGTTAAACCAATCAAAAAGCAGACAAACAGGCCAATTCCTACAACAATCATCCCGTTGGATGAAATTCCGCCAATTTTCATTGCACCATCCACAATGCTGTCAGGAGATCCGGCAAGGCTAAAATTATGTGCAAAAGCTGCTCCGGATATCATACCCAGAACAAAAATTCCGGCATCCATATCCCCTTCACCGCTTAAAAACAACTGGCGGCCTGGACATCCTCCCGCCAAACAATACGCCAAACCGGCCAACATCATTCCAAGCAGATTCCAGATCACATTGCTGTGAGCAATTGGCATTCCCTGAAATCCGGGATGAAATTGACCATAAATCAGATTCATGAGAAAAGCAGAGATACCTAACGATAGAATCCCGCTGCCAAGATGAAAATCTTTCAGTAATATGATATCCCGAACAGCTCCGACGGTACAAAACCGAGTTCGCTGAGCAAGAAAACCGATCAACAGTCCAAAAAACAGAGAGACCAGCAATGGAGCATGCTTTGATCCTGGCCCGTTTTCGCTTGAAAAAATCGGGCCACTGTTTTCAGCGCCGAATAATGGTTT
Source organism: Flexilinea sp. (assembly GCA_026645735.1). Classification (GTDB taxonomy): domain Bacteria; phylum Chloroflexota; class Anaerolineae; order Anaerolineales; family Anaerolineaceae; genus Flexilinea. Next base: position 7,262 of record JAPKMT010000082.1, read on the forward strand.
ATAAATCGCCAAGAATAACAAGAGAAACATCATCAACGGGAAAATAAAACCTGCCGGTTTTTGCGTTTTATAATTTCTACCCAACGAATAGCCATTTTTCAAAAAGGAAATTCCAATCAAAATACCAATGGTAAGGCCAATTAAACCGATGAATCCATTGATATCCCCGCCTGCCAAACGGAACCAGGCGCGCCATGGACAGCCGAGAAACACTAAAGAACCGATCATCCCGAAAAATCCCAGGATGAATCGAATAATCGGAGCAGATCCGCCGCGAGCCTTGAATTCCCGAAAAAGCAATGCTGCGATTAATGAGCCAAGAACGAATCCCATAATCTCAGGTCTCAGGTATTGAACCGTGGCAGCTCGATGCAATCCGAGGGCGCCAGCAATATCACGTTCAAAACAGGCTACACAGATACCCATATTCTGAGGATTGCCAAGTTTCTGAAGTGTCGGTCCGAGCACACCGATGATCGCCCCAG
>JAPKMT010000083.1 GCA_026645735.1 Flexilinea sp.
ACTTACTAATGCCAGCAGTGCCATTCGTACCGGTACTCCATTCGCTGCCTGTCGGAAATACGCTGCCCCTTCATATCCATCCACTTCCACCGCGATCTCTGTCACTCTTGGCAATGGATGCATGATGATCATCCCTTTTTTCGCTTTCTTCACCGTCTCGTTCGTCACTTCATATGATGTCTTCAGTCGTTCATATTCTTCCGGATCTTCAAATCGTTCCTTCTGGATCCGTGTCATGTACAAGACATCCGCTTTCGCTACCGCTGAATCCAGATCCGGATTGATCTCTACTTCCACTCCGCTCTTCTTCAATCCCTCTGTGATGCTCGCCGGCATCGCCAGTGCTTCCGGTGCTGTGAATATGAATTTCACTCCCATCCGGGCTAATAAGGCCGCTCCCGAATGTACGGTCCGTCCGTTCTTCAGATCTCCTGCCAGACATACCGTCAGTCCTTCGGTCTTCCCCTTCTCTTTGATGATCGTATACAGATCCAGCAGCGCCTGTGTCGGATGTTGTCCCGCTCCGTCTCCTCCATTGATCACCGGTTTGCTCGATCCCGCTGCCAATTCCGCTGCCGATCCAGTCTCCGGATGACGTATCACGGCCACATCCGCATATCCTTCGATCATTTTTCCCGTATCGTAGATCGTTTCCCCTTTTTTCGATGAGCTTGATGTCTTCGCATCTGCTACCGATAACACTGTCCCGCCCAATCGCAGCATCGCCGCTTCAAATGACAGTCGGGTCCGCGTCGATGGTTCGTAAAACAGTGTCGCCAGGCTTTTTCCGTCCATGTTCAACAGTCTTCCGCCCGCTTTCATCACACGCTCGTACCGTGCCGCCGTTTCCATGATCAGATGCACTTCTTCATCTGTCAACGATTGCACATCCAGTATGTCTCTCCCTTTTAATGTCGTTGTCATTCCTTTTCTCCTTTTAATACATTTTTTTATTTTGTCTGATGACTTGAAAAAAATAATTCATCAACAAGTTTTCGTTACGATAATCTCCTGGTCAAACTCACAGCGAAATTGAATTACACAAAAAATTTTGTGCAAATTCAGAAAAAATTCTATTATGAGTCCAAAGCAGATTTTTTATTTTTCCATTTTCCAGATCATGAAACATCACTCTTCAAGAAAATGAACAGATCCGGAAAATGGATTTTTGATAACGGCATAAAAAATCATTTTTTTCTGGAATTTGCGATACCACGAATATCAGAAAGTGATTGACAGCCGTTTTTTGCTAAATAATCATCAATTCCCTCAATTACTTCTTTCATCAACAACGGATTGACAAAATTGCCTGCTCCGACCTGAACCGCTGTTGCACCTGCCAGAATGTATTCAATTGCATCGGATGCGCACATAATACCACCGCATGCAATGATCGGAATATTCAAAACAGAATAAGCCTGGTAAACCATATGCAGTGAAATCGGTTTAATGGCAGGACCGGATAATCCTCCCATGATATTTCCCAACACAGGTTTTTTGGCTTGAATATCGATTTTCATACCCATGAAAGTATTTGCGATGGTTACTGCATCAGCGCCGCATTCTTCAGAAATCTTAGCGGTCTTTCGAATATCCGTAACATTGGGTGAAAGTTTGGCAATCACAGGAAAACTTGTGACAGTTCGCACCGATTGCACGGTTCGGCCAAGCAGTACTTCATCGGAAGCCAACTGTAATCCCGTTCCCACATTCGGGCATGAAAGATTCAGTTCAATCGCATCAATGGAAGGATTTCCTTCCAGCATTTGACAGACTTCAACATAATCGACAGGGCTGCCGCCAGATATACTGATAATGACGGGAACTTCAAGCGTTTTGTAATGCTCCAAAGAACCATTCTTTATAAATGCTTCAATTCCAATGGAAGGTATCCCGATGGAATTCAGCATACCACCGGTTACCTCAACAATTCTGGGAGGATTGTTACCTGGTCTGGGATAACGATGAACACTCTTCAACATGATAGCCCCAAGTGTACTCATCGGAAAGACATCTGCGTTATCCTCAAAATAATCATACGCACCGGATGCAGGCATGACAGGATTTTTCATCTGCAAGGTGCTAATCTGGACGCTTAAATCTGTTTTATACATCTTCAATACACCAAATTTCGCACTGGGAAGACAGGTCCTTCCTTACATACACGTGCAAAACGTTCCGTCCCTTCTTCGTTAATCACCACCGTACAACCTTTACATGCACCGATTCCGCAGGCCATATGCGCTTCAAGAGAAGCATAACCCTCAAATCCATATTGATCCATTAATCGTTTTACATCGCCAATCAATCGTTTTGATCCGCACACATAAGCAGCATCAAAATGGGAGTGTGATAATTCATCTTCAAAATAAGAAGTGACCAGTTGGCGGTTATCACAGGATCCGGTAAATTGACATTCGATGGTTTGAAAATAGTTTGCATCAAATAAGAACTCCGGTCGGTTGGCTGAGATAAAAACATGCGCTTCAATGTTTTTGCTACGCGCATATTCTGCAAGGAATCGCATGGGAGCCGCTCCAACACCTCTTCCAATTACAGCAATGCGTTTAAAATTGTCTTTCAGCGGAAATGAATTCCCTAATGGGCCAAGAATTTGAACTTTGTCTCCTTTTTGGAGTTTCTTTAGAATTGCAGTTCCTTCTCCCACAACTTTATAGAGAATTTCTATCGTTCCATTTTTACTGTCCGCCGAATTGATACTGAACGGCCGCATAAAAAATGGTGTCAGACCCTGCCAATATTTCATCATCACAAACTGGCCTGGCAAAGCGACTGCTGCAATTTCCGGAGTTTCCAGACTTACACGCCCGTAATCTCTATCTATTTCATAGTTAGAAAGAACTTGACTATCGATATACATCTCGGTTTAATCTTTCTTTGGTTTGTATGCACATTCGCCAAGATACGCAAGTTGGACCATTTCATTTGCGAGCAGGTTTTTACCAGTATCTTCCATGACAATATTTCCGTTTTTAAGAACATATCCGCGATCTGCCACGCTGAGAGCAATTTTCGCATTTTGTTCCACCAACAAGACAGTCGTACCATTTTTATTGACTTGTTTGATGATCTCAAAGATATCTTTCACGATTAGAGGAGCTAATCCGGTTGAAGGCTCATCGAGCATCAGCAGTTTCGGCTTAGCCATTAATGCACGAGCAATGGCCAGCATTTGCTGTTCTCCTCCGGAAAGCGTCTTCCCGGATTGTTTTTTCCGCTCTTCAAGGCGTGGAAACATTCGAAAGACTTCCTTCATATCATTTTTTACGCCTTCTTTGTCTTTCGTTCGCAAATAAGCGCCCATTTCAAGATTTTCAGTAACAGTCAAATCAGGGAATATTCGACGACCTTCAGGTGATAATGAAATTCCTCGTTCAACAACTTTTTCAGCTTGCAGAGATGTAATATCTTCATCGAGAAATTTTATGGAACTGTTCAGCGTTTTTGAAATTAATCCGGATATCGCCTTCAAGGTTGTACTCTTGCCTGCTCCGTTCGCTCCAATGATCGTTACAATCTCACCTGCTTTGACTTCGATGTTAATTCCATGGAGGACCTGAATATTTGCATAATTGACAAAAACATTTTCAAGTTTAAGCATCTTACTCCTCATCCTTTCCAAGATATGCATCGATCACCTCAGGATTACTGCAAATTTCTCCAGGATCTCCATCCGCAATTTTTTCGCCAAAGTTTAATACTGCAATTTTGTCTGAAATCGACATGACCACATCCATTTTATGCTCAATGAGAACCACGGTAATTCCACTATTGCGAATTGTTACAATTCCTTGAGATAAAGTCTCCAAATCATTGGTATTAAGACCGGAAGCTGGTTCATCTAACAGCAAGACAGTCGGGTGAGAAACGATAGCGCGTGCAATCTCCAGGTTCTTTTGAAGACCGTACGCAAGGCTTCCTGCTTTTTCATTTACATAATGGTCAAGATTCAGGAACTCCAGCGTCTCCATTACCTTTTTTCTGGATTCTCGTTCTTCTTTTAACTTATTCGGAAGGTTGAGCATTGAACTGATCGGATCACATTTTGTCTTGGTATGCAAACCTAAAAGGACGTTATCCATCACAGATAATTCCCGGAATAAATTAATATTTTGAAAGGTTCTGGCCAATCCCATATAAGTTCGTTCAAAGGTTTTCATTTTTGTAATATCTTTTCCTTTGAAATGAACAGTACCCTCCGTTGGCGTGTAGAAACCGGCAATGAGATTAAACAGTGTCGTTTTTCCAGCGCCATTCGGACCGATGATTGCAGAAATACTTCCTTCTTCAACAGAAAAATCAACATTGGAGACAGCTTTTAAACCGCCGAAATGGATTCCAATTCCTTTAGTTTCAAGAATGACCATTTTTATCCTCCACTTTTTCTGTTATCTTTTTATGTGTCCCCCGCTTGATGGTTCCGCTTAAGAGCCCATCGATCCATTCGATTAATCCACCCAAACCTTTCGGGGCGAAAATAATAATCGCCACAATTGCCGCACCATAGATGACTAAGCGAATATTTCCAAGAAACCGCAAGTATTCGGGGAGCATGGTCAAAACGAATCCTCCTAAAATGGAACCTGGAATACTGCCGATCCCGCCGACAACCATCATTGCCAGTACGGCTGCAGATTCAGCGTTGACAAACGATTCAGGAGAGACATAACGGACTTCGTGCCCGTATAATGCACCTGCAACACCTGCAAAAAAAGTAGCGATCAGAAATGCAATCATTTTAAATTTCGGGACATCAACACCCATCGCCTCTGCAGCAATGTCATTTTCTCGAATCGCAAGCATTGCCCGTCCGGTACGGGAATTAATCAAATTCCGGGTTAATAGGATCACAATCACCAGCACGATCAGTATCAGATAAAAATATTTTGAATAGGGTCGTAATGAAATGCCAAAAAATTCAGGCGATGGAACACCCTTAATTCCTTTTGTCCCGCCGGTGATACTGGTCCAATTAAGGAAAACCTGATACGTGATTTCTCCGAAGGCCAGGGTAGCCACAGCGAAGTACATACCGCGTAACCGCATGGTCGGCAAGCCCAGCAAGAAGCTGAAAAGAGAAGAAACCACACCAGCTAATAGAAAACCGACCCAGACGGACCATCCCAACCGAGTGACGACAATTGCTGAAGTGTAAGCACCGATACCATAAAAAGCGATAAATCCGACTGAGAATAATCCGGTATAGCCTGCAAGGATATTCAGGCTCAGCGTCAGAATTGCAAAAATCATTCCCAAATTTGCCACTTGCAGATAATAGTTGTTGGGAATCCAATAGGGCAAAGTCAATGCAAACAGAAGAAGAATCCAAATCCGAGAAACGCGATAAATTTTATGGAATGTTTTCATAGGACTATACCTTCCTTGATTCTTTCTTTCCCAGAAGACCTGCCGGAAGGAAAATCAAAACCAGGAATAAAACTCCAAAAGAAATACTAGCCTGAACAGAAGAAGAAAAATAGCCTGCTCCGAATGATTCCAAAACGCCCAGTGAAATTCCACCAATCATGGATCCAGGATTTGAGGTAATTCCGCCCAACAATGCCCCGGCAAAGCCTTTATTTCCCATTAATGTACCCAGCGTCGGGATTACAAAAAACACCGGTGATATTAGCATCCCGGCAAATCCGCCGAGCGCCGATGAAATAATGAAGGTTATGGACATGTTTCTTTTGACGTTGATTCCCATTAATCGGGCAGCTTCGCGATCTTGTGCTGTTGCACGCATAGATTTTCCAATAACCGTTTGTTTCAGGAAAATAGATAAAAGAAGAACCAGACCAAAGCCAATCACTGTATTCCAAATATTTTGTGGAATGATCGTTAATCCTCCTATTTCGACAGCAGTATTGCCAAAAACACTGGGAAATGGGTATGGGTCTGCACCAAAAACGACACGGATTAAATTCCGCAAGAAAATACCTACACCAATCGTGGCAATCAGTCTGCGTGTATTATTCGCATCAATTAAGGGTCGAAACGCAGAGATTTCAACCAGAAAACCAATAATGCAGCACATTAAGATTGCGACCGGAAATGCGATTAATAATGGCAATCCCATAAAAACGTGGGCTATCAGAATCGCAAAAGCGCCGATCATTACCATATCGCCCTGTGCGAAATTAAGAACGCCCCAGGCATTGTAAATTAATACATATCCGATTGCAATCAGTCCATAGAGGGCTCCCATTGAGATGCCTTGAATGAGTTGTTGCAGAAAAAAATTCATCTACCTGCTCCTTTTAAATCAGTTAAACAAGACAAATTGACATCAATACGATTGAAAAGCAATGAGAGGAAGCAGAACACTTCCTCTCATTTAGTTATCGATTCAGTTTACACTTTTCATTTAATTACTTTAAAATTTCATCAACATAAAAAGTGCGGAATCATCGAAATCGAAGAAGTAATTCTTCTTATTTCGCTAACTCGTATTTTCCACCTTCAATCAGTCTGATAATCAGAATATCACGATTTGCATCCCCATTTGGAGCCATGCTGATCGTACCAGTCGCAAGAGGATAATCCTTCACCGCCAGGATGCCTTCCATGATTTTTGTATTTTTAAATTCAGGCGCAGCATTTTTCAAACCTTCAGCCATCACCATCATCGCGTCGTATGCCATCGCATTGTTGGAGTCTGGAAGTCTTCCATATTCTTTTTCGAAAGCATCAATGAATGCTGCTGCGGAAGGTGTCGCTTTGGTTTTGTCAGCAAAGAAGGTCTGGGAATTGATGATACCAACTGCTGCATCGCCAGCAAGTTCGTACAGTTTCTTATTGGTTAAGCCGCCGCCGCCCAACAGAGGAATCGTCAGTCCGAGATCACGTGCCTGTTTGGCAATCAAAGCGCCCTGCTGATACATGTTCCACATAATCAGAGCTTCAGCTCCAGATTTTTGAACACTTAAAAGCTGGGGAGTCATGTCAAGAGCGGAAGGCTCAAAAGCTTCGTTGGCGACCAGATCAATACCATATTCATCCTTCAGTACTTTCACAATCACTTCCATTGCGCCGGTACCATAATCATCGGATTGGTACATACAGGCAATCTTCTTGAAACCCAGATCATCGACGATGTAGCGGGCAATAGCACCAGCCTGCAGCAGGTCAGAAGCCTGAATACGGGCTATCCATGGGTTGCCTACATTAGTAATCGATGCACCGGAAGAAATTGCAGTGATGTGAGGAACTTCTGCATCCCATGTAACTTCCATGGAAGCTAAGGTACAGGAACTGTTAACAGTTCCAATGACAGCGATAACTTTGTCATCGTATACCAGTTTATTCACTGCTGAGACAGCAACTTTCGGTGACTGTTCGTCATCTTCAATAATTAATTCAATCATACGACCGTCAATACCACCGGCTTCATTGATTTGCTTCGTTGCAAGCTCAATACCTTCGACCATGGTCTGTCCGACCATTGCTGCATCTCCGGATAAAGGACCATAGACACCGATTTTCAGCGGTTCACCTTCTGCGGAAACACTAAAAGCAAAAACTAATATACATAACAAACCTAACAGAATTCCCTTTTTCATCGAGTTTCTCCTTATAAAATTTTTTATTTTGTTTTATAACAAAATATCACCAATTATTGTCTATCTGTATTGTAGCATAAAAAAAAACCACTGCTATTTAAAGGAACGGATTCAA
>JAPKMT010000084.1 GCA_026645735.1 Flexilinea sp.
TCGTTTCTTTTCGCTTCGATTCGCCGGAATTGTCTGGTTTGTTTTTATTTCTGCTGCTTCTCAATTGTCAAGGTTCTGCTTCGCCGTTTCCTGTATTCCCAACGGCAAGGCTTTATTATATGTTTTTCTCCTTTCCTGTCAAGGCCTTTTGTCATTTTTGATTTTCCCCTCTCCTGTGACCGTTATTTTTGTTTATTTCCAGCGAATCTCCTCAAAAAAAAGTGCTGCGCTTTAAAAGCGCAGCACTTTTTTACCATCCCGATGAAAATATTGGTGAAATTATTCTTTCGGTTCTTCCGGTTTCTCTGCTGTCAATGCTTCATCCAATTTAGTCTGCAACTCCGCATTTGTCTTTTTCAAATCGCCGATTGTTGTATTCATTTTTCGAACAATGCTCTCCAATGAATCAATATAACTGTTCTTTGCAGCAAGACTTTTATCACCCTCCATTAACTTTGATTCCATATCAGCAATTTTGGTTTTACCTTCTTCAATTAGCGCAGAAGCTTCATCGAATTTCGTCTGCAAATCTGCCTTTTCGGATTTTACTTCTGAAAATGCAGTTAATTCACTTTCCAAAGTGCTGACTTTCTCCTGGCTGTCTTTTGCCGCTTGCAGTGCATCATCCAATTTTTTCTGGAGATCAGCAATCATCGTTTTGTTTTCTTCAATTGTCGTATTCAATTTTCCGACGACAGATTCCAATGAACTGGAATATGCATCTTTATCTGCAAGCAGTTGCTGCGTATCAGCCTTTTCTGATTCACCCTCTGAAAAAGCAGCCAATTCACTTTCCAAAGTGCTGATTTTTTCCTGACCGTCTTTTGCGGTCTGCAATGCATCATCCAGTTTCTTCTGGAGATCAGCAACTGTCGTTTTGCTTTCTTCAATCGTCGTATTTAGTTTTCCGACGACAGATTCCAAAGAACTGGAGTATGCATCTTTATCTGCAAATTTCGAATCAGCCTCGGTTTTTAGATTTTCGAGTGCTGTTTTTCCCTCTTCGATGAGTTTGTCTTTTTCATCAATAAGCGTATCTTTGGCAGCTAATGCATCATCCAACTTTTTCTTTGATTCTTCAACCAGTTCATCTTTGGCTGCCAAAGCATCATCCAGTTTCTTTTGAGTCTCTTTAACCAGTTGATCCTTGACGGCAAGCGCATCATCTAATTGCGTTTTAAAGGAAGCAGCAATTTCTGTTTCTTTTGCAGCCAATTTCCCTGAATCACATGCTGCAATCCCAAGCAACAGGACAATAATCATAACGACAAAACCGAACTTCTTCATTTCTTATCCTCCATTATTTTATTTCACTGGGCAAAAACATTAATACCAGATTTAAAAAAGAATATTTAAAAGAAAAACTACACATACTCTAGTTAACAGAGTATAACAAGGAATATTTTTTAAATATATATTACGTTTGTAACTAAAGAAAAGTATTTTCAGTTACTTACCAATCCATTGAGTTCATGGTGCAATCTGCAATTGTCGGGATAGTCGTTCAATCACACTTTTCTGGTGGAACATCAGAAAAATAGAGTGGATTATGCATTAACCATTCGAAACAAGCGATCTTCGATGAGCCCGATTTCTTGTATTAATGTTTTTTTCCAGGAATCCCCAATAAAATCCAATCCGGTCAGCCAGTAAGCATTCTTCCCAATTCGTACATTGCCTCCGATAGCCGGTAAATTTCTCAATGCTTCACCCTCAGGTAGAGGCGGAAATTTCAATACGATATTGTCGCCTTCTTTAATGACGCCGGTCAATCCGATTTTTTCCGCTTTGATCTTCAGAAAGATCTGAAAGAAAAGGTTTTCAACGGTTTCTGGAAGTGCTCCGAATCGATCAATAAATTCATCCCGCAAAGCATCCAAACCAGATTCTTCATGGATGGAGGCCATTCTGCGATAAAGTTTGATTCTCGATTTTTGTTCGCCGATAAATTCTTCCGGAATCCCGATATCCAGAGGAAGTTCGACCGTTATCGGGTTAAAAATATATGCCATTTCTTTCGTAATCCCGATTTCCTGGTCGGTAATATCAATCCCTCTTGATGAACGTGACTTTCTCACAGCCTGAGCCAATAAACGCGTATATAAGTGAAATCCGACTGATGCAATGGATCCATGCTGCCGATTTCCCAAAATTTCACCAGCGCCTCTCATCTCGAGATCGCGCATCGCAATGGAATACCCAGCACCAAGTTGTGTGTTTTCTGCAATCACTTCCAGTCGTTCCAATCCCTCTTCAGTTGGCTGATGATTACGTTGACGGAAGAAATAAGCATATGCTCTTTGAGAACTTCTTCCAACTCTTCCTCGTATCTGATAAAGCTGAGAAAGTCCCAGCGTATCTGCCCTGTCAATAATCAGAGTGTTGGCATTCGGAATATCCAGCCCCGATTCAATGATCGAAGTACTAAGTAACATATCAATTTCATGATTTAAAAATTGATCCATGATTGCGGAGAGTTGTTTTTCAGGAAGCTGCCCATGACAGACTCCTATCCTTACCTCCGGAAGCAGCTTTTTCAGATGGTTTTCGATCGCATAAATTGACTGCACACGGTTGTGCACGAAAAAGATTTGACCTTCTCGTTCTAATTCCCTTAAAACCGCCTGACGTACTATCTGGTCGGAATAGGGTCCGACGTAGGTAATGATTGGAATTCGATCCTCTGGAGGTGTATTGATATTTGAAATATCGCGAACTCCAGTTAATGCCATATACAAAGTCCGCGGAATGGGTGTTGCAGTCATTGTCAACACATCCACTTCTGTCCGAAGTTTTTTCAAGTACTCTTTCTGAGACACTCCGAAACGTTGTTCCTCATCGATGATGACCAGTCCAAGATCCTTGAATTTTACATCCGCCGAGACCAGTCGATGGGTTCCAATGATCACATCGATCTCACCATCAGCCAGACGTTTTAAAATTTGATCCTGTTCTTTGGAAGTACGGAATCTAGAAAGCATCTCCACATTAATAGGATAGGCTGCAAATCGTTTTTTAAAGGTTTCAAAGTGCTGCTGCGCCAAAACGGTTGTCGGAACCAGGACAGCGACTTGCTTACTATCACATCCCGCTTTGAATGCAGCTCGCAGAGCGACTTCCGTTTTCCCATAACCAACATCGCCGCAAATCAAACGGTCCATCGGTTTGGAACTCTCCATATCTTCTTTTACTTTACGAATCGCCAGTTTCTGATCTTCTGTTTCCAGATACGGAAATGATCCCTCCATATCCTGTTGCCAAACTGAATCAGGAGAAAAAGCATATCCATTTGCGGTCTGACGCTTTGAATACAGGTCCAGTAATTCCTCAGCGACTTTCAGTACGTTTTCCTGAACATGTTGCTTCACGGTCAGCCAGTCCTGAGTTCCTAATCGCGTTAAATCAGGTTTTCTGCTATCCGGTCCAACGTAATTTGTGAGACGGTCTGCCTGATGAACCGGGACAAAAAGCTGGTCCCCACGATCATACTGGATACAGAGGAATTCCTTCACAACGCCATCAATTGTTCTGCTCACCAACCCGGTGTACAAACCAATACCATAATCCACATGCACCACATATTCTCCAGGAATAAAATCTGAGAAATATTTTTCTGGAGTTTCGACGATCTGTTTTTGAATTTTTCTCGGAATAGGACGTTCCCAACCAAAAATTTCGCTATCTGAAAAGAAATAGGAGTATTTTTTTTGGTCATTCCGAAATTTAAATCCTTCACTGATGGATGCAGATTCTATTCTCGGTGTGAACGGATCGGAAGAATTAATCTCAATTTTTTGCCACAATTCCTGCAAACGCTGGGACTGTCGACTGACAACGGAAACGTGTTCATGATCCGAAAATTTTTCAAAAAGTGTGTCCATGAACTTCTGAATGTCTCCGCCGAACCTTTCAGCTGGCTCAAATCGCGATGAAAGCGACGGTATGTCCAGCATATTTCCAGTCACCGGCCGGCCGAGGTTAATACGTTGGAAAGATTCTAAATAATCAGAAATCTCTGAGATACTGATGTACGGAATCGGAAAATCATCCCTGAGCGTTCCCTCGCGAATGCTTTGTTTCCGCAGGTTTTCTGCCTGTTCTTCAATATCTTCAGCATTCATACGGATGTTGTCCCAATCATCTGCGATGATCAATGTATTATCTGGAAGGAAATCCAGTAAACAGGCTGAATGTTTATGTATTTCCGGAATGAAGAATTCAGGATAACTCGCAAAAGCAGCGTTTTGTTCTGAGGTCGGATCGATATGAATTTCTCTGGCTGGCGTAATAAAAACTTTACTAAGTTTTTTCGTATTTCGCTGTGTAGAGGGATCGAATTGCTGGATGGTTTCAATTTCATCGCCAAAAAAATCAATTCGGATGGGATATTGCTCAGAGGGAGGCCAAATATCCAATAAACCGCCTCGTTTTGAAAATTGCCCGGTGTCCAGAACGATTTCAACCGGCTCATACCCGGTTTCAATCCAGGATCGAATCAATATTTCCGGAGTGATCTCCTGTCCACAGCGGAGTGATCGTGAGGATTTAATAAAAACACGTTTTTCAAGAGTTCTGGTCATCACTGCACGAATCGGTGCAAAGATCACTGGATAACGATCGGGTTGATCGCTTGTCGGTATCGAATAACGAATCAGTTGTGTCAGTACCTGAATTCTTTCTCTTCGGACTGTACTGCTCCAGGAAGCCTGTTCATAAAAAAGAGGATCCGATGCAGGAAAAAAAAGTCGATTACAGTCAGGATTCCAATAGCCCAATTCATCATTTGCCAATAAACCGTGAATTGTTTTATCAGTAATAAATAAAACTGGTCTACGACAATCCTGCAGCAATGCAGCGACAACCGGATATCTGGCAGACCGAATTAAACCCAAAGATAAAGAGACATTTGAATCAATCTGTTTTTTTAAATCTGTCCAGGCGGATGTTTTGATAATTTGTTCAATCACAAATTTTCATCCTTCCACAACACCATTGAAACGCGTCATGGCTGCCTGAAGTCCTTCAGTGACAAAAGCTAATGCCGCCTCAGCAGCCCGATTGATTACAGACGGAAGAATTTCATACTCCTCTTTCGAAAACTTGTTTAACACATAATCCTTAACATCCATCTGTCCCTGAGGATGACCGATTCCACAGCGGAGTCGAGCGAAATTCTGATTTCCCAGTTGCTCAATGATGGAACCCAGCCCTTTCTGCCCGCCATTTCCACCGAAAGGACGCATCCGTAATGTGGAAAATGGGATGTCCAGGTCATCATGGATCACCAACAGTTTTGTTTGCGGAATCTTATAATAGTTCATCAGCGGTATTACTGCCTGACCGGAAAGATTCATAAATGTCTGAGGTTTCACAAGAATAATCCGCTCATTTTGATATGAAATCTGCGAAATAAGCGATTTCAATTGAACTTTTGAAAAATCCGAATTCAACTGTCCGGCAATCCGGTCAACAACCATAAAACCAATATTATGCCTGGATTCCCGGTATTCTCTTCCAGGATTACCCAATCCTGCAATTAGAAAAGGAGTTCCTGTAAGGGTTTCTTCCTCTATTAATTTCTTTTTTCTTAATGAATCAAAAAATCTTTCCATAGAAAAAAATTAATGGTAACGGAATCGTCGAAAATCAATAATGATCTTTATAAGAAAAAAGATCAGAATTGTCACCAGAATCGAAAACAGAATCACCAATCCAAGTTCAAGACTGCTGACCGCAGCCGGATTTAAAGCCGGAATGCGAATTTCTGTCGGGACTACGGTCGAGACAACCATTTCCATTAATTGCGTCTTCCTTTCAATTAAAATCCAAATTTCGAGTCTGCATTTCGAAGCAGAAACCAATACGTCATTTTTTGCTGTGTATAGTTTCTTAAGTCGAAAAAAGGCTGTAATGGCAACTTTTTAGTTTAACATGATGAACAAAAAGCCGCAACTCTTGTTTTTATGGTACAACGATTCGAATTATGGGGAGAATTATTTATTGTTGATCAGCGATAAAGTCTCCCCTGTTGATAATCAGCGAACCAAAGACAACCATGCAGATGATAAACAAAAATCGAATCCCGCAAAAAATCAGTTCCCTAATTGTCACATCGTGATTCGGTTTCAATAAATCTCGATTACAATTTCAGATATAGTTACAAAATTCACAATATTAAAGAAAGGCTGAAAATGAATCTATTTAACTTTTCAGGTAAAGTTGCCGTAATCACCGGAGCTTCAAGTGGACTGGGTGCTGATGCTGCAAGAGGATTCGCTGAACATGGAGCCGATGTTGCGCTTCTTGCCCGCAGGAAAGAAAAATTGGACTCTATTGTCGAAGAAATTAATAATAAAAATGGCGGCAGAGCATTTGCAGTAGCTTGTGATGTTTCTGATGAGAAGAATACTCAGGAAGCTGTCGCCTCGGTTTTGAATCATTACTCGAAAATCGATATTCTTTTGAACAATGCTGGTGTAGCTTTTGGAGGTTCTGTTGAATCGCTGAATGACTCAGAATGGGACAAAGCGATTAACGTCAATCTGAAGGGGATCATTCATATGAGTAAATATGTCGTACCAGGAATGCGCGAACAGAAATATGGACGTATCATAAACGTTGCTTCTATTAATGCCATCCTGGCTGATAAACCGGCTGCTTTGTGGCGACATGCGTACAATATGACTAAAGCCGGAGTCATCGGACTGACAAAAGGAATGGCAGCTTCTTATACGCAATACGGAGTAACAACCAACGCAGTATGTCCAGGTCTTTTCGAAACAGAAATGACTGAAAATACACTTTTCAAAGCGACGGATTTCATGAACATGTATAACGCATTATGTCCGGCCTCCCGCCCGGGCGCAAAAGGGGAATTGAACGCTCCGATCCTTTTCTTCGCTTCAGAAGGGGCAGGATATGTCTCAGGACAGTATTTACTCGTAGACGGCGGATTTTCTATCGTATAATCTGCTACTTTAGATCATATTAAACAATAAAAACAATCCTGATTTTTTTATCAGGATTGTTTTTATTCCTATTTTATTAAAATGAGAGAAGGAAAATTTGCTGTTATTTACTCTCTTAATTGGAAAGCCTGGTCAAATTTTGAATTTATGGCGATAAAAATTTTGCGCACGCCGGTGAAATCGCACACCTTAACCGGACTATGCCGCACAGTCGGGACGATAAAAATACTGGTTTA
>JAPKMT010000085.1 GCA_026645735.1 Flexilinea sp.
ACATCGACCGAACCCAATCGTTCAAATGGGATTATTCATGGATGCAGAAGGAATTCCATTGGCTTTCAGTATTTTTGAAGGGAATAAGAATGAGCAACAGAGTTTGACACCTTTGGAGAAACAAATCATAAGTGATTTTGGTTTATCGAAATTTGTTGTTTGCACAGACGCAGGATTAGGTTCAATGGACAACCGAATATTCAATTCATTAGAAGATAGAGCCTTTGTTGTTACGCAGTCTCTGAAAACACTAAAAACGCATCTGATTGAATGGTCTTTGAGCCCCTCTGGATGGTCAGTCGATGGAGATAATAAAGAATATGATCTGTCAGCACTTGATGAGAATGATTACCGTGATACAACATTTTACAAGGAACGCTGGCTCAATGAGAACAATATCCAGCAAAGATTCATCGTGACTTTTTCATTTAAATATAGGAGATATCAGCGCCAGATCCGGCAAAACCAAATTGACAGTGCCAAGAAAAAGATTATGACTCCTTCTAAAGTCACGAAACGAGGATCCAATGATCCCAATCGCTTTATCAAATCTACAAGCTTTACTGAAAATGGTGAATTGGCTGTTCGGCAACATTTGATGATTGATCAGTCTGTTGTTGAACATGAAGAAAGATTTGACGGTTTCTATGGCGTTTGTACCAATTTGGAAGATGACGTTTGTACGATTCTCAGTGTAAATCAGCGTCGTTGGGAAATCGAAGAATGTTTTCGCATTATGAAATCTGAACTGCAGGCAAGACCTGTGTATCTTAGCCGGGACGATCGTATCAAAGCTCATTTCTTGACTTGCTTCTTGGCTCTTATTATCTTTCGTCATCTTGAGAAAAAATTGTCATTTTCTTTTACTTGTGATCGGATTATTACCACGCTAAGAGATATGAAATTCTTTGATCTCCATGGAGACGGCTTCTCTCCTGCTTATACGCGTACTGATATTACCGATGCATTGCATGATGTTTTCGGTTTTCGCACTGACTTTGAGGTTCTCAATAATTCCAAATTGAAAGCGATCATAAAATTGACCCATTCCGGATAAAACATTACGCTATTTTGACCTTTGTTGAATGCCCTAATTTCCTTCGTTTTTGTCGGGATTTAGGGCTTTTTTCTTGTTCATAACTGTCAAAGATGGGATTGTAATAACAAATGGTCAGATTGGCAAGGGATGAATTTTGTAATCATTCCAAAATCAGGCCATTTCTTTCGATACAAGAAAGAACGCTTATTATTCATTTTTATTTTATGTTTTGCGTATTACTAAAAGAATCAAAAAGAATCTTCCTCATGTTATAAATTTGCTGTTTTTTCTCCCTGATTTAGTTATTTTCGAATCGATTTTGACACAGCGATTTGAAATATGTACACGCTTTTCTAATAAAGTAATGAAACTTGTTGATGTGTTATTTTTGCACTTAGCGCAAAAATAACACGTCAACAAAAAACTCTTCCCAAAATTCGAATTACTTATTTTGACCGGAATTTCTGATAGAATATCCCATTTGGGGTAATGCGATGAAACTATTATGGAGAATTATCAAAATGACAGGCGGGTACTGGAAATATCTTTCGATTTCCATTTTCTCGCTGATTCTGTTAAATATCCTGAACTTTACAACGCCAGCACTGGTCCGAGAATTAACCTCTCGACTTGAACAGAAAACGCTGACTGCGAATTTTATCTGGTTGTTAGCGGTTATGCTTTTATTTGCATACCTGTTGCGTTTTCTGTTTAGTTTTCTAAGCGGTTACTTAAGCCATAAAGTTTCCTGGAATCTCGTTCCGGAGATTTATTGGAAGATGTATGACCACCTTCAGAAACTGTCGCTGCATTTTTATCACAACAAACAGACAGGCGATTTAATGTCCCATATTGTAAATGATGCGGACAAGGTTGAAACGTTGATCTCTCATGCGCTTCCGGACATTTTCAGCAGTGTTTTTACGATATTGATCATTGTGGTTATCTTATTTTCGATCAATTTTAAATTAGCATTGGCGACATGCCTTCCGATTCCGTTCGTTCTCTTGTTTGCCGTGAAGTTTTCGAGTCGGACTTCATCAATTTTTATAAAAAGCAGGAAAGTGATGGGGGACATCAATGCAATTCTGCAGGACAATCTTTCTGGAATCAAAGAAATTCAGGCATTTGGCAAGCAAACGGAAGAATCCAAAAAAGTTCATGAAATAACCCGCAAATATGCAGCATTGGAAGTGGCAGCATTAAAAAATATAACGTTCTTCCGTCCAATGATACAATTTTTTACTTCCATCGGAACGGTAATAGTCCTTGGATATGGCGGATGGATGGGTCTTAACGGTGAATTACCGATATCCGATATCGTGGGTTTTATCCTTTATTTGAACTTATTATATGAGCCTGTAACAACCATGTCCCGCACATTAGAAGATTTCACGCGTGCTTTTTCCGGCGCAATCCGAATTTTTGAGATCCTTGACTCTGAACCGGACATTGTGGATTTACCGGGAGCCATCCCTATGGAAAAATGCGCAGGGGGATTGACTTTTGAAAATGTATCTTTTCACTATTCCTTTGAGTCACAAGTATTGAAAAACGTCAGTTTCCATGTGGAACCAGGAAAAATGCTGGCATTAGTGGGACCAACCGGTGTCGGAAAGACTACGATTATATCCTTAATGGAACGTTTCTATGATCCACAGGAAGGCCGCGTACTGATCGATGGCCAGGATATTCGTACGTATAAAATTGATTCATTGCGAAAAAATATATCGATGGTTTTACAGGATGTGTTTCTCTTTCATGGCACGATTGAAGAGAATATCGCTTATGGTGCAGCTTCTGCAACGATCGAACAGATCATTGAAGCATCAAAAATTGCCTCTGCTCATGATTTCATTCAGGAAATGCCTGAAGGATACAAAACGATGATCGGTGAACGTGGTGTTCGTTTGAGTGGAGGCCAAAAACAGCGCATAGCCATAGCAAGAGCGGTGCTCCGTAACAGTCCTATACTCATTTTGGATGAAGCTACTGCTTCGGTTGATGTTCAAACTGAAAAAGAAATTCAAGATTCCATCCAAAAATTGGCTGGCACCAGAACCATTGTCGTGATTGCACATCGGCTATCGACTGTTAAGAGGGCTGACCAGATTCTGGTTTTGGACCAGGGTGAAGTCGTTGAATCCGGAACGCATGAAGAACTCAGCAAAGCCGGTGGTTTATACTCAGTTTATTGTTCCATGCAATTTCAAGCGGAAGAAGTCGATTAATAAAGCTTTATAAGAGAAATCAATCTCCTGAATAGGCAGCCATTTAAAAAATGACACTGTTGCTTAAATAAAAAAGAGAAGATAGGTTGGTGTGTTGTTTCTTCGATTTGCACAAAAACAACACACCAGATCATATATCTTCCAATCATACGATTGACTGTACAACAAACAATTTCCTTCGTAAAAAAAAGTAATGAGGAGTTATTATCGAAATATTAATGGTTCCTCAAGACTCCCTTGGATACCATGACGAGAAAATCTTGTACATTGGTTACAATTGATTTTGCAGTTAGACTGCCACGATCACTGAGTTTATTCACTGCGAATTCTGAAATGTCAATCGTGTAAATGAACAATGGCCGGATAGTGCCGTTGATGATTCTGTAACTTGGAGTCATGTTTCCAGTCGCTATGGTATGCAGCTGCGTTGCGAGGCATATGATGGTGGTAGCTTTTCGAATCAGGTTTCGCATGGCATCCTGTCCGTCATAAGTATTCCCAATGACATCCGGAAGTGGTCCGTCATCACGGATCGAACCGGTAAGAACAAAGGGTATTTTATATCGGTTACAGGTATAGATGATTCCGTTATTGATTGATTCCGATTGAATAAATTTGGAGATAGAACCGCATCTTCGAACTTTATTGATAAGATCGAGATGATTATAGTGACCATTTTGTTGGGATATCTGTGTATAAATGTTTTGTCCAAGAGCGGTTCCAAATAATGCAGCTTCCAAATCGTGTGTTGCCAATGCATTTCCTGCCAGGAGCCCGTTCACATATCCATTTTCAATTAAGTTTTCCATGGCTTTCCTGGAATCCGCATCAAATGTACATGCCGGACCCATAACCCATAAAATATTTCCTTTTTCTTTGTCATAATTCAATAATTCATAAAGGGAATCATAATCTTTTGAAAAAGCAGTCTCTCGACTGCGCCCGCCTCGAAATGAAAAGCGTTCTTTTCCGGTGTCAGGTTCTTCAAAACCATCTTCATGAAGAAAAATACCATCCTCTCCATGTTCAGTTCTGCCTAGGACAACCAGGTCTCCAGTTTTCAGATTTCGCGGTTCAATTACTTCCGGTTTTCCGCTGTTGATTCTGATACAGCAATCCATTCTGCTTTCTTCCGCTAAAAACCATTTCCCGTTGATTTTAAAATACTCAGGGAAAATGGATGTTGCATGGAAAAAATCTGGCGCAATTCCATCCTCGAATACGATTTCAGTAATTACATCTGGCGCGTCTTGTAATTTTTCAAGTGAAAAATCTGGGGAGTGGTATATTGGCAATTGAAATTTCATGGTTTTTTCTCCATAAATATTAATTGATTACAAAAAAAGGCAAAAACGGATTCTAAAAAAGTTTAAGAAAACCGTATCCCCCGTATGAAACAATTGCGGCTCCTGCAAAATTTGACAGGATGGCTGTCCATAAGAATGTTAAGAGGCTGATTCGATAAATACCGCTTGTGATACCAACGAATTTCGCTCCAACACCTGGAACAATTCTGCCAAGGATTTGGAAAATCGGAGAATCAACCGGCAGATTTTGCAGAAATCGCGGCATGACTACTTTTCGCTGAGTAAACTCAGTAATATCAGAAACCTGTCTGCCAATCAGATATTCAACGAATGCCGCTGCTGTATTTCCGATTGTAACCATTAAGATTGTCCATAGTGGCCCAAAAAGACCGGTCAGGATAATTGTAAATGGTTCAGAAGGTATTGGCGTTGCACCTAAACAGGCATACAGAAACACACACAGAAAAATTCCCGGGAATCGATGATTCTGGATAAAGCGTTGAATCACAGAATAATCCACCCTGCTTGTAATGAGGACTGCCATCATAATCAGGAAGAATAACAACATGATTTTCACAATTTTATTCTGTTTTATCTGTACCCATTTATTCACAAAGATACCTATTCTGAATCAAAAATTGGCAAGGTTCAGGAAAAAAGTTGTATTAAATTTGAAAAAATCGCAATCAGAAATCTTCTTTACCGACAATATGAACTCTTAAAAGATTCGTGTTTCCACTCATGCCAATAGGTATGCCAGCCGTAAGAATAACAAGATCTCCGTCATTAAGATACCCTGATTTTTTACAGGCGTCAACGGCATGTTGAAAAAGCAAACGTGTTTCTGATTCTTCTTTAATGAAGATTGGTTTAATTCCCCAATTAAGATTCAATTGACGATAACTGGCTTCGCTGGGTGTACAGCTCAGAATGGGACAAGCCGGTCGAAACCTTGAAATTTGTCTTGCAGTTCGTCCTGTTTTCGTTACCGTAATAATGGCTTTTGCCCGTAAATCAATTGCTGACATGCAGGTGGCATGCGATATGGCTTCCGAAATGGACGATCCCCAGGTATCAATTTTCAAAAAACGGGACTGATAGTCAATGTCGTTTTCTGTTCTTTCAATAATTCGAATCATTGTGCTTAAAGATTCAACCGGATATTTTCCAGCAGCGGTTTCTCCGGATAGCATTACTGCACTCGTTCCATCATAAATTGCATTGGCAACATCCGTAGCTTCTGCTCGGGTTGGTCTTGGATTCTTCATCATGGAATCCAACATCTGGGTTGCTGTGATGACCTGTTTCCCTGCGTTGTATACTTTTTTGATAATTTTTTTCTGAATTACCGGAATATCCTCAATGGGTAATTCAATTCCCAAATCTCCCCGGGCAATCATGACACCATCAGCGGCTTTGATGATGTCATCGATATTTTTTACGCCTTGCCGATTCTCAATTTTTGCGATGATGTGGATGGAGTCGCAGTGAAACTCATCCAAAATAGAGCGGATTTGATGAATATCATCCGCATTTCTCACAAATGATGCTGCTATAAAATCAAAACCATTTTGAATTGCGAAAATGATGTCTTCTCTGTCTGCCGGGCTGATATATGGAATCGATATATGCGTCCCTGGTACGTTGACACCTTTGTGATCCGAAATTGTGCCATCGTTTTTTACGATGCAGGTGATCGTTGCAGTGGTCTTTTCAACCGCTTCCAACTCAACCAATCCATCATCGATTAAAATTTTGTCTCCGATGGATATGTCCTTTGGCAAATCCTTATAGGTGATCGATACCTCCGCATCAGATCCTTCCACTTTTTTTGTTGTCAGTAGAAATTTTTGTCCGTTAACCAGGCTGACTTTGCCTTCTTTAAAAGTTCCAATTCGAATTTCAGGTCCTTTTGTGTCCAGCAATGCAGAAATCGGTATTCCATATTTTTCCCGTAATATTACGAGAGCATCAAATCTTTTCTTATGTTCTTGATGTGAACCATGCGAGAAGTTAAACCTTGCAGTATCCATCCCGATCGTCACGAGCTTTTCTAAGACACCTTCCTGATCTGTAGCAGGTCCAAGCGTGCAAATAATTTTCGTTTTTCTCATATTTGCCTCTTTATAAGGATTCACTGTTTTTAATATTCTACAGCGAATATTCGTTTCTAATCAGTCATTATTCAGCAATTCGATTTACTGGTCATTATTGTCCACGTATTGAATCATGTGAATTTTGCACCAATATGAGCTGTTGTTCAATTTTACATCTTGATCCAATTTTTTTTACCCAGTAATTTGAAATATGGGAA
>JAPKMT010000086.1 GCA_026645735.1 Flexilinea sp.
ATTGTCAGCCCGGATGGCAGTCGCAGCTTGAGGGATCATGTTATAACCGCTCTCATCGAAAAGGGTGTTCAAGTTACTGCAGGATATACCCCTCCCATTCATAGACGTCCTGTTGGAAAACTTCACAAGTATCCTGGTATGGAAAATCTGCAGGTCAGCGAGAGACTTGGCAATGAAATGATAACGCTTCCAAATGATATTTTTACAACAAAAGAGGAAGTACAATATATTGCTGACATTATTAAAAAGGTTGTTGAAGAATAAATGCAACCAATAGAAAATTACCACTTTCTCTGAGACAGTCGCAATTTTTTCAAAGACTGCTTATTTCAAAGCTTCAGTTCAATGCAAGAGTGGTAAAAGCTGCAACAAAAAAAACCTCCGATTTTCGGAGGTTTTTTTTTGTTCTTTAATCGTATCTTATTTCTTCTTCAGGATGATGCGGGCGTCGACGACTTTCAAACCGCTGCCATCTTCATACACCATCACCGGATTGGCATCCGATTCCTTGATCTCGTCCTGCAGATCGAGGATCATGTGAGAGTATCGGGCAATGGTTGTAGCCATGGCTTCTTTATCTCTTGGTTTTTCGCCTCGTGCGCCATCCAAAATTTTAGCGCCGCGAATGTCTGCCTGCATCTTCAAGCCTTGTTCCTTGGAGACCGGGGTCACGGCGAATGTAACGTCCTTGAGCACTTCCACAAAGATGCCGCCCAGACCAAACATGACAGTCGGTCCGAATGCTGCGTCGTTGATGGAACCGAGAATGACTTCGGATCCTAACGGAGCCATTTCCTGAATGGCAACGCCGTGGATGTTCGCATCGGCCTTATAGGCTTTGGCATTGGCAATAATTTTATTGAACCATTCGCGTGTGGAGGCGTCATCTTTAATATTGACCTTGACACCGCCGGCGTCAGATTTATGCAAAATGTCCGGCGAGACGATCTTCATGACGATCGGATAGCCGACTTTGTTGGCAAGCGCAACGGCTTCATCTTCAGTTTTTGAAAGACGTGTGCTGGTAACATCCAGGCCATAGGCTCTGAAGACATCCTTGGCCTCGATTTCGGTGAGTGCATCGCGCCCGTCCGCGCGGGCTCCTTTGATGATTTCCAGAGCGGCCTTTTTGTCTGCTTTGAATCCATCTTCTTTTTTGGAATTTGCTTTTGCCTCCTGCAGCCGTGCATACTGGCGCAGTCCGCCCAGAACATTGACGGCACGTGCCGGATCGTCAAAGGTCGGAATTCCATGGTCGATCAGGTAACGCATCGCCTCGGCAGTGTGCTCGCCGCCGACGAAGGATACTGCCACCGGTTTGCCCTTGGATGCTTCATTTTCTTCCGCCTGATGAACGGCTTCCAGAATACCCTGCGCAATTTCCATCGGGTTGGTCATTGCAGTCTCGCAGTACAACACTGCCAGACCATGGACCCAATCCTGCTGCAGACCGAAAGCGATGGACTTCTTGTACCCTTCCAGTCCGGCACCGCCGGTGATATCCACCGGATTCTTTGCGGAACCGAATTCCGGCATATAATTCTTCATTTCAGCCTGCAGATCAGCCGGGCAGAATTCCAGCGGAATGCCATAACGTTCTGCTGCATCGGTTGCCAGAACTCCGACACCGCCGCCATTGGTGACGATCAACAAATGGTCGCCTTTCATCGGTGGCTGCAGTTCGAAGGCCTGGGTCAGGTCGAACAGGTTGTTTAAGTCTTGTGCCTGAATGATTCCAGCCTGTTCAAAGGCTGCTCCATAAACTTTGGCTGCGCCGGCAAGTGAACCGGTGTGGGAGGCCGCTGCTGCCGCGCCATGAGCGGAAACGCCGGATTTCAGGGCGATGATCGGTTTGCTGGCTTTTTTGCAGACGTCCATGAAACGGCGGCCGTCTTTCAGACCTTCAATGTAGAGCGAAATACATTTTGTCTTTTCATCCTGATCAAGCCATTCGATGATATCGGCAAAATCCACATCTGCCATGTTGCCAAGTGAGAATAATTTGTCAAAACCAACGCCGCGCAGGTAAGTACCGGCATCCAATGCAATCAGAAGGGCTCCAGATTGAGAAATCAGTGAAGCATCGCCGGGAAGCGGGAGCATCGGGGCGAAAGAAGCATTTAATTTATCAGAGTTTGAAAGAGAACCGATGATGTTCGGTCCGAGAACGCGCATGCCGTATTGGTGTGCAGTTTCAACGATGGCGTTTTCAGTTTCATGGTCGCCAACTTCGCCAAACCCTGAAGTGATGATACTCACTCCTTTGACTTTGGCTTTTCCGCACTCTTCAACAGACCCAAGAACAAACTTTGCCGGAACCGTGATTACAGCCAAATCGACTTTTCCTGCCAGATCAAGAATGCTTGGATATGCTTTATGCCCTAAAATTTCATCTGCTTTCAGGTTGATCGGATAGATCGGCCCTTCATATTTTCCATTGTTTAAGGCTTCAACGACAGAATACCCGATTTTCCCGGGAGTAGCAGATGCACCAATCACAGCAACAGATTTCGGTCTGAAAAGACCATCCAACACTTCTTTATTCACTTTGTTATTCTCCTGATTGAATTTGTTCTTTCGTCTTTTTTTGAAAAAAACTTTGTATTAATAACAGTGCAATTTTACCACATTTGAATCATTAAAAAAGGAAAAATTCCGGTATTTTCCGGAATTTTTCATTGTTTTTTTGCTTTTTTATTCAGAATTTTGATCTAAAAGGCTGATAATCAGGCTCTGGACACGATTCAGCATCGCATATTGATCCGGTGTCTCTCCATCCATGATTTTCGCTCCGTCCAAAATCTGATGGATGATTTTTGAGGACAGATCGCTGTCTTTCAGTTTGGCAAGGCGCAAAATCAGCGGATGCTCCGGATTGATCTCCAGCACTTTTTTCGGCGCCTGAAAGTCCTGCTGCATCAGTTGATACATGCGCTGCATTTCAGGTGATAACGCCCCGTCTGCATCCACCAAGCGGGCAGGCGATTCGACCAGCAGATCCGTCGTTTTAACGTCAGCGATGGCTTCGCCGAGCTCTGCTTTGATGCGCGCGATCAGCTCTTCGGAAACGGATGGTTCCAGCGCGGGTTCTTTTTTCTCTTCCTGCGTTTCCGTTTCTTTGCTGTCGCTGAATTTTTCGGTCGCAGCGTTGACCAGCGCAAAGTCCTGATACTTTTCCAGATTGGTGATGACAAAAGGATCAAAGGGGTCTGTCAGCAGCAAGACGTCGTACCCTTTTTTGCGCAACTTTTCGATGTGCGGACTGTTGCGCAGCGTTTCCAGATGTTCACCCAAAACATAATAGATTTTATCCTGACCAGGTTTCATCTCCAGGACATAGTCCGCAAGGGAAATATACGCATCGCCATGATTCAGAGCACGATAACGCACCAGCGGTACAAGGCTTTCTTTGGCATCCGGCTCCGTGACAATACCTTCACAGATGAACACGCCGAATTTTTTCCAGAATTCCGCATATTTTTCTTTTTCCTCAGTGCCCCATTTTTTCAGGACATCCGTGATTTTTCCGGCCAGAATTTTCTTCAATGTTAAAATCACACGGTTTGCCTGCATTGTTTCCCGCGTCACATTGAGCGGGATGTCTTCGGAGTCGATGACCCCTTCCACAAAACGGTAGTAGCGCGGCAGCAACGTCGTGCAGTAATCCTGAATCAGTACTTTACGCGCGTAGAGCTGCAGGCCATCTTCTTTCCGCAGCGAAAACATCGTGCGTTCCGGTTTGGCAGGGATATACAGCAGCGCGTACATCTGGAATGGCGCGTCAATGGAGAGATGCAGCTTGTTCAAGGGCTTGTCAAAGTCCATGGTGAAGCTCTGATAGAATTTTTCGTAATCCTCATCCTTGACATCAGAGGGACTCTGGCGCCAGATCGTGGTTTCGGCATTGGCCTGTTCTGTTGAATCTCCCACGAAGATCGGATAAGGAATGTAATTGCTGTGTTTGCGAATGATTTCTTTCAGGCGGAACTCATCCAGATACTCTTTGGCATCCTCTTTGAGTTTGATCAGGATTTCACTACCGCGACTGGTTTTTTCTGCCTCGGAAATTGAAAAACTGCCTGATCCACTGGAATGCCATTTGGCTGCCGCATCTTCCGGACGATACGAACGGGAGGTGACGTCAATCCATTCCGCAATCATGAATGCGGCGTAAAAACCAACCCCGAACTGGCCGATCAGGTCATTCGCAGTCCCTTCCGGCTTGTCTTTGGCTGCTTCCAGAAAGCTGCGCGCTCCTGATTTGGCGATGGTTCCCAGATTGTCAACCATCTCTTCGGCATTCATGCCAATACCGTTGTCCGTTACCAACAGCGTTCCTGCTTCTTTGTCCATTTTGATGTGGATGGAAGGTGTGAAATCCGGATCCACAATGTTGTGATTGGTCAGCATTTCGAAATTGATGCGGGTGATGGCATCGGATGCATTCGAGATTAACTCGCGCAGGAATATGTCGCGATCGGAATACAGCGAATTGATTAAAATGTCCAATAACTGTTTGGTTTCTGCTTTAAAGGGAATTGCTTTTTTATTTTTTGGATCAGATTTTGCCATAAATTTACCTCTGTTGGTTCAATGATGATGATGGATTGCGCTATGGGGTGTTCCGGACAGGTCCATCGTGTAACGGCTGGATACACTCCAGCCAAAGGTATTTCCGATACCATTATAAACAGAATCCTCGATTTTGATCCCCTCCATGCGCATTTTCTAATAAATTATTAATATTCAAACGGGACAATTTTCTCGCCACATGGTGAACAAGAGCGCCATCCGGAAATAGATTGCTTCTTTATGGTCGCAAAGACAGATCCATCCATATTTTGAATTACAAAATCTATGTTCATCTGCTGCTATGCTGCGATATATAATAGATTAAAATGTCTGAACAAATTCTGCTGACCAAATTATTTGTCCCAACAACCCGGGGTATTCTCGTCTCACGGAATAATCTGCTTGAGCGGTTGAATCATAGCTTCCAATCAGGGTGCAAACTTACGCTCATTTCTGCTCCTGCCGGATTTGGAAAATCCTCATTGATCAGCTCATGGATCGAGACAATTAAGGTACCGATTGCATGGTTGTCACTGGATGAAAGGGATCATGATCCGGCACGCTTCATCACATACCTGGCCGCGGCATTACAAACTGTCAAACCGGGAATTGGGCAGAATCTGCAGGCGATCCTTCAATCTCCGCAACCTCTCCAGATCGAGAATACACTGATCCTGCTGATTAATGACATTTCATCCATCGAGGAAAAATTTGTCGTTGTCCTGGAGGATTATCATTGGGTTGATTCACAACAGGTGGATCATGCATTGGAATTCCTGATTAGCCATCAGCCGCCGTGTATGCACCTGGTCATTGTCTCACGCGAAGATCCAAACCTGCCGTTGGCGCGTCTTCGCGCACAAAATCATTGTGTCGAGTTACGCGCTGCTGATCTGCGTTTCTCGAATAATGAAACAGAAGAATTTTTTAATCGCATCATGCAGTTGAACCTTTCAAAAAAAGGTATCGATTTGCTGGAACTCCGGACTGAAGGATGGATCGCCGGCATGCAAATGGCAGCTATCTCGATGCAGGGTTTACAGGATACTGACAGTTTCATACAAAACTTTACAGACAGTAATCGATTCGTCATGGATTATTTATTAGAGGAGGTCCTGCATCGACAACCCGAAAATATCCAAACCTTTCTCCAAAAAACGTCTGTTCTTGATCATATGTGCGGATCACTGTGTGATGCCATTCTGCAGGACCCTTCTGCTTCCAGTAAAGCTACGCTGGAATACCTGGAGCGCGTTAATCTCTTCATCATTCCCCAGGACAATGAAAGGCAGTGGTACCGGTATCACCATTTATTCAGAAACCTCTTGCGCAAACGCTTAGGCCAAAATCATTCCTGGGAGAGAATTTCTGAACTACATACCTATGCCAGTGAATGGTTTGAAAATTGCGGTTCACTTTTTGAAGCTTTTCAACATGCGACCGCAGCCAATGATGTCGAACGCGCTGAACGCTTGATTGAAAGTGAACAGATCGGTTTACATTTCCGCAGTGTGGCGATGCCTGTTCTGAACTGGCTGACCTCACTGCCGAAATCCGTGTTGGATGCCAGACCC
>JAPKMT010000008.1 GCA_026645735.1 Flexilinea sp.
TTTTCGTGGCTGTTGGGTAACATTTTTATTTGATTCTTCGATCCCCGCAAAGTAACATTTTCTTTTGATACACACCGGGTTCGCTAAATGATTTTCAACCGTTTGAGCAGAAACCAGTGAGAATAGAAGCAGAAGTTCAACGATATATTTCTTTATCATGATTTAATCCGTTTTAATTTCGTTTAGAATTCAAAAGTATAATCGTGTTCATTATTGGTCGTACATACAATATTTGAGAAAACTACGGTTTTAAAAAAAAATCATCAATATAAAACTATTCCACTTCCCGCCATTGTCTTTTTTAGATAATTTTGAAAACCGAAATATATTGATCAAAGATTTTCCCTAATCATGCAATATGTATGATTTTGATTTAGGTATGATGTATTTGTGTATAAATTCCCAAAGCAATAGTATAACATATTCACCCTTTATACCGTGCGGTAATTCGGTACCAGCAATTCGAAATATGGATTTACTTTCCGAACAAAGGAAGGAATATTTTCAGCTACATTTTTTTCCTGTGTGCTTTTTCTGATAATGCAAATTTAATAAGGAAATTGGACAATTACAAATTTCAAGAAGTTAGAAAATGACATAACTTTGAAATCATACAGCAATTCGAAAGTTGGCTTGGATTTCCGAATTGCTGCAAATCGATTTATTCAGTTGTAAGGACTGTTACGTATATTTTTAAAAAGAAAGCAAATTGGCAGATAGGAATGAAACGTAAAAACCTGCGATTCAATTTAAGAATGTAAAGCTGTTAATAATTTGTTTCATTATCTCTTGATTGTTATCATACTCAGCAGGTATGGTATGAAAAGAAAGGACATAAATCATTACATCCTGGTTTACCAGCCATAAATCATGAAACCGCCACCAGGGTTCTCCCCACGGTCGATCGTAGGTTATTTCGTAACCTGAATATTCCTCATTTTGATAAAGCTTTTTTTCAACATTTTTTATTGCAGGAACAGGTTTTTCATAAGCTGCAGTAAACCTATCTGCTAAATCCATTCCCCCTGCAAGCGGGGAACTGGCTACTGAAAAGAAGGCTGTGCCTTGACCAGCAACGTCAGAATTTTGAATTGATACAATTTCCTCCAATTCAAATCCATAATAATTTTTCCTTGGACTGTATCGATCACCCCAAACAGTTTCCATTAATGCCCAACCTTTCGGGATTTCAAAACGGAAATTATCATTTTCAAAAAAACGTTGGGTGATTTTGCTGTCAGGAAACGATTGATCACTTTCATTCAGAGAAATTGATCCGAGAACAAAAGAAATCAACAGTATTATTTCGAAGTAAATAATTCCAATTCTTTTCATGTTTCGGCCTCCTTTCAAATTAACTGTTTTGGTATGAGATTTCAGAAACATCAGAAAACGAATTTGTTATCGTTAAAGTCTTTCTTTAATTCTATTATCGGACAAATCTGACATAATTAATCGACAATCTTTACTACCAGACACGCCTGATGACGGCTGATGCAACAAAAAAGCCATGGTCTTTCTCAGTCTTCGGTTACAGTGTCTTTCTTCCATGTCATCTGCTGCAAGTACAGCAAAGAATCATTGCCGAACCACACCACGCCGGAGTTTGTCATTGCGAGCCACAGAGAGACGAAACAATCTCCATGCCCCATAAAAGACGTTAAAAAAATAGAGATGTCGTTTATCCGCATTGGGAAAAAGACATCTCTATTTTTTATTTTGCGATGCAAATTATTGAATTCTTACTTCACTCAATATCATCCAGCGGCAATTTATCGGTAATTTCATCAATAAATTCTGTCGAAAGCCGTTCATCCTTCGCATATTTTCGCACTGTTTCTTTCAATTTATCCAATTGAATAGTGTCATACTTGAAATTTGCTTCCGGATCAAGCTGCGCTTTCGGTCCCAGAAAAATCAGAACCGGATGAATTTTGTCTTCAGGAAAATCAATATCCCGACTGACAAAGTATTTTTTTACAGCTTCAAGATTGGCTGATGCTTCCAGATCAGGACGTCCCAGCGATTCTTGCCCGAACATTTTCATAAAAATACTGGCTTTTTTCTGTGTCCAGCGTTGTTTTTTCTCATCGTAACCGATAACTCCACCCTGATAATAAGGCATCAGGATAAAGGCACCAGCCGTACCTACCAGTAAATGATCGACCGGATCCATATAATGATAAATGGAGAAATTATCACTCAATCCTTTTAGTTTCACATTCATCAGATTGTTATTCCCGGGTTCCCGCCCCCAACGAGTTGTCATGGAAATGGATGCCTGAGAAAGGAATACGCCGATGATCAAAGCAAAAAAAGAATACATGAAATATTTCTCAGAAAATGCAGCAACTGCACCTACCACTAAAATTGCAAAACAAATGCTGGTCAAATATTTAGAAATTTTTTTGTTCTTTTTTAATCGTTTTTCGTTAGTATAAATATACATATAAAAATCCTGTTCTTAAGATAATTTTTCCTGAATTGTCTCTCGAAGGATGGATACAAGCTGAATATCCATTGCTTCTTTGACCAGTTTCATTCCGTTGAATAATGCTGTGCTGTTGGAACGACCGTGTCCGACAAAAGATAACCCGTCGATTCCAAGCAGCGGTGCGGCACCGATTGTATTGGGATCCATTTTCACCTTAAGAACCTTAAACGCATCTTTCGCCAGTAACGCACCAATTTTTGTTTTTAATGATGATAACAGACTTTCTTTCAGCAGATCGGACATCATTTTTGCAGCGGCTTCGGATGTTTTCAAAAAAATATTTCCGGTGAACCCGTCTGTCACAACAACATCCGCTTTTCCGGCAAAGACATCCTTGGCTTCCACATTCCCGATGAAGTTCAGGGCGGAATTCTCAAAAAGTGCAAACGCATTACGAGCAAGCTCATTGCCTTTTCCGGCCTCTTCCCCATTGTTCAGCAAACCGACGCGTGGAGTTGAAACTCTCTGCATCTTTTCAGCATAGATCGATCCCATCATCGCAAATTGCAGAAGGTATTCCGGACGGCAGTCTGAATTTGCTCCGATATCCAAAACAACGCAAAAGCCGCTGCGGGTTGGGAAAAGCGTCGTAAGAGCGGGGCGGGCTACATTTTGAATCCTGCCAAGTTTACGCAGACTGTTAAACATAGCGGCGCCGGTATTTCCTGCAGTAATAAATCCTCCGGCAGCACCATCCTTGACAAGCTGTAACCCCACAGCCATGGAATTATTTGGTTTCTGTTGAGCGCTCTTGACAGCTTTTTCACCCATTTCCAGAATATCTTCTGCATGGATGACTTCGATTGGCAATCCCGACAGGTCATTTTCACTGACATGTTGAAAAATTTTTTCGCGATGCCCAACCAGAAATACTTTTTCCCTGGTTTCTTTTGAGAATTTAATGGCTGCTTCAATCTCCGGTTTTGGAAAATCATCACTCCCCATTGCATCTAATACGATTGGCATTGAACACTCCTGGTTAAAAATCAAATCAATAATTTCTGAATTTTATCAATTTTTCTGGATAATCTAAAAATATCATGAAATCACCAGTCTTTCGAATTGTGTGGAGAATTTTTAAATTTTCTCTTATTTAACCGAAAAACCTGTCAAATTTCGAGCTGCTGCATTTCTATCGGACAACTGTATCGTCAATTTTTTTGAGCCGGAGAAAAGAATAATCGCGATATTTTCTCAGGAAATCAATCTCTGATAGCCTCAGCAATTCGCGGGATGGAGGGAATGTATTCGTTGTTGTGCTGGTACCAGGCGAAGCGTTACACCAGCATAACATTCAGTTTCCTCTCTCAATTCGAAAGGCAAAATCAATAATTCGAATCACTGAGACAGCATCAATGTCCTTGACAATGTTGCGTAGATGATTATAATACAAAAGCTAAATGCGAAAGTCAAATGCGCTGGTGCTGGAATTGGCAGACAGGCATGGTTGAGGGCCATGTGACGCAAGTCATGGGGGTTCAAGTCCCCCCCAGCGCACAAAAAAAATACCGTTCGAATGAACGGCATTTTTTATTTTCGTTGCCAATCCGTTTCTATTCAGATTGCTGTGAAGTTGGAATCGAATTGGCAACCAGCGCCTCAAATTGTTCCGCTGTTAAATCACTATGATAGAACAATTGATAATAACGGGCAATTTCCGTGTATAGGTCGTAATTCGCAATGTCCGGATACAATAATTGTGCCATCCATATCATCCCAAGGAATCGCTGCGCAGACGGAGGAAATCCCATCCAGTTATACGGACCAAAAGGTACTTCATAGTACTTACCATCTTGGATGGCTTTCACATGCTGCCATTCTTCTTTCTCTTTCACAGTCTCGTAGATGCTGTCCGGATCGAAAAGAATCACATCCGGATTCCACATCAGGACCTGTTCCATATCCACTTCATTTCCGGTCCCTTTCGCGGAAGGATCATCCACAACTGCCAGGTTGTTGGATAACAAGTCCATAATTTCCGCGTGATAAGAACCTTTCGCTATGACATTATGTCCTTCGGCGCCGAGACAGTAGAGCAAGTTGACTTTTCCGTTTTCACCGACAGCATCCAAAATCGAATTTGTTTTTGATAATATTTCTTCACAATAGGCAGCTAATTCTTCCGCTTCATCCTCCATATTCAGGAGTTTTCCCAACATCCGGAAGGCATCAGCCATATTATTAATGGTAGCCGTCACATGAACAAAAGGCAGTCCAGTCTGGTTCTGTAATTTATCCAGATCCTCCACAACTGTTTTCTTCGGTTCTCCAACATCAATAACCAGTTGCGGGCTCTCGCGCAGCAGTTCTTCCAGATTCATCTCACCTTTTCCGCCATACAACTGACCCAAGACCGGAAGCTGATAATATTTATCATCCAAATATTGCGCTGCTTCTTTCGTCCAATCAGTCGCAATTCCGACAAGTTTATCGGGCGCCAGAGCAAATAAGACAATTTGAGCCAGCGGACCGGAGACTGCCACTCGATTGATCGCTGCAGGGACTTCAACCTGCCGTCCAACAGAGTCGGTAAAAATGACAATGGATTGATCTCCCGATCCTCCTTCCGCTGAACATACGACACTCACCGACAAAGAGATCATACATACCAATAAAAACCAAAGTAACTTCTTTTTCATTTGCCTGTATCCTTTTTTGGCATATCCATTAACGCTGAAATCGTTGCCAATTGATCTCAACGGATTTCACCTGATTGATTCTGAATCACACATCGTGGAATACAAACACGAACAGCATCCTGATAAAGACTCAAGACATCGATCTCCACATCATACAGTTCCTGAATGATTTGCCGGCTGATAATCTCTGAAGGACGTCCGTATGCCAGTACATTCCCTTCCTTTAGGATCAATACTCTGTCAGAAAATTGAAATGTCTGATCCGGATTATGCGTGGACTGAATGATGGTATAACCTTCCTCTGCCAATGATTTAATCTGCGTCAGAACTTTTATCTGATTACCGAAATCCAAACTGGCCGTCGGTTCATCTAAAATCAGAATATGCGCATCCTGTGCCAGTGCACGCGCAATAACCGTCAACTGCCGTTCTCCACCGCTGATTTTTGTGAAACCGCGATCCCGCAAATGTTCGATTCCCAGACGCTGCAAGGCTTGTTCCGCCCGCTGAATCTGTTTCTTTCCTGGACTTGCCATCACGGAGATCTGCTGCGTTGTCCCCATCAAAACCATATCAAAAACTGAATAATTGAACGACGGATAATAGATTTGCGGAATATAGGCAATTCGTTTTGCCATTTCTCTGGCAGACAACTTGCGGATGTTTTCGTCATCCAGTAGAATCTCACCGTTGTAACCACTCAGCAATCCCAGAATGCAGCGAAATAGCGTGCTCTTGCCAACACCGTTGGGGCCCAAGATGGAAAGAAATTGGCTTTTTTCAGCGGAAAAATCAATATGATTCAGGACAATGCGCTGATCGTAAGAAAAACTTAATCCTTTGACAACGATACTCAAAATGAATCCCCCTTTCTGGTCAGGAGATAAATAAAAAAGGGAGCTCCGATAAAAGCTGTCAGAATACCCAGAGGAATTTCTGTGGGAAGCAGATTCCTGGAAAAATTATCGACTACCAGCAAGAAGATAGCACCTAAAGTCATCGACGCGGGCATCAGATGTTTATAGTTATTTCCGACAATTTTCCGTGAAAAATGAGGGATCACAAGTCCGACCCAGCCAATCATTCCGCTGACAGAAACACTGGCCGCAGTGATCAACGTGGAACAAAGGATGACAGCCAGACGAAGCAATTGAACATTGATACCCATGGTACGCGCCTCATCA
Source organism: Flexilinea sp. (assembly GCA_026645735.1). Lineage (GTDB taxonomy): Bacteria > Chloroflexota > Anaerolineae > Anaerolineales > Anaerolineaceae > Flexilinea. The sequence continues at coordinate 6,318 of JAPKMT010000008.1, forward strand.
TCGCCCAATGTCAAGATATTGATTCTCCAGCGCAGCAGGTACAGCGGGATTAACCCCATCGACATAGGAATGATGACGAAAAGAACATCTTTCTTGGTTGTTCCGGAAAGACTTCCCATCAACCAATACGTAATCGACGGCAGTTGATCATTTGGATCCGCGACCAGTTTAATAAACGAAGTCCCGGAAGAAAAGAGCGAGCTGACCATGATTCCTGTAAGGATTAATCCAATTGCTTTCTTCCCTTCGACACGGAAACTGATGAAATAGACAAGAAAAACCGTGAGCAGACTAAACAAAAATGCAGAAATCGTAATCAGCTTGCTGGAAGCGTTAAATAAAATTGCCAAAGCCGCCCCAAAAGCAGCGCCGGATAACGCGCCTAAAATATCAGGAGCCGCCATTGGATTTTGGAAAACTCCCTGGTAAGCAGCTCCGGCAGCAGACAAACAACAGCCGACCAGACAAGCCATCACAATTCGAGGCAGACGGATATTGAAGACAACAGTTTCCATCTTATTTTCCCAAAAAGGATCGATCGGGATTATTTTTGAAAACAAAATTCCCAGCAATTCTTTTGGGGATACCGGATAGCGGCCAAGCATAAATGAAATGATGATAGCAGCCAAAAGCGCTGCGATCAGTATCAAATTAACCGATGTGAAATAAAGGGTTTTTCGTTCCTGATCCACGAATTAAATTCCTCTCGAACAATATTTTGAGCAGCTCCAACTTTACATAAATACTTTAAGTAGTTAGTTTTCTAACTCGATTGAAGAAAAATCCTAATTCCGGATCCTGCAGAATATCTTTATACAAGGATTCCCGATTCTCTGTATTGATAGAATAAAGCTTAGCTCCGGAATGATTCCGAATGGCATTCAAGAATGGAGAATCTTTACACTTCAGGCTGGCAATCACACGGAAATTTTCATCCAATATCGACAGAACTGCACTACAAAACAAGGATGCTTCCGATTCCATCGTGCCCAATTCATCCATTACAACCAGACTGCCTTCAGGAATGTTGTTCAACAGAAACGCATGATGATCAAAAATATTTGAGAAACCGATCGAACCGCCGATCGTACATACTCCGACACAATTTTCCTTCGTATATTTTCTTGGCTGGTTTGGATCGTGTATGTACACATGGCAAATTCCGGATGAATCCGGTTTTTCTTTTTTTGTAAAAAAACCATACACAGGTTCATTCTGAGCGATCAGAATCTTAGAAATCAGAGTCGATTTTCCTGAGCCGATTTTTCCGGTGATCAGCAGATGCTTTTTTTTGTCCATGATCGTTACGAGACCTTAAACATTTCTTCATGAGAAAACAACAAATCTCGATTTCTATGCTGCGCCCTGTGTAAAATCAGTTCTGCCGTAATGCTGATCGCAATTTCCTCAGGTGTCTCCGCCAGAATAGGCAGTCCAATTGGATTATGAATGCGTGCTATATCCGCTTCACTGATGCCATCTTCCCTGAGACGAGATTGGGTTGCAGCCATTTTATGACGACTCCCGATCACACCGACATACGATGCAGGTGTACGCAGGGCCTGTTCCAGAACCTGATAATCAGCCTGATGGCCGCGTGTCATGATGACGACATAATCCGTATCCGTGATCATGATTTTTTCTGAGATACATTGGAAATTCCCTTGAACGGTTTTCACAGCGCCTGGAAACAACGAAAGGTCAGAAAATTGTTCCCTATCTTCAAACACAACCGGTCGAAATCCGACACGCGCAATCGCCGGAACCAGCTCCTGAGACACGTGCCCTCCGCCAAACACATAGACAAATCCACTCTGAGAGAGTGGCTCAACATAATAAGTCGGATCTCCCAGTATGAGAACTGCTTGCTGTATAAAATTTTTCTGGAAATCCTGTGGGTATTCCGTCTGTGAAAAAAAAGTGGCGCTTTGGCGGTCAAAGAGATTCATGTTCCAGACCGATTCTTCATGAATTTCTGTGATCAGCCAGGAATCAACATTCTTTTCCAACAGATCATTAATCCTCCGGATTAATCTCAGTTGATCCTGATTGTCAGATGAAAAAAACTGAAAATAGACTTTAACATCACCACCGCAAATCATCCCCAAATCCGCAACCTGGTTGGGAGCAAGCGTAAATGCTTTGGTGAAAGATTTCCGTGAATGATGAACCTCCAGACCGATCAGGTTTGCAGCGTGCTCCACAGCGCCTCCTCCAATGGTTCCAAGCGTTGTTCCATCATCATAGATGATCATTTTTGCACCCGCACCACGCGGTGTCGATCCGCTCGAAGCAATGATGCTGCATAAAACTATTTTTTTTCCATTCGAAAGCGCTTCCTGTAATGCTAAAAACAATTCCCTCATGCTTAAATATCCCTTCGTAAAAAATTGAACTGACGATGGCAGACCAATTCTTTTATTTATCTATGCGCAATTTCGGATTACCCCATCCAATTACTCCAGTACTGCGTTCAGGGTAGCCATCTTTAACGATCATGTATCGATAGTCTTTTCATGGATAGAAAATTCATCAGGAATATCCTCTGAATCCAATACGATCAAACCCAGTCGCTTTTCAGATGGCAAATAATATGAGTATTTTCCTGAAGGATCTTCTATCAGTTTGTGTTTAACCATGTCTTCATCGATTCGCTCCGGATGATCATCCTGGCTGTAGGTTTGAAAAAAAAGTACAGCATCTTCCAGACTGTGAAACGGCTGACCGAAATGCAGTGAAAAGCGTTCTTTCTGATAGCAAATTTTTTTTTCATCCAGATCACAGCAAGTTTTTTCAAAAGAATAATGGTGTAATAAATGAGGTCCGATTGAAAAACGATGCTCATCATAGTCTTTCTTTATCAGTATTGCTTTTCCTTCACATTGTTCTCTGACAATTGCCAAGGATTCCTCAGTATTCCCGAAGAAACAAAAAACCATGGCATCATATCGAGATGTTGGAGGACATTTAAAAATATTTCCAGAACGGAGTGTAATATTTGAAATTTTTAATTTTTGAATATTTTCAGATAATACTTCCAAAGCTTTTTCAGAACGATCTATGGCTGTAACGGATGCGGCGTATTTTGCCAGTTCCAGACTTAGGTAGCCTAAACCACAACCTGCATCACAGATCCGGACACCACTCCAGAGATACACGGAAATTCTCTCTGCCAGTTTTTTATAATAATCAGAATATTCCGATGCATCGCGCAGCAATCGGATTGAGTGTGGAGTCCATTGGTACATTTTTATTTTCTTTTCATCCGAAACACAGATTTACTGACCAGAATTGTTGAATTATTGAATAGATAGTGGAAAGCTTTTCTAGAACAACAGCCATTTTTTTCTTATTGCATTTTATTACTCAATTATTGATTAGTCAATATGTGATTATTTATCGCCGGAATTTTGTTGAAACAAAAATCTGGACATGCTTTTCGAATAGCGAAAGAGAATATGTTGTTGTGGTGTTTTTGCGCAAAGCGTAAAAAACACCACAACAACAATTTTTTTCCCATACTTCGAATCGCTGATTTCGTTGCCATTTCGAAAAAATTCAATTATGATCAAAGCATGCAAATAGAACCGGAACTTACGATCATTATTCCTGCCTACAATGAGGAATTGTCACTGCAGGAATTTCTTCCAAGAGTTATTACGTTCTGCAAAGAACGAAATTTTAATTTGATCGCGATCAATGATGCCTCAACCGATAAGACCAGGGAAATTTTGAACCATTGTCAGAATTCATGGCCCGGAATGACGATCCTCACACATAAAGTCAATCGCGGCTATGGCGGTGCGTTGGCAACAGGACTGTCCAATACAAAAACGAAATATGCATTGACAATTGATGCAGACGGACAACATCGTGTGGAAGATATCGATTCTTTGTTACAAGCCCGCAATGCAATCGATGCTGATCTGGTGATCGGAAAAAGAATTGACAAAAACAAAGCTTTCCAGGAATCCTATCGTTCTCTTGGTAAAAAAATCATCCGAGGCACAGCAAGATTGATGATGAAAGTACCGGTACAGGATTTGAACAGCGGTATGAAATTATATGATACACAGCTGGCTCAAAAGTATTTAAAACTCTGCCCGGACAGCATGGCTTTTTCTGAAGTGATGACGCTTGTTTTTTTGCAGCAGAAACATCTTGTAATTGAAATCCCGATCAAAACTGAGTCCCGAAAACTGGGTACCAGTACCATCAATACCATGACTGCTTTTGAAACGATGATGCAAATCTTAAATATTATTATGGTTCTGAATCCGATGCGTATATTTTTCCCGATCGGAATTGCAGCCATTCTGGTTGGGATTTTATGGGCAATCCCATTTTTTCTGCAAGGTAACGGACTCAGCACCGTTGCAATGCTGATCATCACAACCGGAATCATCTCGTTGATGCTGGGTTTACTGGCAGAACAGCTTGCACAAATCCGTAAAAAAAATCTCTGATAATACCATTCTCTTCTTGCTTCCCGCCTTATAAAAAAATATAAATTGGCCGGTTCTTTAATTCCAGGGGAGTTATCCATCAAAAAAACTTCCTGCAGACACCCGCCAAAGTTTCATCCTCTGATAAGCGTCTCAACCAATATACAGAACTTATCTCAGTTGTGTTGATTTTTTTCGACGTGTGATTTCCTGAAGTGAGAGGATAATGGACAGAAGAAATATTGGAATAAACAGATAATTCACAATGGAGGTATCCAATGGTTTTATATTGAAAAAAGTAAAAAAACTGTTAGCCCAATCAGGTGCCTTCAAAAACAGGATATCGGCCTGGATTTGGAAAATGGAATCTAAAATAAAAACGATAATATTCTTTCCAAAAACCCAAAGCAGAAGCTGTCCGAGAATCGGAAAATGACCGATCTGGCCTAATAACACGAGTAATGCACCAATCCCGAATGCTGTAAAATGAGCTGTCGGATTTTTTGGAAAAACCGAATAAATAATCCAGACATTTGAAACACAGATCCAACTTACTAAAACCGTTTCCATCCATTTCAAGAGAGACTGCAGGAACACATGTGTTTTATTCTTCGTTTGCTTTTTGTAATTATTTTCTTCGATGGCTGTTTTGATTAAGGCAGTCTTAATTCGTTCAGCGTGATCAAATTTTTCCTGTTCCGGATCAACTTTTTGTCGAATCTGGATGATCATTTTTCCATATTCATGATCAAAGCGAAAATTCGGCAGCAGAAAACGATCTACAAGGCGTTTTTGATTCCGATAATAAAATACAAAAACAAATCCCAAGCCTAAAGATGAACTGTAATCGACATGCTCAATTTTGGGAATATATAACTTGCAGATCTTCGGAATTATCGGAAAAAGTCGCACCGGATGGCGCATGACAATCCAATCTTCATCAATCACCACTCGGGTATAAAACCATACCATTATCTTATAAATGAAAATCCATCCAGCCAGATAGCAGGGAATTCCAACAAAAATTAGGATCATAAAAAAGTAAGGAATTGGAGAAATATCAATCTGAAATTTAAAATAAAAATAAATTGGAAAAATCCAGCAGGCTATTCCAATTGGGAATAATAGAAACCAGACCCAAAAACGATCCTGCCAGAAATTAAACCGGAACGTCTTCTTGTTGGATTTTGAATAATTCATTGATCCAGACTCCTGTAACATGAATTATTTTTCCATACTTCTAATAACAATTATATCCTTCAAAAATAAAAACAAAATATTTGCCCAGCAGCAATTCGATATGTGGAGATGCTTTTTGAATAGAGAGAGAAAATTCGTTGTTGTGTTATTTTTGCGATTGATTCTAAAGGCAAGTCAAAACATAAAATTATTGAATTGAATGATTTAATAACATGATTTCATGTTTACGCTTATCTGCCGAGCATGTTGAGTGAAGAGCGGCTCTTTTCCCTTCCCAGGAATGAAGTTCCTTTTTTTTTGATTCAGGATCAACCTATCAAAAAAATGGTAAACCCGAATTAAGAAGGAATACCGTGGATCAGATAGTTTTGCTAAGTGAATCAATTGAAGAAGCTGTGAATTTTATTGAATAAAACCAAATGAATGAGCAGTAGTAGTCAGGCTTTAGGTTTCTCGCAAGAGTGCCTGGGTTGCACACCGTAAAGAGCCGCCTTGAGCATTATGTGCACCAAAAAATATCGGATAAACATGAATATTACGTTTTGTTAGGGCTTCTCTGATTTCAGAATTATCTTCTTTTTCGTTATAACCCATGATGTAATGATTTTCATCTACTGGAAATCCATTCACGACAAGGTATGGAAGTTTTTCCATGTTCACTTTAATCAGATCCCAATTCTTCAAAATCTCCGGAATACCTTCTGTAAATGCCTCAGGACAGATGATTGCCAGCCCGTTTCGCGGAACGGATAAAGCACAATCTAAATGCAGAACATTCTCGCTAAGGGGCACCCTGATTACATCAAAATCACTGCCCAGATAGTTTTTCAGCCATTCGTAGCCAATTTGATTCGAGCCAACTGACAGGTTTGCCGAATTGCCGACCAGTATTGTTTTATCCAATACGATGATATCGCCACCTTCAAGTAATGGAGAATCGTTGGAATAATCTCCCAGTAATGGCATATGCGGCATCGCCACCCATTTAACTTCTGGTACACGACATTTTTCCATTAGCAAGGATCGGAACCCTTCAATATCTGTTCTTCGCAACGGTGTGCGCAAATTCGCTTCAATCACATGGCTGCCAATGATGATCAGGTTGTCCCGAGGAAAATCCTGAGAGTATCCGTTAATCAATGCCTCGCTGCCATAGAGTTTTTCCACATCCTGTTTGCTGAGGAGTGTCGGACGATAAACAATTACACCAAGGCTTGTGAGAATTCCAACAAATTCGTCATTTTCGGCCTTAATCAGATCATATTCCGTAATGCCATTCTGATCATCCACAACACACTCATTCCAGCTTTTTCCGGCGTTTTTGATAGCAATCTTTTGTTCTGCTTCCGGCAACACCTTCAGTGCTTCTTGCAGCCATTTCGCCTGCATCGATGGATTGAGGCCATTGGCTTCACCGACAATCACTTCTTTTAAAGTTCCGTATTCACTACCAATGTAAATTTGAGCTTTTTTTCTCTCAGTTCCATTCATAGCGCCACAGACCGGGCTGGAAGGGTTGTTCAACATTATGGTATCCTCCTTGTTCGTTGATACATATTGATAGGGGCTTCATAGATTCAGGCGTACAGAAATATTTTATCACTTTAGAGTTATCTCTTACCGATAGCGTAATCTTAGCCAGTAATTCGAAATATACAAAGAAGTATATGTTGTTACGAGATCCATCCATAAAAAAAAATAGAATTCTTAAATCAAGAAGGAATTTCATGAATAGGATTGTGTTCCAAATGAAGCAATTGAAAAAAGCTTCATATCTTATTGAAAATAAAAACTTGATTATTGAGCAGTAACACAAAGTTTATTGCGAATATATTGGATAATTTCATTCCAGGCTTGGGTAGCTTCCGAAAACAGCGGAGAAAATAGTGGAAAACAATGCACCATATCTTGCCAAACACGCAGTGTTAGATCTGTACCTGAATTCCTTGCTTTTTCAGCATAACTTAATGAATCATCGAGCAGAATTTCATGATCACCTACAACAATCATGACAGGCGGTAGATTGCTCAAATCGCCATACAATGGGGAAATCCATGGATTTCCCGGATCATATGAACCATAATAGTATTTGCTCCAGACTTCCCATGAACCAAGTGTTGAAATATCCTTGTACATGTTCTTCTGGTAGGATTTTCCGGTACATTTCAGATCTGTCCAGGGAGACAGAGCAACACCGGCAGAAGGCATTGCCAACTTTTCGTCCCGAAAAGCCAGCAGACTTGCCAGGCACAATCCGCCGCCGGCAGATTCACCGACGACAATCACATCGGAAGATTGCACACCCTGATTCAACAGCCAGCGATAGGCGGTCAGTGTGTCCTCCATTGCGGCGGGAAATGGATTCTCTGGAGCCAATCGGTAATCGTACAGCAGCGCACTGATACCGGTATCCATCACAAACTTCATCACATGATTACGGTGATCCATACAATTACCGCTGACATATCCTCCACCATGAGTGTAAAAAATCGCTTTGGTGCCTGCAGATGGCATCTTGGAGACTCCGATTGGATGAATCCATTCGGCATATACTGGAGGATTACCCGGGATTTCCACGGATTCCACACAAAGATTATCAGGAACACAACTGTATTTCTTTGCGCCCTCCAAACATTCCGCTCTGAATTTTTCAATCGAAGAATTCTGTGTCACGATCTCTCGTCTGAACGGATACTTGAACAGGTGTCGGTTGCGAATACTCCAGAGAATCAATTTACTTTTAAGACTGGACATTTTCTTTCTCTCCAAAATTTGCATTTTAAAATTTTAGTAACAGCGATTCCAAACATTACATAAAAACAAGTTTTCTCTTTTTATTCGAAAAGCATATCCATATTTCGAATTGCTGATTTGGCAGGCTTTTCGTATAGAAAAGAGAAAAGTTTCTCCATATTTTCCGAAATTAAAGTCTCAAAATCATATCTTTTCTGATTTTTTTGGTTTTGATCCGTTGATAAAAAGACTTATGCACGCATCTACAATGGCTTTTGGATCGAATGTTTCTGGTTGAAGATAATACGGTTTAATGGCTGCGATTAATATATACTCCACAAATCCAACAATCATATCCGCAGGCAGATCAGTTCGGATATCCCCTTCATCCCTGCCCAATCGAATAATCTCCTCAATCAGGCTGGACAAACCGCTTTCCATTTCGCTGCTTATTGGTGAAAACGAAAGCGTCAGACGCATGCGAAACAGCATATATTTTTCAAACAGTTCTTTTTGCCTCTCTATGCCCTGAATCAACAGCATCAATATAAAAGACAACCGTTCTTCTGTATTTGGAAGCCTCCGAAATGCTTCAATTCGCTCTCGATCATGATCGTTGAAGGATCTTTGAATATACGCTGCGATAACCGTATCCTTCGACGAAAAATAATTGTAAAGTGTCCCTTTCGCAACGTCAGCCTGTTCCGCAATCTGATCCATGGTCACTTCATCGATTCCAAATCGATCAAAAAGCTTGATCGCGGAATCAATAATTCGGTTCCTCATTTCCTCTTTCTTCCGATCCATCCGATTCATAGCGGGCTGGTTCATTGGTCTCCTTAAGCCAAATAGAAAATTGTAATTTCGATGACAGACTATTGTTTTAAAGAAACTACATCGGTCATCGTCGAATATTTGAACTTCGTTCATTATTATACTATGTATATTTTTGAACTGAGTACAATTTTTACATTGATTAAAACAAAATGACATGAATCGCTTTTTATCCTGCACCATCTGCGGCGCAGCCAAAAAAAGATGGAAAATCGTCACCACGATTCCATCAATCTTTAGGAAAATCACATAATCAGTAATTCCTATGAAAATAGAATTCAATTTTCATTATCGGATGTGTAATTTCTTTCATCTGCTGTTCGAAATATGAAAAGAATTACTGCAAATATTCTTAGATCACAGCTATGGCAGGTTCCAGGAGGTAATTTCAATCAGATTCTTTTCCGGATCAGTTATCTTCGAGGAAAGCATGATCTGCATATTTTCAACAAACAAACTTACCATATTGATTCGGGTTTTCATCGTTTTTAACAATCTTGTCGAACATGAATAAAATTGTTTTCAAATTTTGAACGTCTTCAGAATTTTCATCGCCTTCAAAGTAATCCATTTGGAAGGTTTTCCTTTATGCTCGATCGAAATAAGCATTTTCCCGTTGTAAGAGTTCTCCATCAGCCATGTCCCATTTTCAGAGCGTTTGCTTTCGACAACCGCGATGGCGTCCTCCAGTCGGGAATCGCTGATATGTAAATCCGCAAAAATTCCGAGCAACTCCAGCACATCCGTCTGATACATCAGCGGAAAGCCAAATTTCAGCCACCCTGATTTGGAAATCGAATTTACATCATGGCTCTTTTTATACAAATGGTGTATCAGAAAATACTCAGTGAGCTGATCGATCTTCGCTGCAACCGCTTCATTCCGATCGTTCTGAGGAATTACTGCTAACGCCTTCAGTGTTTTTGCGACACCCATATGACAGGAATGCAAACCCCAGCATGCCGAGAATCTTTCGATAAACGGATCAACCGGCGGTCGCGGATCTCCGTCATCTGTTCGCTGATAACGACAGATCCAATCCAACGCTTTTTGAATCCGCTCATCTTTCAAATATCCAAATTGAATCAATGCGTAAACCATATTGCCGGTCAAACAGGGAATGATTCCGCCGAACAAACCGGATTTCGTTTGGGCGCTCTCTTTATGGGAAAAACTGCCACTTTCTCGATGATAAGCGTGTTGGAGAATAAATTCGCAGGCAGCCTTTATTCGCTCATCCGCTCCATCTGCACCCAACTCGGCCAAGATAAGCAGCATCCAGGATGATCCTTCATACTTGTCATCATAAAATCTTTCCGGTATTCCCCAGGATCCATCCGCATTTTGTCGCTGCAAAATTTTCGGTACAATTCCTTGTTCCATAATTGCGTTTCGTGCCGATTTTGCTTCGGGATCCTCTGCTGAAAATCCGCATAAAGAAGTCAATGCCGCATAGCGAACGGATGGATTTTCCTCTTCTAACAACCAATCAATTATTTTCTCATTCATTTCATTACTTTTCCATAAATACCAGAAATTCGAAATATGAAAAGAATTCTTTGTTGTTCTTATGGTTTTGAGCGGAGCACAAAACCATAAGAACAACTCATTTCTTTCTTTTTTTCAAAAGGCTTTTCCAAATTTCGAAATGCTGGGGAGCTCAAGGTACTGTTGCTTTGAAATCATCAAAAGCGATCCGATAAGGATTCTTTTCGTCCACCTCATCCATTGATACAGCAAATAGGATAGCTTTACCAAAACCGAGGTCAGAATCCGAGATTTCTGCTTCCTTTTGTCCATTGATTTCTAAAATGAGGTTACTTCCCTTACAAGAAAAGGTAATTTTTTCAGTGATTTCACCACCATATAATGCATCCGTCTGAATCCAGTCTGTCAGATACAAAGAGTTTCCAGCTGCTTTTTTGTAGAAACGATATACTCCACCTCCCGCAGCATCCGGAATGATCGTCACCGAATAAAAATTATTAGGATCATTCTCCCGGCAGAAAAAGCCAAAACCGCCCAATCCAGGCGTCTCAACTTTTACATCAACAGAAATCGTGGTATTCATAAAAAGCCCGGTAAAATTCCAGGGGACTTCTGCCGAAACATACTTATTTGGTTTTGCAATCTCAAAAACGAGCGCTTCATTCTCTCTGAAAAATGAACCATTCGACAATTCTGACACGATTTTCCAGTTATTCGTTTCTGTTGAAAAATCATCCGTAAACCACTGCTCGACTTCTGGTGAAGGGGAAGGTTCGACGGGATTCGTTACAGACTGATCCGAAGTTGTCTGCGCGACTTCCGCTATCTGAGCCTTTGCAGAAGCTTGAGCCTCGGTTGAATCGGCTCTCATTTCGGAGCTCGATGGCTGTTGAACTTCGTTTTCCGGCATATCGTCCCTGGTCAATTTTTCAATTTTGTACGTCACTTCAAGCGGTGTCAGGATAGCTGCATTGATTGTATTGATGACTTGAAAAACAGGAACAACAGGCTCAGAAATTTGTTCGATATACCCTTTGTCAATTTGAATCCATTCACCATTCACATCAATATAAGCAGTAATCACACCCGCTTTGCGTAACAAACGTAATTTGCCTTCATCCCCGATAGCATCCATCACGTTCCAGGATACTTCCCGGATATGTTTATAATCAATCTTTGTTTCATACTTATGGCCATAATCCGTCTGGAATGCACCGACACTGATGCGTTTAAATTTGTCTAACACCCCATTGACAGGAATCCCTTCAACATTTTCTACTGCCATAAAGAAAGCACGACTTTCCCCGGGCTGGTGTTCCGGCATTTCAGTTTTATACGAAGCGATCAGCTCAAAGTCTCCGGATAATATTTCGCCTAAATATGCGCTCGCCTCTCCGAAAACAGACCCATCCAGTTTTAAATTTACGGTGGATTTATCAATGATTTCAACACTTCCCTGACTGGAAACAACATCCCATGCAGCCTGTGGAAAAGAATTTAGAGGTCCGCTGATCAGGCTGATCTCGGACAGTGTGCCTTTTGCAACAGCCGGTTCGCCCGGCCATTGTCCGCCATAGATAAAAGTCCATCCGGTATATAAAGTTTCTGGCGCATTGGTTTGCGTCCTTGATGAAAGATTCCAGGTTACGCCATCATCGATACTCCAATACGTGTTAAAGATATCTCCACGGCGGGTCATCCGTAGCAATACCGGTAAATCCTGAATCTCTTTACTGCTATTTGAATTAATATCATTAAATATTCGCAATACGCTCCGCCCTCCTTCCCGGCGCCAGCCGCTGCCAATCTGGAGCGTATGAGCGAACAATGAATCTTCAGGAACCTGTCCTGCGAGAAATCCAAAAAACGATTCAGGAGCATAAATCATGAAGTCCAGTGTCACCCATCGGTCATTGGGTCCAATTACCAACGCTCGTGCCTGAAGGTCAAAATCACCGGTCACTTTATGCATAAAAACCGGAGCGTTATCACAATAAGCCCCAATGCAGTCGCCATGCGGAACATCAATCTCAGTAACGTTATTTGTCACTTGGATCGTTGCGTTATAACCGGGATCCTGCCAGATCCAGTCATGGTCTAAAGGATCTGATTCGGATGGTCCGCTCACCATCCCGGCTGGTTCAGGGATATCATCACCGATGAAAATATCCCATGGTCTTAATCCATGGTAATTCGTCGTTTCGCTGTTTCCCAAAGGAAAATCCATAACAACCCCAGAATCCAGATTAATCATTTTTCCTGTGTCGACAGCGGTTTGTGTCCCATCCGGAAAAGTAACCGTGACACTTCCATTATAGACATGCACAGTATGCTCATTCGCCCAGTCTGAAACATAACTGACTACGAAAAAATCAGTTCCGTTGCGAACGATCCTGTTGTCGCCAACCTTTACCACAATCGGTTTACCCCCCTGATCAGGGCTGGTAAACCGAATTCTTCCTTTTTCCAACCGCACAACCGGCATGCCAGACGCATCGATATCAAATGAAACTGCAGACTCCCTTTGAACGGTCAGTCTCGTTCCGTCTTCTAAAACCAAAACTGCCGGACTGTTTGATGTGGTCAGTTTATCTCCCGCATTAAAATTCTCACCGGCGGATGCAACTGAATCATTCTTAGCGGCCAGGATTTCAAGGGATGCGCTGTATCCCTGTCCAAAACAAGCGCCGGACAACGGTCCGCTTCCAGCCGGAGCTCCAATCACAATCCTGATCTTCCCTGCCCCTGGAATATCAAATTCCTGCTGCAAATCCGAGTCTTCATTCTGACCGGATAATCCAGCAATTTCCTGTTCTTTTCCGAAAGATTTCCCGATTTTCTGGGTAAAATATACGCGCATCGATGAGTTCCAGTTATAGAGAGACCATGTTTGTTGAACCGGTGGACTGCCCTTTATCACTGCCTTCGCTTTGGCCCCTCCTGAGACATCAAATGGACCAAAAACCTGGGCTGGATCACACGGCTGATCGACGCCATGTTCTGCAAAACTGCCTCCTCCGGACCAAAGCATCCCGGGGGACATGGGAGGATTCTTGACAGTAATGGAAGCGCCTGAACCGAGTTTCAACACGGCTATGGGAGGTTTCTTATTCTCTTCAGGAGGAAATACTTTTTGAAAATTGGCATAGTATTCTTTCATCGCCTTCATATAGTCTTCGTGTGATCCCTGGAGTAATCTCGAGACAATATAATAGATGATGTCTGGATTCTGCGGCAATCCATCTTTTTCCAACTGTGCCCGAATCATCGCATATTTTTGCAGCCAGACAGCAAGTTTTGCATTGCATTCCTTTTCATAATAAAGACAAAGATGATCTACCTCCAGAGGCCTGTCAGTAAGTTCCACGTGATTATGGCGCAGCCAGGTTTTCAATTGTTCCAAATTTCGGAGATTTTCAGCCTTTATTTTTTCAGTTTGAATCCGCCTGGAAAAATATTCTCTGATGGCAGCAGTTATTTCCTCATCGGTGATATTTGGATTTTCCTCCCGCATTTCGATGGCCACCTGACGTAAACCGCCCTGTTCCAATTTTCCGGGAGCAATTCCATACGTATTCAACATCTCATCAATTCTGCCGTCATATTCGGCGACGAGTTCATGAAACATATTTTCGAGCACATTGTTCTTATACGCCGAAATGCCCAAATTGATCACACCGGCAGATAACCGCGCAACAATGTCTACCGCAACGGCCACCGGATAGCCAAATTCCAGCAATTCGATAAAAGCTTGTCCGCCTGCAGACATGTAACCGATCGATTCTCCTCTTTGTTTACCCTCCTGATAGGCTGAATAAATCGCATAACCGGCAAAAAGCGCGTTGGCCGTAAACCCCAGCGCTTTAAATGATTTTTCGGCAAATCCTTCAACGGCTTCATCCGCTCCGTGTATAAGTGCTTTCTCAGAATCGTTTAATTGGTCATAGGATCGTCCAAATACATCCATCGCTCTTTCGTTAAAATAGGTAGTTCCAAAAACTCGTTGGGAAACCCGTTCTTTAAATACTTTTGTCATTTCGCTGATTTCCTGATATTCGTACTTTCCCAATTTTTGTATTGCAATTCCTTCCACCTCATTGAAATAACCGGGAGGCAGGTTGGCCATTGCTGCGGCCAGTTCCGAAGCAAGTTTTTCGGTTTGTTTTCCGGATGACATCAGATCCAGAAAAGTTTCAGCAACTTTTTTGGACATGTTTTTATTGAGCTGATTCATTCCGTTTAAATAGTGTTCCGCTACGTCTTCAGCGGACATTCCGGTCCGTCTCATCATTTCATTGATTGCATCTTCGGGGGTAATACCGGGTGTTTCAAAAATCCTTGCCAGCCCAACCAGTTCCTGTTCCGCAGAAGTCAGTTTTCCTCCGGCTAATTCGTAAGCCTGAAGATTCCGTAAATCATATTTAAAAGTTTTCAATACTTTTTCGCTTTCGGAATACTCTTTGGATACCAGGATACTCTCACGAAATTTTATATTATCACTTGCAAAACCGAATGCATTAACCGCAGTCAATGCTTTCGGCTGCTCACCTGCCAACTTCACATAACTGACATCTCCCAGCGTATCAGCAATCGGGTTATATACCCAGCATTTCGGATTATCGTTGTAAAGTTTATTTTCCAGCCAGATATTGCCGCCTTGTGTATTGTATTTTTCATAATTCGCTGCTGCCTCAACACGATCCCCCCAGGTTTCAATTTTCGTTGGATCCAATACATGAACACCCGCATCATTCGGATCGATTTTCCATTTTTGCATAAATTTTTCAGAAAAATCTTCAACCGCACCACTCGCATTGCTTCCTTGAGGAATAAAATCATAGTCGCTCTTTCCAGGGATAAATTTTCCTCCCGGTTCACCCCGTTGTCCTAAAGTTCCAACCGGAATAATGTGACTCAATTTGCTCCCTTGATTCAGCGAGACATCGCGCCAGGTTTCTCTGCACATGCGATAAAGATGATTATCGAGCGCCTCGACAGTATTGCGACTGATTGTGCTGCCTTTGGCATTCACCAAATTTTCATATTCTTTATATTTCGAAAGAACTTTTAATGCTGCATCCTGACTGCCCCCAGGAGTATTAAGCATCGATGTTTCGAACTCTTGGATGAGGATAGTCAGATCATCCGCTGCCTGAACTGCGAACGACACAGGGAAAATCATGCAAAAAATCAGCAGAACATTGATGACACAATAGATTTTTCGATTACAGCCGGAATGTCTGAGCATAATAACACCTTACAATCGGTATTTCCAAATTTTTGAAAGGGAAATGCTTTTTCCTGCATTTTCCACAAATCAAAATAATCTATAACAATAATTTCCTGAGAAAATTCGAGATATTCGCTTCATTTTCTAAAATAATGCGTAAAAAGTTCTGAATAATAAAAATTCTTATCTATAGTATAGGTATTTTTATGTGCTTTCCAACAACAGATTTCATTATTATTTTCGAGAAAAAAATTTTGATTTCGAAATAACAATATGCAATTGCAGTGTATCAAATCTTTAGTGGGAAAATATCATTCGTAGACAAATCGCGATTGGTAAAAGAATTTTTATGGAATTAAAACAGGATAAATTACTCTTGACATTATTAAAAAAAAGTTATACACTTTTTATGGAAACGCTTCAATTTAGTTTGATATGATTTTTACAAATGGTAAAAATAACAAAATTCATGTTATCAAATTTTTTACTTTTGAAGTGTTTCGAAGAAAAAAAACCGACAAGAATTTATCATCAGCCTCAATAATTAATCATTTTCTTCAGATTTTTCTTTTATGCAGTTATTTTTTCTCTCAAGGAATGTAAACGCTTCCAAATGAACAAAATCTCAAAAAAAATCACAATTGTAGATGTAGCATCCGAAGCTCAAGTCTCTTTTGGTACGGTTTCCAGAGTCATCAATAATGATATCCATGTCAAACCGGAAACAAGAGAAAGGGTTCTGCAAACCATGGAAAGGTTGAATTATGTGGTTAACCGCCAGGCGCAAAAATTAGCCGGCGGACGATCGAATGTTATTGGTTTATTAGTTCCGGATTTGGGTACAGGATATATTGGAGAAATTATTCGAGGGATCGATTCTGAACTAACGCTATCGGATTATGACTTAATGTTGTATACAACACACCGCACTGCGAGCAAAGAGGCCGGGTATGTCTTTTCGCTTGCACAAGATATGGTCGACGGTATTTTGCTTGTTTTACCTCGGAATCCAGTCGACTATACCGGCACTTTGGCAAAAAAAAAATTCCCCTTTGTTTTAATCGATCACCAGGGAACGGGCGAAAATTGTCCCGCCGTTGGTGCCTCCAATTGGCAGGGGGCTTTTAATGCCACTGATTATCTGATTCAACTCGGCCATAAACGGATCGGCTTCATCACAGGATCCCTCGATTTAGGTGCCGCGATCGACAGATTGGAAGGATACAAGACGGCATTGCGCACCCATCATATCCATATCGATCCAGTGTTAATTTTTGAAGGGACCTTTGAACAGCCGGATGGATATACGGGGACAGCCCAATTTCTTGATTTAAAAAGTCCCCCCACGGCAATTTTTGCATCCAATGATTGCATGGCGATGGGGGTCATCGACGCAGTCCGTGATCACGGGATGAAGATCCCTGACGATATTTCTGTTATTGGATTTGATGATATACCACAGGCTTCCTTAGTAAGGCCGGCGCTTACAACCGTTCAGCAACCGCTTGAACAAATGGGCAGAATGGCTGCACAAATGCTTTTCGAAATATTGAAAAACCCGGACAGCAAACCTGACCGGATTCAACTGCCAACGCAGTTAATGATCAGAGATTCAACGGCAAAATTAAAAGGCAGTTCTGGCTAACCTCGAAGTCATACCAAAACTGCCTTTCGTCTGTGGAATCCCTTCGTAGAAAGGAGGTCCGACAGGGACAAATTATAACCGAATCGTATTTGTAGTATGTTCGATCAGTAAAAATCAGGATTTTTTAAAGAGTTAAATGTAAGGAGAAAGATAATGACCCGTAAGTTAAGTGTAATTCTAAGCCTCGTGCTTGTTTGTGTTTTTGCAGTTTCCTCCGCAGCATATGCGGCAGACAAAGTCACCGTCCGCTGGTGGCATATTTTCACAGAAGAATCTCAAAAAGCGGTTTGTCAAAAATTTGCGGATGATTATATGGCAGCGAATCCGGATGTAACGATTGAAATGACTGTCATGGAAAATGAAGCCTTCAAGACAAAATTGACCACCGTCATGCAGGGCGGAAACCCGCCGGATATCATCCATAGTTGGGGTGGTGGCGTCCTCAATGATTATGCAAAAGCAGGTCTGTTGCGCGATATTACCGCTGATCTTGACAAAGATGGATGGAGAGACCTATACGGTGCAGGCGCTTTGGAAACCTATGGCGCCGGCGGCAAAAATTATGGAATTCCCAATGACATGGGAATGATCGGTTTTTGGTACAACACCGAACTCTTTGAAAAAGCCGGTATTAAAGCTGTTCCCACAACCTGGAGTGAATTTTTAGCGGATGTGCAACTTTTGAAAGATTCCGGAACCATCCCCATTGCTGTCGCCGGTCAGGACAAATGGCCTGCCATGTATTACTGGACCTATTTAGCATCCCGTATTGGCGGAAAAGCTGCATTTGATGCGGCATATGACCGGACTGGAAGTTTTGCGGATCCGACATTCGTTGAAGCCGGTTATAAGTTAAAAGAATTGATCGACATGGAACCTTTCCAGGATGGTTTTCTGGGATCGATTTATAACGATGAAGGTGGATTGGTCGGTAACGGAAAAGCTGCCATGGAATTGATGGGACAATGGGCTCCAACCGTCCAGGCAGACAACAGTGTTGACAAAAAAGGACTCGGAGATAAATTGGGTTGGTTCCCATTCCCGGCCGTTGAAGGCGGAGCCGGCAGTGTGGCAGACGCCATGGGCGGCGGCGGCGGTTTTATCGTCGGTAAAGATGCGCCGGACGAAGCAATAGATTTCTTAAAATTTATCAACACTGCAGAAGCTCAGGCAACCATGGCCAAAGCCGGTATGGTCATTCCGTGCGCGAAAGGCGCTGAAGTCGGCTTGACGGATCCATTCAAACTGCAGATTAAAGCAGCCGTGGACAATGCTCCTTATTTCCAACTGTATTATGATCAGTTCCTCCCATCAGCAACGGCCCAGGTTATCAATGACAGTATCCAGGGGCTATTTGCCGGAACAATGACACCTGAAGAAGTTGCTCAGGCAATTGAAGACTCCGCTGCTGAAGAGCTCGGTTAACAAATAAACGTTTGAATTCAGGGATCCAGTGAAATAAAAAATGCTGGATCCCCCAATTTTAAAAACGAATCAATCCGTAAGCATAAATTCAAAATTTGTAGGAATACATATAAAGAGAAATTTTGTTGTTGTGCTATTTTTGATCGGAACGCAAAAACAACACAACAACAAAGAATTCTCCCATATTCCGAATTGCTGCATCATAACCAGAACGAAGGAGGAACTCTTGAACGACTTGTTCATCGCCGGCAATCAACATAAATATATTCTGTCTCCTCAAAAAAGAAACCGGGACACGCTCACAGCATTGTTCTTCTTAATTCCAACACTGATTTTCTTTTTCATTTTCATTATTTACCCGATCATCCAATCGTTGTACTATAGCTTTTTTAATTGGAAAGGATTTGGTCCGGCAATAAATTTCGTTGGATTGCGCAATTATGAAAAAATCTTAACCGATTCAGTTTTTGCGAAAGCCGTAGGAAATGGCCTGTTAATTGTTGTGTTGTCGCTTATCGTACAACTTCCGATTTCCATTGCATTGGCAATCATGGTCCGAAATGACATGCCGGGAAGATCATTCTTCAGGACAATTTTCTTTATGCCTTTTGTGTTTTCTGAATCCATCGCCGGTATTATCTGGGTCAGTATGTTCAAACCGGACCCATCAATCGGCTTTTTAAATGCGATCTGGACACTGATCCCCGGCGTAAAACCTCTGGAGTTTTTGGGTGACACGAGTCAGGTCATGATGTGTGTATTCATTGCCCTGACCTGGAAATATCTCGGATTTCACATGCTTCTTTATATGGCCGGTCTTGCGAATATTCCGCGAGAAATCGAAGAGGCGGCAATTATTGACGGCGCCAGCAATTGGCAAATCATCCGAAATGTAACCCTGCCACTACTAAGTACAACAATTCGTACTTCTGTCTATTTATCGGTTTTAGGTTCTCTACAGCAATTTGGTTTAATCTGGATCATGAGCAAAGGAGGGCCGGTAAATGCCAGTGAAACAATGGCGATTTATATGTACCGCTTCGGATTTATGAGATTAGCCTTAGGGTACGGCTGCGCAGTCGGTGTTATTCTATTATTGATTTGTCTGATCTTTTCAGTTTCATATCAGCGTCTGGTAAAACAGCAAGACTATTTGGGCGGACTTTATTCATAGGAAGGATGATTCATGACTGAAAAAAACACAATTCAAAGTTGGAAGAAGCAAAACCGAAGATCCCTGATTTTCAAATATATTGTGCTGATCATCATCTTCCTGATCGTAGTCATTCCGATCATCATGCTCATTTTCGGCGCGCTGAAAACTCGCGGAGAGTTGGCAACTAAGCCATATACGCCGCCAATCCCTCCACATTTTGAAAATATTCAAAAAATCCTGAATCAGCCTGATTTCTGGAACATGCTGAAAAACAGCCTTTTTGTCATGCTGGCTGCGACTGCGGGAACAGTTCTTGTCGCC
Organism: Flexilinea sp.; assembly: GCA_026645735.1. Taxonomy (GTDB): domain Bacteria; phylum Chloroflexota; class Anaerolineae; order Anaerolineales; family Anaerolineaceae; genus Flexilinea. Next base: position 26,795 of record JAPKMT010000008.1, read on the forward strand.
GCAATGGCTGCTTTTTCATTTTCCCGATTGAATTTTCGAGGAAAAAATCTTTCCTTCAACGTAGTAACATTGGGACTTTTATTTCCGATGAGTATTGCCATTTTACCAGAATACATCCTGCTCCGGCAGTTAAACCTCCTCAACCTGTGGGGGATTATTCTACCCGAAATCGCCTTTGCACTCGCAGGCGATATCTTGATTCTGCGAGGTTTTTTTATGGCAATTCCGGTAGAACTGCAAGACGCTTCCTATATTGATGGCTGTACAAATTTGGGTTTTTTCTGGAAAATTCTGCTTCCATTAGCCCGTCCCTCCTTGTCAGCAGTTGCCGTATTGGCGATGATCAACAGTTGGAATGAGTTATTCCTGCCAATCGTAGTATTAAACGAAGAACGGCTTTATACGCTGCCGCTCGGTACCATGCAATTCAGCACAGAACATGGCACGGACTGGGCAATGGTGCTCGCATTTGTGGCGCTGTCAATGATCCCGACTATCATTTTCTATCTCTTTGCAGAAAAGCAGCTAATCTCCGGCCTGACCGCAGGTGCTGTAAAAGGTTAAATATGAATCGAATCCTTCAAAATCCAGTCTTACCCGGTTTCTATCCGGATCCATCCATTTGCAGAGCAGGCGAAGACTATTATCTGATTTCTTCCACGTTCGAATATTTTCCAGGACTACCGATTTTTCACAGTCGTGATCTGAGACACTGGCATCAAATTGGACATGTCCTTGATCGCCCATCTCAACTGGATCTGGATGGAATTCGCCCCTCCGGTGGATTGTTCGCTCCAACCATCCGGTATCATCAGGGTATATTTTATGTGATCAACACGCTGGTAGACGGAAATCAGCCGTACAGCACATTTATTGTGACCGCTGAAAATCCAGCCGGTCCCTGGTCTGAACCGCATTGGCTGACAGGGTCCAAAGGATTTGATCCCTCGCTATTCTTTGATGATGACGGACACGTCTGGTTCTCAGAAAACCGGCCGTCTTTTGAAGGTTTCTACGAAGGACATTCAGAAATCTATCTGCAGGAACTCGACTTGGAAACGCTTCAATTAATCGGGGATGCCTATTTCCTTTGGGATGGCGCACTAAAAAGCGGCATATGGGCAGAATCTGCCCATATTTATAAAAAAGACGGTTTTTACTATTTAATGTCAGCAGAAGGAGGAACTGCCCATCATCATTCGGTTATGATTGCGCGCAGTAATTCCATCACCGGTCCATATGTGGGCAATCCTGGCAATCCGATTTTGACACATCGCCATTTGGGACTCGATTATCCGATTGTCGGAACAGGTCATGCGGATCTGGTGGAGACGCAAAACGGTGAATGGTGGATGGCTTTGCTGGCGATGCGTCCCTATGGAGGATATTTTTATAATTTAGGGCGGGAGACATTCCTGGCGCCGGTACGCTGGGAAGATGGCTGGCCGGTTGTATGTCCTGGAATCGGTCGTGTGGAAATGTCTTTTCCGGCGCCTGATCTGCCTGAAGCGATCTGGCCGATATTGCCGAAAACTGATCATTTTGACAGTCCGCAGCTTTCCTTTCAATGGAACTTGATTCGTACTCCTCGGGAAACGTGGTATTCATTGACAGAACGGCCGGGATTTCTGAGAATCAAGCTGCGTCCGCAGCGCTTATCCAAAAATGAAAATCCAAGTTTTGTTGGCAGAAGACAGCAGCATATTCATTTTTCAGCAAAAACGATGATGGAGTTCATTCCGGAATCACAGAATGAAACTTGCGGAATGGCGCTCATCCAAAATCCGGATTTCTATTATCTCTTTGTATTATCAAAACATGATGACCAAATAGCGTTACAGTTGATCTCCAGAGCGCATGCGCAGGAAAGCATCCTGGCGGAGAAAACTGTATCTGAAGGACAGATTTTCCTGAAGGTGGAAGCGCATGAACAGCAGTACAGTTTCTATTATGCAGTGAATCCCGGTCAATGGATTCCGTTTGTTGAAAACGCGGATGGACGAATCCTGAGCACTCCGGTTGCCGGAGGCTTCGTTGGGGCTTACATCGGCCTTTATGGCAGCAGCAATGGTTGCTTCAGCTCAAACCACGCAGACTTTGACTGGTTTGAGTATTCAGAACTGGCACAATAGGAATCAGGAATACTATGGGAAACTCACCGAAACAATTGTATAAACATAAAGATCCAATCGATAAAAAAGTGTCAGCCCTGATGGAACAAATGACTTTAGACGAGAAGATTGCCCAATTAGGCTCCTGCTGGTTTTATGAACTGCAATCCAATGGCAAACTGGACATGCAGAAAGTGCAACAGAGATTCAGCAACGGAATTGGACAAATCACTCGATTAACCTGCACTTCCATCTTGCCACCTGTCCAGGCAGCGCAGACAGCCAATTTGCTTCAGAAAGTATTAATGGAGCAAACACGTCTTGGAATTCCAGCTATATTTCATGAAGAATGCAATTCGGGGAGCATTGCCCTGGGCGCAACGATTTTCCCGCAATCGATCGGACTGGCAAGCACATTTCAACCCGAACTTGCCCGGCAAATGGCTGCAGAGATTCAGAAACAGCTTCGTGCCGTTGGAGTCCATCAGGGACTTGCCCCTGAATTGGATGTAGCGCGTGATCCGCGCTGGGGACGCGTCGAAGAGACGTTCGGTGAGGACCCTCTCCTAATCAGTCAATTCGGTATGCAGTACACCCGCGGATTACAGGGAGCGGATTTCAATCATGGAATCATCGCAACCGGCAAGCATTTTGTCGGACACAGTCTCTCGCAGGGCGGATTAAACTGTGCTCCGGTTCAAGTGGGAAAAAGGACGCTATGGGAGACGTACCTGATGCCGTTTCAGGCAGCGATCCGCGATGCCGGACTTGCCTCCATTATGAACGCATATCCGGAATTGGACGGCGAAGTTGCTGCAGCTTCAAAAAATATATTAAGCGAAATCCTGCGCGATCAGCTCGGTTTTAAGGGGCTCATCGTATCCGATTATGAGGCCATCCTCATGCTGCATACCTATCATCGGATGGCATCCAACTGGGCTGAAGCAGCAGCAGCCGCGATGAATGCGGGAATCGATGTGGAATTGCCGACCACAAAATGCTATTCAGAAGACCTAATCCACCAAATTGAAACGGGAAACATCCGCATGGAACGCATTGATCAGGCTGTCAGCAATCATCTGACAAAGAAATTCGAACTCGGATTGTTTGAAAATCCCTTTGTCGATGAAGGAAAAGTCCTGGAGGTTTTTGAAACTCCCTGGCAGCGGGATTTAGCGAAACGCATTGCGGGGAAAGGTATGGTTCTGCTGACCAACAACGGAATCCTGCCACTTCCGAAAACCGGTAAGACGATTGCGGTGATCGGACCGAATGCAGATGATGAAAGGAACTTATGCGGCGCTTATTCCTATGCCGGTATGATCGATAATTGGATTTACTCAAAAATTCCCGATTCATCCTTTGTCAATCTCGATCGCGATTCTTTAAAACCGGATCAGCCAATCATCATAACTCCACTGAACGCCATTAAAGAAAAATTACCGAATTCTGAAATTCTTTACGCAAAAGGATGTGATGTAAGTTCACAGGATCGATCCGGATTTTCGTCAGCAATTCAGGCAGCGCAGCAGGCAGATGCAGTCATCCTGATGTTAGGAGACCGCTCCGGAATGATTCCGGATTGTACTTGCGGGGAAACCCGTGACAGCGCTGATCTGAAACTCCCTGGCGTTCAGGCAGAATTAGCCGATGCCATTTTTGCTGTCGGGAAACCGGCAGTCGTTGTTCTGATTAATGGACGCCCTTTGGCAATCCCGAACATTATCGAATCATCCGATGCCGTTCTGGAAGCCTGGATCCCGGGAGAAGAAGGTGGTCCAGCCATTGCTGACATCCTTTTTGGAGATCAGAATCCGGGCGGGAAACTTCCCATCACATTTCCGCGCTCAGTCGGGCAGATCCCTATTTTCTATAACAATAAACCGGCCGGAATGAAGTCAAACTGGTATGTCAATTATGTCGCCGAAAGCGTCAAACCGCTTTTCCCATTTGGACACGGATTGAGTTATTCGAAGTTTCAATACGCAGACTTCTCAATCAGCAAATCGCAGGCAGGTGTGGATGATACTATCATCATTTCGTGCACTGTAGAAAACATCAGTTCTGTGGCTGGTGAAGAAGTTATTCAATGCTACACATGTGATGAGTATGCGAGTATTCCGCGTCCAGTAAAGGAATTGAAAGGATTTTATCGGATCCATTTGAATGCCGGCGAATCCAGACGCATTCGTTTTCTACTTCCGGTCAATATATTGGCATTTTATGATGAAAACATGGATCTGATCATTGAACCCGGCAGAATTTTCGTGATGATCGGAAGCTCTTCGGAAGACATCCGGCTGCAGGGAGAATTTGAAATCATCGGAGAAAGGAAAATGATCGTTTCTGACCGAATATTTACCTGCCCGATTGAAATTGAATGATGTGAATTTTATCAATGGTGATCGATAATTTTAGGATTTTCATATGCATTCAGCAATTCGAAATATGGAAAATCCTTCTGAGTTAATCTTACGAATAAAAAGAGGAAATTTGTTTATCTTATGGTTTTGCGCGAAGCGCAAAACCATAAGATAAACAAGGATTCTTATCATATATCGATTTACTGTGATATGCATTCGGTAAAGGAATTTTCGGGAAAATGCTGGTATAATTTGCAATAATAAGCCATTGTTTTTTCATTGTATTTATTACTCCAATTTTTTCTCCTTTTTTTTATTTGATACTGCCCCTTGTTTTTTTCAGGGGCAGTATTAATTCTTTTGTTGAATCGATTTTCCCTTTTTTAATACGAAATTTTATATTACGAAACAGTCTATTTCTTAGAAAAGTTAATTGACTTCGTCCGATTACCCCCAAATCTCAAGCATCATTGTCCCATATTCTCCTGGCTCATGCAAAATTTTTGTATTTCGATTTTTTGACAGATTTGTGATATCATGAATTTAAATTTGAATAAATAAAAAGAAAGTGTTGAGTATATTTTATGGAACCAAAGATTTATGTAGGTAATTTATCATTCTCGACGACCGAACAAGAACTTCGCACCTTGTTCAGCCAGGCTGGTGCAGTTAAATCAGTCGATTTAATTGTGGATCATCAAACAGGAAGATCCAAGGGTTTTGCATTTGTTTCAATGAACAGCCAGGAAGAAGCTGAAAAAGCGATCCAAATGTTCAATGGCAAGGAACTCAACACTCGGACTCTGAAAGTCAACATTGCTCAACCCAAAGAAGAGAAACCTCGCACGTTCAACCGTCGTCCAAAACGGTATTAATATTCGGCTGATTCCTCCGGTATGCAGCTGACAGGAATTGTGAGGCTTTCAGTCACACTTTTCTGGTGATTCGAACTGTACCGAAAATTCAAAAAAACGAGTCTGAAAAAACAGGCTCTTTTTTTTTCTCTCTCCTTCAAGAGAAAAATGCTGGCCTTCCGGTATAACCATTTTGTTTAAGAGCAGGGATCAATGCCATTAATCAACGCCGAAAGTTACCAGTGTTTCAAAATATGAGTAGGATTATTTGTTGAAGTGTAATTTTTGCGCTCCGCGCAAAAATTACACTTCAACAACCTTTCCCTTTTTTCTCATAAAGCTTGATCAAATTTTGTATTGCTGGAAAAGTACTGAAAACCGGGCTGATTCGCACTATAATCTTTAAATACAGAATTATCCGTAAAAAAATCATTCCCGGTTCACGAATGAACGTTGAAGAGTCATATCAAATTTTTTTTAAAATAAAGAAGGAGCAGTTGATGAGAACCATTTACAGTCCGATTTTTATACTGAGGCCATACGAGAGAGGAATTCAAGAGAAACTGGGAAAATACCACCGCTTTGTGCTGCCAGGTCTTGGCTTTCAGATCCCGATCATCCACATCACCCGAATTCGGGATGTCCGTGAACACACCATGGATATTCATCCACAGCCGGTCATCACCAAAGATAACGTTGAAATTCAGGTGGACGGAATTATGTGGGTGAGGCCAACCATAGAGGAAGAAGCGATCAAAAAGACCTTCTACAATATTGATGACTGGAAACGGGCAATCATTCAGTTGGCCATGACGAACCTGCGGCAGGAATTTGGTGATCTGACACTGGATGAAAGTCTGGTTGCACGCGAAAAAATTGCCACCAATCTGCAGAGAATCCTCAATACTTTTGCAGTTGAATGGGGATTGACTGTCAGCAAAGTGGAAATCCGATTGATCGATCCACCGGAAGATATCAAAAAAGCAATGCACAAACAGAAAACGGCAGAACAGGAACGGCGATCCATGCGTCTGCTCGCAACCGGTGAATTTGAAGCTGCCGAACAGCACAAACTGGCGATGATCCAGCGCGCAGAAGGCGAAAAAGAAGCGTCCATCCAGGTTGCAACAGGAAAAGCCGAAGCGATCCGTCTGGTCAATGAAGCCGCAGAAAAATACTTTACCGGAAACGCCCAAACTCTAAAGCAGATGGAAATGACGGAAACCTCTCTGCAAAAAAATGCAAAGATCATCCTGACAGACAAGGGCATCAGCCCGACGCTGCTGCTCGGCAATCTGCCGGTTGACACCGTTCATGAGGATGATGCATCAAAAAATAAACCTGGAAAATAACCAATAATCGGATTTCAAAAATCGGATTCCGAAGCAAGAAAGGCAATGATTCAGAAAAACATCACGAGGGAACAGATGCTGCCTCCGGTCTTCTAAGTGAGGTGAATATGAAGATTTTAATGGTATATCCGGAATTTCCGGACACTTTCTGGAGTTTTAAACACGCTCTTAAATTTGTAAAAAAACGAGCCGCTTCTCCTCCGCTGGGTTTATTGACCATCGCTGCCATGCTGCCAGGCGACTGGCAGCTTCGGTTGGTTGATCTGAATGTTACCAACTTATCCTCCTCCGATCTGCAATGGGCTGATTATGTCTTTATCAGCGCCATGATTGTACAGCGGGAGTCTGTCAAGGACATCCTTTCCCGCTGTCAGCAGGCAGGCGTCAAAACAGCAGCCGGGGGACCGCTCTTTACTATGGAAGCGGATCACTTTCCAGAAGTCGATATTCTGGTACTGAATGAGGCGGAATTGACACTTCCGAAATTTGTGGCAGATTTGGAAAACGGAACCCCGCAGAAAGTCTATTCTGCCGCTGAATATCCAGACATTCAGCAGACACCCATTCCGCTGTGGAAACTCGCCGATCTCCGACATTATGACACGGTCAGTATTCAATTTTCACGCGGTTGCCCTTTTAATTGCGATTTCTGCAATGTGACTGCATTACTGGGGCATGTTCCCAGAACCAAAGCTGCCGCTCAGATTGTCGCCGAGTTGGACAGTTTGTATGCGGCCGGCTGGCGAAACAACGTTTTCTTTGTCGATGACAATTTTATCGGAAATAAAAAACTGTTAAAATCTGAGATTCTACCGGCATTGATTAACTGGCGCAAAGGTAAAACCGGATTCGCTTTCAGCACGGAAGCATCCATCAATCTGGCGGATGATCCGGAGCTGCTGACGCTGATGCGGAAAGCCGGTTTTACTACCGTTTTCGTTGGTATCGAAACACCCAATGAGGAGAGCCTTACAGAATGCAGCAAAACGCAAAACCGCGGACGGGATCTGATGGAAAGTGTCAAACGCATCCAGCGGGCAGGGCTGCAGGTGGAAGGCGGTTTTATCGTCGGATTCGATCATGACGCACCGTCCATATTTCAGGAACAGATTGATTTTATCCAGAAAAGCGGCATTGTACTGGCAATGGTGGGATTGCTGCAGGCACCGCGCGGGACACGCCTGTATCACAGAATGAAAGCGGAAGGCCGCCTGGCGAACGAAATGACAGGGGATAATGCGGATGGTTCGACCAATATCATTCCCAAAATGGGGCTGGATTTGCTGCGGGAGGGCTACCGCAGTGTTGTAAATTACATTTATGAGCCGAAACATTATTACGAACGGATTTTAACTTTTCTAAAGGACTATCAACCTCCGGAAATAAAGATCCACTTCGAAATGCAGTATATTTTGGCGCTCGGCAGATCGATTTACCGGCTCGGCATCCGCGGAGCAGAACGTGTGCATTATTGGAAGTTATTCTTCTGGACATTGTTCCGTCGTCCGAAGCTTTTCCCGCTTGCAATCACCCTCGCGATCATGGGTTTCCATTTCCGCAAGGTAGCCGCATTTCCTTCTCCCTGACAGGGAGAATGCCAGGATGAGGGTCTTACTACCCGCGAAAGAGCATCTCCTGGCAACGGCGTGTGGAAAAACACACCCCCGCATTTCAAATTGTCCATCGATGGCATCCGTATGGGGCGACCGGCCGGTCGCCCGTACATTGTACGAATCGATTTATTTCATTTTAATAAAAATGGAACCGGTGCGCCGCATGTATTCCTTGTACTTATTGCCAAACTTGTCGAGCATCATTTGCTCTTCCCCACGCACGCGCAGACGATAAAACGGGATAAACAGGAGCAAATCCAGCGGTCCGGCCAGCCAATTCTGCAGCAGCAGAAGCTGCGCCAGGCACCACACCCACTGGCTGGCGTACATCGGATGGCGGATATAGCGGTAAATTCCGGTCGTAACCATCGTATGTCCCTGGTAAATTTCCTGATAAGGAGTCCAATTCTTTTTCAGATCGACATGAGCACGTCCAAAAATGATCACGGCACACACCATCAGATAAACACCCACACCCCCCATCCAGCCAGGCAGATGATAATCGGCAAAATCCAGCCAGTCAGTTGCTGAATAGATCACCGGCAGATACAACATTCCTAACGCCAGAAACTGGAGCATTACCTTCTCCTGCAAGGTGCTGCGCTGTTCCACTTTAGGTGTATTCCGCCAGTGTTTACGTAACGGCCAACGTATAATTATCTCGATCAACATTCCCGCCCAATAGATAATCTCCAATAATCCCATTGTTTTTTTTCCTTTTAATCCGTTGGTTGTTCTTTAAATCAGGTTAATCATTGGTGTTGAAAATATCCAGCAATGCCCGATACATCGGCTCAACCGGAGCTTCCAGATCTGTCCACAATGTAAAACCGATCGCACCCTGATAGACCAGCATGCCCAAACCGCTGATAATTTTTGTTCCATGCTTTTCAGCTTCCGTCAAAAAGAGTGTCTTGGGTGTTGGAATCACATCACAGACCACCATTCCAGCCCGCAGTGAATCGTAAACGATTTCCGGTTTCTGATGCACATTCGGATACAATCCAATGGAAGTCGCATTGATCAGAATATCGGCATTCTCCGGTATTTCAAAGGAATCCGTCCAGGGAATATAATCCGCCGACGTCGGTGTTTTCTCATTCAGTAAATTGCACAGGGTCTTGCCGCGATCGTCTGATCGGTTGACGATGCTGATCTGCCTGGCGCCTGCCAAAGCCAGTTCCACCGTGATGGCGCGTGCGGCGCCACCCGCTCCAAGGACAACAACTCTGGTCCCCTTTGGATCCACTTTGGCATCCTGCACCAGCGCTCTCATGAATCCTTTTCCATCCGTGTTTTCTCCGATGAGCCGATCATCTTTTCGTACAACCGTGTTGACCGCTCCCATCAATGCTGCGTCCGGTTTTACTACATCCAGATATTTCAGAACCGCGACCTTATGCGGAATCGTCAGATTGATCCCGCGCATCTGAAATGCTCGCAGCCCTTGCATCGCAGCGCCCAGATCTTCCGGCAATACTTCAATCGTCAGATAACGCCAATTTAAGTTCAAAGCCTTAAAAGCTGCTTCTTGCATCACGACAGTTGGATTCTCGGCCACCGGATGTCCGAAAACTCCAACCAGTTCCGCTTTATAATTTGGATTCGCCATCATCTTCAACTCCTTGGTCTTTTATCAAATTTTATTTCAAGATCATCTATTTTTATTTTATATGTATTATTCACCCAATCAGGTTTCTTAATAGTGATTTGAAATAAAGGCATATGTTTCGAATAAAGAGAGTAAATATGTTGTTGCAGTGTTTTTGCGCGGAGCGCAAAAACACTGCAACAACAATAATTTTTTTCCATATTTCGAATCGCTGGTTTCTTGGCAGCAATTAATATTTTGGACTGGGCTTTCGCATTAATCGACAAAATTTGCGGATGAGTATTTTTTCTTTCATTTTCATGCAATATTTCGATACAAAAATGAATCTTTACCAGATTCCGGGGAACAGACGATACCGGACTTTTCGTGTATATTCCCGATATCCTTTCAATTCTTTCTGAAGCGTTGCATCCTCAAGGCTGGTACGGATTACCAGGATCGCAAAGATGATCACAGCCGGAATAATTGCCCAGCGGGAATCGAGCAGAAATGGCGTAGCAAAATAGGATATGCCTGCGCCAGCATATCCCGGATGACGGACAATCCGATAGGGACCCTCAGAGATGACATGGTGACCACGCTCTTTTTGAATGCGCACGACTCCGGAGAAGAAGCTGTTAACGATCAATGCCCATGAGGAAAAAACAATGGAAGCGATTAACAATAACAATGCAATCAGATTTATCGACAAGCCGAATGCCTTCGACCAGTGAAAACGGGAATCCAGGCCTGCTGTGATCGCAACCAGAATAAATCCGAAAGCAGTCAATGGCGATAATACTTTATCCCAGGATTTTGTACCTTTCTGGTTTAAATAATTCGATCGCTCCTTAACGATGCCGGGATTTTTCCGCTCTGCAAGCACACGACTCACAACAAATGCCAGAATTTGGAAGACAGCATATACCCATGCCTGCCACCAGGTCGATTTTCCGGAAAGAATTAATGGAATGAAAGGCATTAGTATGACGATAAAGATCATGAAAACAAGATTTTGTAAAGGCAAATTTTTTTTCAAAGAGCTCATTTGATCCTCCAAACCTGGAAATTAAAATCCCCAATGTCGGTATCGCTATCATCAGGATTTGAAGCTATGAAAAGACAGAAATACTTATCTCAGACACTTTTCCATATCCTTGGGGATTGTTGCTGATTTATGAAATTATTTATCCAAGCTATGAATATATTTTACTCGTTAATAAAAAGTGTTTCTGTTTTTTGAGTTATTAAAAAACAGAAACACACTTGATCGATCTGAATTCCATCTGCGATACAGATGTTTTTTTAAAGAAAGCTGTGCTTTTCAGTAATCTACTTCATTTATACAGATGGCTGTTTACTTTTTTGCATCGATAAAATTCATCTCCCAGGCACCGGAACCATAGATCTGGAAAATGCGGAATTTATTATCGATTAATGATTTCCCCTTATAAGGTCCAGCCTGGTAATAAACCTGTTTATAACCGGAATATCCTTTCACGTCTTCTGCATACTGATACAGTTCAAAATAGTCATCCTCGTCATACGACATTTGCAATATTCTGCCCGGATTTTCGACAAAAACAACGGAAGTTCCCTCGCCGGATACAGCAACCGGTGCCGTGTGAACTTCTGCATCCAGAGGCAGAAACGTCAAGGTAAAATCACCCGGATAAGAGACTTCCAGATAATCGATCTGTTCAATCTCATTGTTGCCGTAGAAGAAGCTGCCCTGATATGTACAATAGCGGTTAAATACATCCAGAACTTCGTTGTCTGCTCCGTATAATGTGATTTTCATGTAGGCATATTCATCTTCACACGGGACTTCAAAATCAATTACCGGGTACTCTTCAGCCATGATCGGACCGACCAGAACATCATCTCCCGATCCGGTAAAGACGATAGGTTCTAATGCAGAACTGGCAGTTTCTTCTTCGACTGCAGGTTCCGCCTGAGGTGCGATACTGAAAGCCATCAAAAATATGGCAGCAAATACAAGCAGAAATACTATTTTTTTCATATTGCTCTCCTATTCACTTCTACTTTCAAACAACGCTCAATAATATATGGAAATGAAGATTTTTCAAAAAATCTTCCTTATTAATAAAGAGTATACAGACATCGATTCGTCTATACAAGTATGATTTTTATTATTACAAACAGATTTTTAATTCCTGCAGGCAGTGCGTCAAATTTAAAAAAATTGACCTCATCGGAGTGAGGTCAAATCGTGAACATTTGAAATGGTCGCAGAATTCAGGCAGTGTTATCAGCCGGTTTTTCCTTTGCGTGTTTGAATCAACGAAAAAATGAAAACAAATGAAAAAGCCATTGTATAAGCGCAAAGCATGATCAATGCAAAATAATTCGAGTAGCGAATGCTGATGACAATGCAAAATAACCCAAGGCAGATCAGGAACAATTCCAACATCCAGGAAAAATCTAAGGAAACCTGATACTTGCTCTTTTTCCGGTCACCATCATTCTGAATATCGGCATACTTCGGTGTTCGGGTAAATTCCCAAACCCGGTTGGTTAATAAAGCTTTGCCGGCTTCAATCGAGTTACTGGCACAAATACCGAATCCCAGGAAAAACGCAAAAATCATGCTGATCAGATTCTGCCGGATAGACAGATTTTGAGATTTCAGTGCCACCATCATGGATATCCAGGGGGCTATACTGCAAAGAACAATTGCAATCGTCAGGACTGAGCCACCCAGAAGACTGATAATCCTTTCTGATCCGTCCAATTCCAACGCGGCATTGACATTCTGAAGTGAAACTGTATTTACATTCAATATGGCACTGATACAAATCAGCAAGAAGGAGCTTAACATGAGCGGATGCAGCATATATCCGGTCAGATGGATGAATGTCTGCAAATGCTGTTTGAAATTTAGTTTTTTATTGCGCATCAGACCAGCCAGCAATTTTTTTGCGACCCGTAAGGATCCGCAAGCCCAGCGTGCCTGCTGCTTTTTGTAGCTGGGAACCGTGGGAGGAATTTCTGCGGGGGATAACAAATCCCGTAAAAAGACTACCCGGTAACCCAGTGTCTGCATGCGGTAGCTGATGTCCAAATCTTCAGCCAGTGTGTCCGATTGCCATCCACCTGCTTCCATAATCGCTTTTTTTCGTATCACGCCACCCGTGCCATTAAAATTTTGAAGGCAGTCAGCCGCATAACGGCCGGTTTGTTCTACCATGAAGTGAACATCAATTCCAACTGCGATCGCTTTTGTCAGCTTGCTATAATCCCGGTTGAGATGCGTCCAGCGGCTTTGGACGACTGCAACAGAATCATCCTGAATAAAATAGGGAATGGTCTGAACCAAAAAATCAGAAGAGGGAATAAAATCAGCATCGAAAATTGCAGTATACTCAGCATCTGTTTTTTCCAGTGCTATCTGAAGCGCGCCAGCTTTAAATCCGGCACGATTTTCTCTGCGCAAGACCTCGATATTGAAATTTTTTTGTTTAAATTCATCGACGATTTCATCCACTTCCTGAATCGTTTCATCATTGGAATCATCCAGAATTTTAATATCGACATTTTCTTTTCCATAAGTATCTGCCATCGCAGCGCAAGCTGTGATCAGTCTGCGGATCACATAGCTCTCATTATAGACTGGCAGTTGAACTGAAACTTTCGGCCGATTGGTAAAGTTTTTTGGCAGGGATGGTTTTTGATATTTTCTTGATGCATAAAGCAGATAATAATGATTGAATCCATATAAGAAAAAACAAACTGTGAGTATCATGGATAACACAAAAAAAAGCAACTGGATGAACATCAAGTATCATCCTCCTGGTCGAATGATGGTTACACTGTGGCTTAAAAAAATCCGGTTTTCGCTTTTCGAAAAAAAAAAGCTTTACAATGTAAAGCATGAAAAAATCTCATCCGTTTTCATCAAGCCAATTGATTATAATACGGTATTTCAAATCTTGATCAGAATCGTATCAAATTCCAGCAGGTAAAATTACTGTACTGACCTATTAAAAAACGCGATTTTTTTGTTTTTTCGCTTCGTCCAAAGTAAAAAATTTACAAAAAAATAAACTTCTTTTTTTTCGAAATACTGATCAAGTCACACAATTTAAATCATACTAGAACTTACAAACCGGTTCATGCTTCCGGATGAAGTCCTTCATTGACGCACTCCACAGCATAATTTTCAACATGATTTTTTCTTCTCATGCACCAGCATATTGCTGCATAACAATAATTTTATTATAAAGTGATAATGCATATGGTGCAAATTTTTTTATTTCAGCAATTCGAAATATGCGAAGAAGTATATGTTGTTGTGATGTTTTTGCGCTTCACGCAAAAACAACTCAACAACAAGTTTTCTCGATCGATTCGAAAGGTTGGTTCATTCTTCGAATTATTGCTTTTATTTTGATAATTTTCATTCCTATGGCAATCAAGAATTGTTTTCTTACAAACATTAAAGTGAATGAACCCAGAAAGTTGTCCAGTCTGCGTCCATATGCATGAGCCTGTTTTTTTTCAGATTTTCCCGCATGATCCAGCGAATGTCCCGATCATCAGAAGAAAACCATCGCTCCATGGATGTTTTCTCTTCGGCAGGCAGCGCAGCCACTGCGACGCTCCAGCAATAACTCAAGCCTTTCCGCAGGGTCAGGAATGAATCTTCCTTTCGGTTTCTCGCAGCTGCGACAGATTTTGTGATATTGTCCAGGATGGCTAATGCGGCAGCGGCATACTGGGATTTTTTCATTAAGCGCGGTTCACAAACCGCTGCAGCAGCTGCCCGTTTTTCAAGGAAATTTCCCTGGCTCCATAACCTGACCTCAGAAATCATTTTGTCCATATCCGCATCACCCAGCAGTTGCATCGCCATCGCGGACGCTTCCCGAATCCGCCATCGTGGATCGGAAGCAGCTGATCGGATTAACGCCAGGTATTCATCCGACCCTTCTGCTGAAAGCCTACCCAGACCCAGTACCCCGCAAAAAGCGAGGAATTCAAACGGAGAATTTACAGGAGCGATTTCAGGGGTATATTGCAAATACCTGAGAAACAACTTTTTTTCGCCTTCCATCGCCACAGCCTGTGCCAATTCCAAATTCCCTCTGGGACCTGGCAAGCCAGACTGCGCCAGTAAAAAAGCATCCCAATCCGGGAATTCGCGCAATTGGACGCAGTATTCCTCTATCTTTGACATGGCATTATTCATCCATTTGGATTTCAAATTTGCGGGACATTAATTCTGTGTTTAGAGCAAATTTAACGGCAGTCTCTCTGGAAATTATTTTGCGGTGATACAGGCTCATAATACTTGAGTCCATACTGACCATTCCTTCAGAACCGGAAGAATTGATAAAAGAATCGATTTGATGGCTTTTTGATTCACGAATCATGGTACGGACGGCGTTGTTCACCGATAGAACCTCAAAAGCAGGTATCAAACTGCCATCCACAGTAGGGATAAGCTGCTGGGAAACGACCTTTTGAAGAATCATGGACAACTGGTTTCGAATCTGCTGCTGCTGATTCGGTGGAAACACATCGATAATCCGATCGATTGTATTCGCTGCACCTACCGTATGCAGCGTAGAGATAATTAAATGGCCGGTTTCCGCGGCTGTCATCGCAGTTTGAATGGTTGCATGATCCCGCATTTCACCAACGAGGATTACATTCGGAGCTTGCCGCAGGCTGGCTCGTAATGCGGTGATAAAGCTCTCCGAATCCTGACCGATTTCGCGTTGTGAAATAATACTTTTCTTGTCGCGGTGCAGGTATTCAATCGGTTCCTCAAGCGTGATAATGTGCCCTTCCCGTATTGTGTTGATACGATCAATCAGACAGGCCAGTGTTGTAGATTTACCTGAACCAGCCGGGCCTGTAAACAGAACCAGACCTTTGGAGATATTCGAAATTTCCATCACATACTCAGGAATACCGAGCTGATGATAATCTGGTATCCCAAAAGAAACCATGCGAATGACGGCAGACAACGAACCTCGTTGTTTATACGTACTCACACGAAAACGACACAAGCCTTGAACTGAAAGTGAGAAATCATCATCACCATTCTGAAATAAAATCGTGATATCCCGGTTGGCTATGGAATAAATTTCACGGATCAAGGTTTCCGTTGCATCTGGATTCATCCGTTCTTCGTTCTGGGGTTTAATCAGTCCGCTGATTTTAAAAGAAATCGGGAAACCGGTAACTATAAAAATATCGGATGTATTCTTTTCTACGGCATTTTTTAACAATGAAAACAAGTCGATCATGAATTATTCTCCTGCCCAGACTTCTAATCGGTTGTCCGGGGCCCAGCTTCCTGTTGAAGAAATTTTCCAGGAATTAACGATGATGATACCATTTTTTGCATCAGCTGAAATGTGCAGATTTTGTTTTTCATCAATCGGTACTTCATAGGAAAATGAAAAATTCTTTGAATCTTTCAATGAAGAAACCAGGAAATCTTCTTGTTGATATTCGTCAAAAAAAGTATCCAATTGATCCGGTTCAGGATTTATGCTAAACATTGCCTGAATCTCAGCAAGTATCTCTTCTGCCTGATTGTCTGCCTGATAAAAATTGAAGACCACAGCGGCTGTCTTTTCGCTTAACTTCCGCTCATAATTCGTCGTGACAAAGGACAAAACTGCAAAAATTGTCAAACACAATATAGAAAAAACCATGAGGATTGAGGTGCTTCCGACATGAATTCCCTGAGAATTTTTACCGGCCATGCTGCACACCTCCTGAAGCGATTTTAACAGGAAGACGAAAAATCTCATCGTCATCTGCCTTAGAGAGTGTTATCCAGGCACTTCTTAGGTAAGGGAACTCTTCCATCACCAATTCCAGTTTATAGACATACTCTTTTCCCTGCAGTACCGGTTTCCAATCTTTATCAAAACCAATCCGCATAGTATTGCCTGTCACTGCACCAAAACCGCCATAGATGGCTGCCGTTTTGGCAAGGTCCCCTCCGGCAGCTTTAAAAATCTCGGCAAGGGATTCCGCTTTATAGACAGCCTGATCCAGGTTTCGGTTGGATTGATTCATTGTGGAAGCCACTGAAAAGATACGCAGGCAAATCGCAGCACTGAGAGCAAAAAAGAAGATGGCTGTGATCAGTTCCATGAGAAAGAGTGAGGATTTTGCCGATCTGCCTTCATTCATCTTGCAACTCCATTTCCTCGCAAATGAATAAAGATTTCATTCTGCTGTCCTTTTAAGTCAATACAGGCTATACGAATCAGCCCGTCTTGAATTAACCTCACATCCAAGGATCGGACAGAAGCAATTTCGATTCCGCTCGCAGGATCTATCTGGGCACCCTTTGCTGCATATAATTCTCTGACAGAATCTCCAATCTCATAAATCAGTGTCCGGTATGTCTTTCCGCCGATTTCTTCTTCTAAAGCAATTGCCTGACCGTCACCAAAGTCACTGATAAAAACATTTCCGACTGCATCATAATGATGAATTTTCATAGAAACATATGACAGGAATGTACGCTGATTGTACTGATTCTCGAGGGAATCCGCAGTCTGTCTGTATACGTTGGCTCCGGCAGCAATCACCAGCATTGCTGCACCTGCAAATACACAGAACAGGAGCAACAGCGACAGAATTTCCACTGAGTGCTGATTACGGTTCATAGGTTTCCGCGTTTCTTTCCAGTACAGTAATCTCCGGCATCAAATTTGAAGCAAAAATTTCATAAGCGACAAAATATTTCTCATCATCAATTCTGACTCCATAATTATCCCGGATATATTGGAGATCCTGGGGATATCGACCCTCAAGGGCATAACAACTGATAACAGCCCGCTGAATACTATCCCTGGTCAAGCGAATTCCTTCCACATTCCTCCGGATTTCAGTTTGTCGAATCGCAATAATGATAAAAACCAGGATGCCTGCGTAAAAAATAATTGCAAACAAGTGGTTTTTTATCACCTGAAAGAAATCTGAATGGCACACTCTGTTGATCATGATCGCCTTTTATAACAATAGCTCAAAATATGAGGAGAATCCCTCTCATTATCCGAAAAGCCTTTTTTTAGATTTCGGATGACTGATTATCTATCCGATTGTAGACATAATTCCTGTCAGCGGCAACATCACTGTAATCAGAATCATCCCGACCAGAACTGACATAATAATTACCAGTGTCGGTTCTACTTTATTAATAAGTGCATTAATTTCTGTGTTGACGATCTCTTCCGAGCGGGCTGCAATTTCAGACATGACGTGATCTGCAGCTCCGGTTTTGAAACCGATGGACAGCATTCGGCTGAATAATGGAGTCAAAATACCCGTTTCCATAATGGCATCCGTAAATTTCTTGCCAGCCCGAATCTTTTGACGGCATTCCGAAATTTTCTGACTGGAATTTTTGTTGTTCATCAATTTTTCAGCCATTTGAAGCGAATCATCGTCATCTAAACCGCTGTTCATCGCCAAAGCCATTGCGGAGGAAAAACGGGCTTGTACGATCTTTTGTCCCAATTTCCCTGTGGGGGAAAACCGCCAGCCAAATTTCCGCAAGAAGAACACGCTGGCTGCTATAAGAAAAACCAATCCTCCCAATATAAACGGCCAATACACTTTCAACCAGATTCCGATATTTAACAACAACGCTGCTGTAGGAGGGAGTTCAGTTCCAATTTGCGCATATACGTCAGCAAAAATCGGGAATACCTGGGTGACCAGGAGAATGATCACAAACGACATCATCAGAAGCAGAATTACCGGATAAACCACAGCATCCCGAATCATTTGAGATATCTGAGCTTGCCGTCTGTAATAGTCGGAAAGAGATTTCAATACTTTTTCCAATTGTCCGGTTTTTTCACCAATCTCGACCATATCCAGCATGTATTTCGGGAACAAGGTAGACCCGCGCATCGATGCTGTAATAGACATGCCCGACTCCATATTCGATGAAATTTTTTGCAGTTCGCGTTTTACCGCCGGATTCTTTTCATCAGCCGCGAGCATGGAAATTCCTTCGCTGATGATGATTCCAGCTTTAAGAATCAAGGATGCTTCAAGACAAAATGAAGACAGATAATTATTGGATAATGATTCCCGCATTGTTTTTCCCTCAATTCTTCCGGTTTCGCTCGATTCAGTCATTTTATTTACGAAAATCCTGCATCATAAAGACTTGCCGGACTATTATTGTTTTAATGAGTCCCTAGATCAGAAAACGTCCTGATTGCTTTTCATACCGCTTTGCATCCTTTTAAGAACAAATCTGCAGGCTGGCAGTAATACAAATGATTGATCAACCTTTCGGATCAAGAAAGTAAAACACGTCATTTTTCAAAACAAGATTCAATAAACATATTTCTCGCGATAATTCGCTCCATTTCCAATATATTTCATTATCGCAGGGCTGGACTTGCTGCTGGAAGCAAAGGTCGGATCCATTAATTTCCAGTTTAAACCATCAAAGTAAATAATGTTGTTAATCCAGCCGGATTCTTTGACATAAATACTGATCCAGGCATGGTAAATACTTCCAGAATACCCGACTACCAACTTGGTAGGCACGCCCAGGCTGCGCATCATCGCTGTCATTAAAGAGGCATAATCAAAACAGATCCCTTTCCGAATTTTCATAAAAGATTCCAAATCCGGCAAATATCCGCTTTTTACATTTTTTGCAAGTACGCTATCATACGAAAAATTTTGGATCACCCAAGTGTAAATTTCTTTCACCTGTTCGATTTCAGTCGTGGTCCCAGCAGTCAGTTCTTCGGCAGCAGCGATGAGTGAACTGTTGGCATGGTAATTCACAAACTGATTTGGATAAAGAAATGGAATAAAATCGTTCTGTAATTTAACATCCAGACTGGTTGTAAAGGCAGCAGCATACTGGTCCTTTTCAATGTTTTCATAAATACCTACCGTATAAAGTCCGTCTCCAGCGGAAAGAACGAAAACTTCATAGCCTGCTCCTGCAGTCAGATTATAGATATACTGTACTTTGTCTGGTCCGCGAATGATCAACTTTACTTTATGGTTATCTCCCAGGTAATTCACCATCAGATAACCATCCGATGTGTTGGAAGCATCAATCTCCACCACCGGATCGCGGATGACTTTTGTTCCGGAAGCCACCGGGATATAGATTCGGGATAACACAGAAGAATGGCTCAGGGCAACAGAAAGGAAGGAGGCCAATCCTGAGACTGGCATGTTGAAAATTGGATTAAAAATTATCAGCAGAATAAAAAGAACAATTGAAATTGCCTTGCGGTATCTGTTGATCATACATAAAACGTTTCAATTATCATTAGGATAATAAATATGATCCTTTTTGAGTTATTTCAAGTCGCAGCAATCATTCAGTTTTTGTAAACTACCAGCCATATAATGTAGATTATATTGATTATTATCAATAATTATGTACTAAACTTTCGACTAAAAATGAGACACCTTGTTGCTGTGTTGGCAACTCAATAATGAATAAATTTTCCCATATTTCCAGTTGAGACAAATTACTCAGCAACTCAAAATATGGGGAGGATTCTTTGTTGTTGTGATATTTATGCGCGAAGCGCAAAAATATCACAACAACAAGTTTTTCTCTCTTTATTCGAATAGCAAGTCTATATTTCGAATTACTGCAAATTATATATGATTATTTGATGATAATCATATATAATTATAACAAAAGAATAATCTCTTTTATATATCATCGAATAACGACAAGAATTCTCTTTTTAGTAATGGCCAGGTTTAAGGTTCGAATTTCAGAACAACCTTTCGAAAGCAATCGCCTAAGAAAATTCTTTTTGTTCTGTTTTGATCAAAACTGAATCTTCTTTAACAGCCTGATCCTGATTTGCAGGATTTCCCATCCGTTCTACAGCATTGATGATTCAAAATGGTTAAAATAAATTCGGATAAAAGTACTAATATAGTAATTAAGGTTGCTTGATTACCAGGAGTGGTTCACTAACTGCACGATGATATGAGAGAAGTTATCAACAGTAAACCAAAACATATTTAAGAACGATCTGTTTTCTTTTCATCGACTTCAAACAGAACTGACAATCAGATGAATCAAACGAAGAGTTTCAAATGAAGATTTCAGGATTAAAAATTCATACATTGGGTGAGTTTTCCATAACCGATCTATCTGGTCAAAATGGCTGGAAGCAAAATCGCAGCAATAAAGTTGCGACTTTGCTGCAGTATTTAATTCAAAACCGAAAACAAGGTGCTACTCGATCCGAGTTGTTGTTTGCCCTCTTTGGCAATTCCGATCTGGCTGATCCTGGAAATTCTTTAAAGTCATTAATTCACCGCGCAAGGAACCTCCTGATCGATGCAGGTTTGCAGGATCTTGAATATATTCTGTTCATTCAGGGAAAGTATTACTGGAATAATGAGATTCCCTGTGAAATCGACTCAGAAATCTTTGCAGAATTGATTTCAAAAATCGAAAAGCCGGATTTGAATCGGGAGGAAGTTGCCTTCCTGGCTCGTCAGGCACTGCTCATGTACAAAGGGGATTATCTCCCGTTCACCAACACAGAAAGTTGGGCTTCACCGCTGCTTATTTCCTATCAAAACATGTATCATAAGGCCTTGCGTATTTATTACAAGCTCATGGCTGAAAGAGGGGATTTTAAGACAATTCTTCCATTCCTCGAACATGCTTTGAAAATATTCCCTTTTGAGGAAGAGATTCATTTACTAAGAATATCTTGTTTGTATGACCTGAAACAATATAAAGAAGCGCTGACAGCCTACGAAAAAACAACCTCCATGCTCTTAGAAGAATTAAATATTAATCCTTCAAAAGATATGATTGCGTTATATCACAAAATGCTGAATGGAATTTCATTTCAAACCGAAACGCTGCCGGAAATTAAAGACAAAATCAAGGAAGATTCCAACCAGAACGGTGCATATTACTCCAGTTATTTAGGTTTTGTTGACAGTTACCGTTTCTTGGTGCGCATGATTGAGCGAAATGGCAGTTCGGTTTTTCTGCTCCTGGGATCGTTGGTGAACTCGAAAAATCTGCCTTTTGATGCAGAAGATAAAATTGAAAAAGCAGCCGAAGATTTTTACCGTGCCATTAAGCACGCATTAAGACGGGGAGATTTATTTACACGTTACAGCAAAACGCAATTCCTGATGCTACTGAGCGGAATCAATCAGGAAAACTGTCTGATTGTGGAAAATCGGATTCGTGAATCCTTCAATGAAACCAAGTCTACTCGTGGCGTTTACATCCAGTTCAAAGAAATATCCGCTGTCCCAGAACAAAATCTGGCAGAAAGTGAATCAAAATCATTATGGTAGATTCGCATAATGAACCGAGGATTTTTGAGCATTCTCCGAATTTAGTCTGCATTTGTGTTGACAAAATTGATCCCAGCATCACAACAGGCAGAATTTTTACTTATTACAATTCAGAACCAGTTTTTTTTTACAGCATTGACCAAATTTTCCTGATTCTTGACCACTTTTTCGACGATATCGATTTTCCACAGGCATCAACCAAAACAAGAGGTTTTTTGGAAAGGAAAACAGCAAATCTCTCTTTGATACCAACAAAATCCGGTAAAGTCATGAGTTGGCAGGATTTGACCGGTAATAACGGTGTACTTGCAACTTTTTTGCTCCATGTAATATATCGGCAGAATTCAACCTGGCAGGGCAACCTGAAATGGGTAGAAAAAAATAAAACAAGAGCATTCCAAAGCGACATTGAATTCATGGACCTTGTCAATGCCGCCATTGCCGAGAAATAAATTCTTACCTTCGATTTTACCCTCTGAAAATTACGAAAATCGAATTCATTTCCAGTAGGATACAGAACCCCGGAAAATCGAGATTTGAATATTTTTTAAACCAGAACCATGAACTGGAAAACGCGAGAAAATGTCGTGCGGGGGCGAAAAACACATTTTTTTCAAGTCCGGATTTTTTATAATTCCAATCCATTTATCTATTGTGAAGCGATTCACAATAGAGAATTACTTTTTGCATTAATGATAAACTCTCCCGATATTTCAAACCGCTGTCTTTATCGCCAGCAATTCGAAATTTGGAAAAGCCCTTTGAGAAAAAAATGAAAACTTGTTGTTGTGTTGTTTTTGCGCGGAGCGCAAAAACAACACAACAACAAATCATCCTTCTCATAATTCGAATCGCTGCTTTATCGCAAATCA
This sequence comes from Flexilinea sp., assembly GCA_026645735.1. Classification (GTDB taxonomy): domain Bacteria; phylum Chloroflexota; class Anaerolineae; order Anaerolineales; family Anaerolineaceae; genus Flexilinea. The sequence continues at coordinate 49,884 of JAPKMT010000008.1, forward strand.
ACAATATTTTATTACGTACAGAAGAGTATTGCTGGCTTCATTTAAAAAGATGGATGAAGGTTCAAATTTCGGATATCCTGGTAATTGGATACAGATATTAAGACAAAATAAATATTGGTCTCCTTTTGTAACCGATTCTGTAATCCATCCATTGTTATACTATAGGAAAACAAAGCAAAATGGGAAACGATAGACATGATAAATTCTGAGGCAGATACCAATGAAGCGGGCGAACGAAAAAAAACTCAAATCAGAAATGGAAAAGGAACTTTTCTCGTCCAAATACTATCCAGAAGAAACGCAACCTGGCAGGGAACCGTTACCTGGGTTGAAAAAAATGAATCGATCAATTTCCGCAGCGCTTTGGAACTCTTGAAAATTATCGACAGCTCTTTTGAAAATAAAAATGAGAAGGATAGATTATTCAAAGTTTAGACAGAAATGAACCGGAAACACAAACAAGTTTTCCGGATAACAGACGAAAAAGGCAAACCTTTTGAAAAAAAGGGACGCAAAACCAGAGACTAAAACCAATTCATACGTCATGTTCGTCCGGTTACCGCGTGAATCGTATAGAGAAAAAAGGCAAGTACTATGAAAACACAAGTGACGAAACACAACCTCTTTTTGATGATGATACTGCTCATAATGGTGATGACAGCAAGCAGTGTCATGGTCGTGTATGCTGAAGGAGAGGGGACTGCTGTTCCCATGGAAGAAAAAAACCTTCCGGTGACGATCCTTGATGAACCGATTCCGCTGGCAGATCTTCCATTCCGAAATGTTGTTTTGTTATTAACGGAAGGGGAGAATTACAACGTCGATCTTTCTGAGAATGGCGAATTGTCAGCCCGGGAATGGATGAGACAGAATGGAATCACATTTGAGAAGAATTTTGCAGAATCCGTCAATCCTGCATCTGCAGCCGGAACCGTATACACGGGTCTGTTAAATGGTGAAATTGGTGAGTATAAGAAAACAATCGGCCAAATGATGCTGGCGGCAGGTTACTACGCTGCATATAAAGGTGTCTTCCCGAACGCGACGCCAGAACTCGCTTCATTGAATGGATTCGGATTCTTTGACTGGACACCGATTACTGAAACAACGATTGCGGTCAATCAGGAAATCGCCACAGATACAATAGCATGGTTGGAAAACACCGGTGTCGCAAGAAATGAAGAAGGTCAATCATTCTTCCTGGTTGTCAACTTTGCCAGTCTTCTTGATAATGCTCCGGCAGATCCTGCAGAATTTAACAAAGCATATTTGCATAGTCTCCAGGAAAATGACAAACTGGTCTATGACATTCTGCTCTCAATGAATGATTTGGGATTACTGAATGACACGATCATTCTGATGACCTCAACCACCACCGCCAACGCCTTGAATGCCCTGCAAACAAAGACCGTCAACGTCAATACGATTCACACACCGATGATGATTTACCATCCGAGTTATGCAGGCGGACTGGCCGTCCAAAACATCACCTCGCAACGCGATCTTGCAGTGACACTGCTTGATCTTACCAATGTCGAAGATTTCTTAAAGACAATGATATTCGGTGATTTGCCTGGAAAGAGCCTGATTCCATATTTGGCCGGCGAGGGTTCCATGATCGATGAATCCGGCGAAGTCGTCACCATTTCTGAAAGCGGTGTGCCGTTGGCTGAAGATCCTTTCGGTGACAGTATCCCGTTCTCCGATCCAACGCTCTCCATGGACGGTGTCATCACCAATCAATATATGTTCACCCGGAATATTTCGACCAATGAAAGATTTCTATATGACCTGAATGAGGATCCGGATGGTGTGAAGAATCTGGCAGCTGACCCCGCATATGCTGATGTCGTTTCAACTTTGGAAAAACAGCTGACTGGAAATTAACCTGATAAAAAAATCACTTGTGATGGTTGTTTCAATAGACAGCTCTGATTAATGTTTGGAAAGGTTTCCCCTTTTGGGGAAACCTTTTATTTTCCTTGAACGGAAATATTCCCTTGAATCTGAAACGAATATTGGATCTTCAATTGCGGCAATCACACAGAGAGCATTGGATCTTGCGACTGCTATCACCAGTCCTCGAAATCCGATAATGGTTCAGGAGATTACAAGTTTCAATCAATGAAGAATAAAAACCCACGCTAACAATATGTTGTTGATTCTAAAATATTGAAAAAAACAGAAGGCAGAAGCCGAATTTTGAGGAATTCTATACATAATCAATTCAATTTAGACCATGATTTTTTCCTTAATAAAGGTAAGATCAACTTCAAATCGCTTATAATTGACGAGATCATAAAGCAGAAGATACGTAATTTTCTTCAGTTAGTTTAGAGAAATAATTGAGATCATATCGGTTCTCCTAATAGAAATCTTTGGTTGGAGAAAATTTCAGGGATTAAAAAATATTATTAAATAAATAACAAAGGAAAACATAGAAAAAATGGCAATTGTAAGCGTTGGTGAAATATTGAAAATTGCTGATGAAGCGAATACATCGGTAATCGGATTTAACTGTATAGATTACAACATGGTTGCATCTGTCTGTCAGGCAGCAGAAATCACGAAAATTCCGGTACTGGTGATGCTCTACCCGGAACACTGTTTGAAAAATAAGACCACAGATCTGGCATCATTTGCAGGAATGTTCAATGAATTGGCTGAAAAATGCAGTACACCTATCGCGCTTCACCTGGATCATTGCAGCGACATCAGCTACCTGATTCAGGCAATTAAAGCAGGATTTACATCGGTGATGTATGATGGATCCAATCTCCCATTGGATCAAAACATTGAAAATACAAAATACGTTGTGAGCGTTGCCAAGGAATTCGGGGTTGATGTTGAAGCAGAATTAGGCCATGTTGGTTTTGCCGCCAATTCCGAACAGGAAGAATTGGATCTCTACACGCGCCCTGAATCAGCAAAAGAATTCTGTGATAAAACTGGGATTACTTCCCTTGCCATCGCCATTGGAAGCGCTCATGGTGTATATAAACAAACACCCAAGCTGGATTTGGAACGTCTGGAACAAATCAATAAAGCAGTTGACACCTTTTTGGTCCTGCATGGTGGCAGCGGTATCCCTGCAGATCAATTGGAAATCGCATTTCGAAAAGGTATCAACAAATTCAATGTCGGGACAGAATTTTTTCAGTTGTATTATGATACTGTCAGAGAATTTTGTCAGATCCAGGGTGACAATGGAAGTATCATCGACCTGCCAATCATTGTTCAGGAAAAATTAACTGCTTACCTTGTTGAGAAAATGCAATTATCAAAATTCTAAACTGCAGCCATCCTTGAGGGGATATTTATCCAACAGGTTATGCTTTTTCAGTATTTTTCATCCAAGCTTTTTTTGACGATCGGGAATAAAGAAGCATCATTGAGAATTTTATAATAATTTACATTTGGGACAGAATCGGAATATACATGAGAATCTGTCCCTTTTTTAAATGCAATAACTGTAATTTAAATCTAATCGTCAAATCGGTAATTAATTCAAAAAAAATGGAGTGAAGATTTTGCTTCCTGATCGAAAAGACGCTCCAATTTCAGATTGCTGTGATTAATCGATAATGAACAATTTTGCACCGGTCGTGGTAAATGAGCGATGTGGCGCTGTGTCATCCGCAACTTGATAACTCATTCCGGGTTTTAATAGGAACATACTGCCGTCCGATAATTCCGTATGAAGTTCACCTTCGAGGCACAGCAGAATATGGCCTTTATTGCACCAATGATCCGCCAGATAACCGGGAGTATATTCAACCATTCTGACGCGCACATTGTCAAATTGCTGCGTTCGCCAAAATGCTGTTCCGGTTTCGCCCTGATGTTCTGTCGGCTCAATTTCCGCCCAATTGGTTACTCCAAAAGGAATATTCTTCATTTCCATATTGCGCTCCAATCATTTTTTAACATTTTTCTATATCCGTTCATTTTTTTGATCAACTTGTAAGTTTTCTTGATTGATTCGAAAGGCAAGTTTTTTATTTCATATGGCTGCTCTTGTGCATGTCTGATTTTACAATCCAAAATTGTACCTCTTTTGAGTTCATGACATACGAGGTACGCATATGGTCAATCGAAATCGTTCCATCGCCATCATCAATTTTTTTGCGTTTGAATGAGTTTTACAGCTTCCAGCGGATCTAACGCTTCATAAAAATAAAATCCCTGCACAAAATCACAACCCAGTGTCTTTAATTTCTCAAGCTGAATAATCGTTTCAACACCCTCTGCAATCACATTCATCCCCAGATTTTGAGCTAACGCAAGTATCGTTTGAACAATTTCTGCTCCGCCATTATTTTCTCGAATTTGATTAATGAATGAACGATCAATTTTCAATGTATCCACTGGCAATGTACTGAGATATCCCAAGGATGAATAACCGGTTCCAAAATCATCAATTTCAACCTGAATTCCGATCTGACGTAATCTTTCAAGTGTTTCGGAGACTGCTTCCCGGTTTTCAATGATCAGACTTTCCGTGATTTCCAGTTTTAACTGAGACGAGTCTAAATGATACTTCGTAATTGCTGACGTTACTTTGTCAATCAAATCTCTTTCAGAAAACTGTTTGGGAGACAAATTTACATTAACAGACAGATGAGACTGATTCGGATTGAGTGTGATCCAATCATGCAGCTGTTTACAGGCCACTTCAATAACCCAATAGCCAATTGGGATAATTAATCCGGTTTCCTCTGCTATTGAGATGAAATCTTCCGGAAGCAATAATCCTTTTTCTGGATGATTCCAGCGAAGCAAGGCTTCAAAGCCGATGACTTGATTCGTTGTCAATTGCATAATCGGCTGATAATAAACAACAAAATCTCCATTTTCTAAAGAATTCCGCATCGCTGATTCAAGCTGTGAACGAGAAACCACATGGTCGAGCATGGAGGAATTGAAGATTTCGTAACGGCCTCTTCCTCTTTTTTTAGCCTGATACATAGCGATGTCAGCGTCTCTGAGAATGTCTTCTGCATTGTCATAGCTTTCTGATCCCAACACAATTCCAAGACTGATGGATACAAAAACCTTATGATTTTCCAGAGTTACCGGAGAAGCCATTTCATGAAGAATTCTATCGGCTACTTTAATATAGTACACAGGATCGTCAGATTCTTCTAAAAGAATGACAAACTCATCACCGCCTAAGCGCGCAACGGTATCTTCTCTTCGAATACACGAACTAATGCGCAGTGCAGATTCAATGAGCAGTAAATCGCCCGTATCATGTCCCAGGCTGTCATTAACCACTTTAAATCGATCCAGATCCAGAAAAAATACCGCAAAAGAATAGTTTTTCCGCCGCTTCGCTCTTTCCAGTGCGTGGTTGAGGCGATCGATAAACAATCGACGATTCGGAAGATTTGTCAGAGGGTCGTGTAATGCAGAATAGGATAGCTGCTCCTCAGCTTTACGTCGTTCATTCAATTCAATTTCCAGTAAAGCATTTGTATGCTTAAGTTCTGCGGTTCGTTCAATGACCTGTTGTTCCAGGGTTGTATTCAAGATTTGAAGATGATCGATTGTGTCATTAATGTAGATATTTAATTTTCCGAACTCGTCCGGCAGCGACACATCAATTCTTTAGCTGAGATCACCTTCTTCAATCTTTTTAAACAATCGGATCATTTTGTTAAATGGACGGGAAAAGTAGGTAACGATACAGGCAGAGAGAAATATCCCCACGAATACTCCGCCGAAACCTGCCCGTAATAATACCCATATGGTGTCTGAAAGCAGATTGGGAGATTTCGAATTCGACAAATAAATCACCTTCGCTTGCTCATAAGAGGCTGGTATGACGAGGATCAGACAAATTAAGACCAGCCCTATCAGTAAAAGTGATAGTTTTTTCCAAATGAACATTCCGTTAATTCCGTGAATCTGATCTTCAAAATGTCTTGGGATTATCGCTTTCAGAATCGGTTCAAATAATTGATCAATTGTCATACTTTCTAGCAACAGTACGACCAAACCGGATGCAACACATGCCAGCCCCAAATGAATTAGTTGATCGATCCTGAGATCCAGTTGATAAAAGCCATAAATCAAAACCGGAATTAAAACCAGTGTGATTAAACCAATGAATTCAAGAAAAATCAATTTCTTTGAGGCAGATGTTGCCTGTTTCCATCTCTTTTTTTCGATTTCAGAATTATTTTCCGGGTACTTTGATTGTTTCATTTCTGACAAACCAACAATAACAGCTCGGTTGGAATAATAAAAGATAATCATCATGAAAATATTTCTTACCAACAAACCCACGAGACCAACAACAATCAGCCGGTTGTTTTGAAATTCAGTGAATTGCGCATTTGCATTCGCTGGCAACATTGTCAAAACGACGAATAACGGTGTACTGATCAGTTGTACGAGAAAAATAACAAGGAAAGGATACAACCAACCTGTTATTTTGAGGATTTTTTCCAGAAAAGAAATGGTTTCAAAATGATTTTTTGACATTCCCCCCCCTTTTGTTTTCCTGTTTCATTCAGAATTATTATCCTTCGATCGGCTCATCGTACAACATAGCGTTTATGGAAATCGTGCAGAAAGTTGTGTATTATTCTATCATCAAGGGAATTAGTCATTTATCAGTATTTCGAAATATTAAAAGAATTCTTTATTGTTCTTATAGTTTTGCGCTTCGCGCAAAACTATAAGAACAACAGAATTTCTTTCTCTATTCGAAAAGCATTTCCATATTTCGAACAGCAGATGAAAGAAATTACACATCCAATTATGAAAATTGAATTCAATTTTCGAAGGAATTGCTGGTCATTTATTTTACAACGTTTTTTTTAAAAATTTTCGATACTCAGGAAAAGAAACAAGACTGTGTTTTTTTCTACCGGTTCTAAAACGATTATTGAATATATTAATACCATCTTACTTATGGATAGAGATTCCTTTGTAAAGCTAAATCATATCCGGGAATACTTAATAAATAATGAGAATTGCTTTCCTGCAACTCTCTTTAATCGATTTTTGTGTTTAGTTACAGCTTTTTTGTACTGTGCCTTTCGATCAACTGTCCTGAAATTTGAATATGCAAATTCGGACTGTCAGGATGAGTGATCCGTTTCAAGAGGACGTCCACTGCAATTTTCCCAATACTGGATCGAGAAATCCGCATCGTTGTCAAAGACGGAGTATTAATGGCACTGAACGGGATATCATCCACACCAATGACCGAAATATCTTCCGGGATTCTACAGCCAAATTCCTGCAATGCCTTCATCGCACCAATCGCCACTGTGTCATTGTCCGCAAAAAAAGCCGAAACAGATTGAACGACAGCCTGTACCTGATTTTCTCGTAAAAAAGCTTTCATATCGGAATAAGCACCTTGCAGTGTCGGAGTGAGTGGAATTGTAATAGTTTGCCCAAGCTGCAGTTTTTCAAGTGCAGCTTCATATCCGATCTGTCGTTTTTCAAAATTTGAAACACGCACACTACTGTGCAAATAACCAATGTTCCGGTGACCAATCTGATATAAATATTGCACAGCATCATATGCGATGGATTCATTTGACATGACAACACTATCCACTCGCTCATAACTCATCGGGTTGTCGATAACCATAATGGGAGCATGAATCTGGTATATCATCCGGATCAATTCCTCATTCATCTCGGATCCCAGTAATATCACGCCGTCAGAAGGTTTTGCAGCCACCATTTGGAATGTTTCGACTGCAGTATCCCGGTTGCACCCGATCATAATCAGATCATATGAATACCTTCGACATTCAATTTCAATTTGGTCGATAATGGATGCAATGAAACCTTGATTTTCTTCAACGACCATCCCATGGGCTGCATATTTTACAAATTGGATACTTCCGCGCAAGGTTTTTTTTCGGAGTTGCGGAAGAGCATACTGGTGCTCTTCCGCAACTTTTCGAATTTTTCTGCGGGTTTCCTCACTGACACCTTCTTTATTATTAAGCGCCAATGATACTGTGGCAGGTGAAACTCCAATCAGTGCTGCAATTTCTTTGACTGTAATCAAATTTATTCTGCTTTCTCAGATAAAAATTTAACGAAACCTTTCATCAATAAATCGGCAACTGCAGCTCCTGGATCCAATAAATCACGTGATTGTTCACCGCGACCGGCAGCCCTGCCAAATTGAGCGAGCATTCCTTTTGTGTTGAGAAAACCTTGATGAGCAGCCTGTGAAGCATGTTCTGCAGCTTCTTTTAAGGATGTATTCCCTGTTGCGTCACTCCGCAATGATTCCACTGCTCCGAAGAGTCCATCCAGGAATGTTTTGTCACCGACCTGGGCTTTTCCACGACTCTGAACGCCGTCAAAATATGCCTGAAAAAAAGCGACTATTCCATCCATGTCCAGGTCAGTGCTGCCTTTCAGCGTTTTGCCGACAGCCATCAGACCGGATGCCATCAGTGTACCCATTGTCGAAGGAACAGCCGTGGACATTGCTTTTCCTGCGTTATATGCCAGCTTTCCGATGTCCGTTTCATCCAAATCGGCAATGGCATTGCTTGCAGCAGTAAAACCGTCACCCATCGTTAATCCCAGATCACTGTCTCCAACGTGGCTGTCTAATTCAATCAAATAATCCCGGTTTTGAACCATGATCTCTGCCCAGTAATGCATCAGTTTTTTTATATCACTCGCATTCAGCATGCTGTCCATCCTTCAAATTAATACTTAAATTGTTTAAAGAAAGGTGTATCAGCAGGAAAACGTAATAACTCTTTCAATTCCTCATCCACCTTCAACAGAGAAATGGATGCACCTGCCATTTCCATCGATGTTGCATATTCGCCAATGTATGTATGGAAAATCTTTATACCTTTTTCTGAAAGGACCTGTTGGATTCTGCGGAACATAACATATTGTTCTTCCAGAGGTGTTGCTCCCAATCCATTGACAAGAATCGCAACTTCATCCTCTTTTTGATAAGGGAGATCGTCGATGATCTTATTTAACATTTCATCCACAATTGCATCAGCCGGGATTAGTTTTCCACGTCGTATACCCGGTTCCCCATGAATTCCCATTCCGATTTCCATTTCATCATCAGCGAGTTCAAAACTCGGATGACCAACACGTGGAACCGTGCATGGGGTTAATGCCACGCCCATCGTCCGTACATTTTCACAAACTTTTTCTGCAACGCGTTTCACTTCTTCCAATGGCAGCATCTTTGCAGCAGCCGCTCCGGCGCATTTGTAAACGAAGAAAATTCCGGCAACACCACGCCGTGTATTTTTCACACCTGGTTTTACAGGAGCACCGGAAGCAACATCTTCACCGGCAACGACAGACTCAACATGAATATTTTCTTCAAAATCAGCCATTTCCGCTGCCATATCAAAGTTTAGAATATCGCCGCCATAGTTGCCATAAATATAAAGGACTCCGGCTCCGGAATCAATTTCTTTGGTCACAGCGAGCATTTGTTCAGCGCTGGGAGACTGGAAAACATCTCCAATCGAACAACCATCCAACATGCCTTCGCCAACATAGCCCAAAAAGAGCGGAAGATGTCCTGACCCGCCGCCGGTTGCAATACCGACTTTGCCGGGAACTTTTTTTGACGATACCAGGCAGTGAAGATCATCACCCGTGAATTTCACCAAATCCGGATGGGCAGCATAAATTCCTTCAAGCATCTCCGTAATAAATTTTTCAGGAGTATTGATAATTTTCTTCATTTTTCTATCCTTGATGAGTAATATCTGATTTACATTTCAATTTTGATGAAATCTACTTTGTCATAATCAACCACAATACAATCGTTCATGTAGGTCCGTTCCGGAAGACCAATCAGGATGTGCGCTTTTTCCTGATCAATCGGGAATGGTGCCAAATGCCAGACACCAGTTCGCAGAACGACCAGCATCCCCTTCGGAATAATAAATGCCTCCGTTAAATGCGGAACGGGCTTATTGGAAGCCGGTGCAACATGAATCAATATATCACAGTCAATTGGCAGAATCGCTTCCTGAGCATAATTATGATATTCAGATTTTTCCACGATGCATTCCGCAGTTTTCTCAACCACTAACGGTGAAAAACCGACTGGAATTCCACCAGAAACGGGCATCAATGCCTTATCCGGGAAAAAGCTACCGAGAGAAAATCCGGTTGGATTCAAAAAATCAAAGAACTGACCGTATGGTGAAAATGCATCTTTCGATAATTTTTGTGCTGTTATTGTCTTCATGTATCCTCCTATTTCCAAATTAATATCCAATTTATTTTAACAACCAGTAATTCGAAATATAGACTTGCTATTCGAAGAAAGAGGGAAAAACTTGTTGTTGTGATGTTTTTGAGCGAAATTCAAAAACATCACAACAACAAAGAATCCTCCCCATATTTCGAATTGTTGTTTAACAATACGATATTTTTCAAATCATTAATCTCTACTTTGTCTGCGTTCGATCAAATAGGTTGCAGTCATGATCAGTAACAAAATCAGACCCCAGGCAAAGGTCTTTACAAAAGCATTTACACGTAAGATATTAAACGAACTTGAGACGAGCTGCAACAGAATAATGGACATCACCACACCCTGCACCCTGCCGCGTCCTCCGTTGGGATTGACACCTCCCAAAACTGCAATTAACAATGTCAGCAGGGTATAGGATGTGCCGTAATCGGATTTTGCTGAATTGTAATGGGATGCCATTAAAATTCCAGCCAGACTGCCAAAAATTCCGGAGATCGCATACGTCAGCATGGTAATTTTCAGGTTATTGATTCCAGAAAATCTGGAAGCAATCGTGTTTGTCCCCATCAGATAAACACACTTGCCATAGACAGTTGCATAAAGAAGGTAGCATAAAACCAATGTGATCAAAACAAAGACTAATGCACCGATTGGAATTCCAGCAAATGTGCCATTGGCAATATTACTGAATGACTCCGGCAGACCCGTAATAGCCGGACCTTTGGTTATCATGAGAGCAATCCCGGTGTATAACTGCAATCCACACAGTGTAACAAGCATTGCGGGAATTTCAAGGTATCCGATGATCCACCCATTGAACAAACCACACAGGCATCCAACCATCAAAGCAGCCAGAATTGCAGGAAAAATTGAAAAATCAGTACCGTTCAGATTTCGCATCACTACGGCAGCGACAATTCCTGATAAATTCGCAATTCCGACCAGAGACAGATCAATTCCGCCAGCAATCATAGCGATCATCATGCCAAAAGCGAGAATACCATATTCGGGAATCTGAATCAACATTCCCTGCAAATTCGATTTTCCCAGAAATTTTGGATGGGATACTCCCATGATTATGGTGATTCCGATAGAGCATACCAGCAGCGCCAATGCAATCCGATCTGTTTTCTTAAAGATATTTATAAGTTTCTGCATCTTACTGCTTCCTCTATACCTTAACACTGTTTGCGACATGCTTCGCCTTGAGCGAAGTAATGGATGTTCCAATAATCATAATCAGGCCAACGACAAATGTCTGAAAATGAGCCGGAACACCCAGCATGATGAGATTATTCTTTACCAAAGCAATCAACGTGACACCCAGGATTGTACCGATCACTGTCCCATGACCGCCAGTGATTCGGGTACCACCCATGACAACTGCAGCAATGACCATCATTTCACTGCCCATTAAAACAGATGGATCTGCTGCTCGCATGAGAATCATATAGGTTACTCCTGCAATTCCAGCCATAGTACCAGATAAAATATACACAAAAAAAAGAATGCCCTTGACATTGAATCCAGCTATTCGGGCAGCTCGGATGTCACCACCCACTGCATGGATTCCTCGGCCAAACATAGTAAATTTTAACAGTAGCCAACCCAGTAAACAAATCAGGATCGGTATCAGAATTAATATCGTCAAAGAATATGTAATTCCGTCCGCATTGGTGTAAGAAAACAGGCTGACTTTATATAATTTATCCAATTTTCCCGGTAGATTTGTAATAATTTTTGCGCCAAAGATCGCCAGCGTAGCGCCACTGGTCATACTGCTGACACCCAGCGTGGCAATCAGAGAAGGCATCTTGACAATAGCAATCAACACCGCATTCAGAGTTCCAAGTGATGCGCCGATGAGCGCTCCCATGATAAATGCCACTGGAACACTATCGATGTGATTCTTCAGCATGATGTTTCCGGTTGCAATCATAGCCAGACACGCAATTGCCGGAAATGAGACATCAATTCCTCCGGAAACGATCACTATCATCTCGCACATTGCAAAGATCAATGTCACTAACATCGTTCTGGACAGATTTACCACTGTCGAGATGCTATTAAATGCAGGATTGACTGATCCGATCAGAATTGCTAACCCGATAATAATGTATACAACAATCATTTCATTCGTTGTCAGGAAATTTTTTATTCTGTTATTCATCATTTCTCCTGCTTATTGACTGCTAAGCATCTCTGCTAATTCTGTCTCATTGATTGTTGAACTTTCAACGGTTCCTGCAATACGCCCATTTTTCATAATGATGATCGAATTACAATTCTGTATTAATTCCGGAAGATCGTCTGAAATCACAATAATCCCGATACCCTGTTCCGCTAACTGGTGCAGCATCCGATGAATGTCGTATTTCGCTCCGATATCAACACCGACAGTAGGTCCGTTTAAGATCAACAAGGCTGGTTTTGTATTCAACCATTTGGCAATGACAATCTTCTGTGCATTTCCTCCAGATAGTGTTCGAATAGCCGGATCTGGGGATGGAGCCACACAACCGATTTTTTTGATCCATTCTTGTGTTTCCTTAAACATAATCCGTTCATCCAACCTGCCTCGAATGAAGTATTTTTTGATGGATGCGGCAATTGTGTTGTCCTGAATTGATCGATCCAAAAACAGGCCTTGCGTCAATCGATCTTCAGGAACATAGGCAATGCGGTTCTTTACTGCATCCGTCGTCGAGCGTATTTTTATCGGTTTTCCATGTAAGAAAATCTCGCCGCTTTGCGCAGGATGAATTCCAAACAGAGCATCACCAATTTGTCCCCGCCCGGAATCCAACAACCCTGTAATGCCAAGAACATCCCCTTTCTTAATTGTAAAACTGATGTTCTCGAAAGCACCTTTACGAGAAAGATTCTCAACCCGAAAAACTTCATCATCAGAAGTACTTGGGATATAGGTACTTTCGGAAATATCTCTTCCGGTCAAATCCTTAACAAAACGTTTCCGGTCATATTCCTGGATAAGACCCGTTGAAATTTTTTCGCCGTTTCTCAAAATTGTCAAACGATCCGCAATTTCGAAGACTTCACCTAATTTGTGGTCAACAATCATGACTGCAATTTTTTTATCACGAAGACAACGCAGAATTGTATATAATTTCTGGACTTCTTTTGACGTCAATGCAGCGGTAGGCTCATCCAAAATTAATAGCTTGGCATCATTGATGATTGTTCGGCAAATTGCAACCATTTGTCTATTGGCAACAGACAAATTTTCCACTAAAATATCCGGATCCATTCTGGCACCAATTTGTTCCATCGCTTCCAGCGCCAGCTTCTTTGCACAATTCCAATCCATGATTTTCGCGCCTGTACTGACAGCACGATTCATGGCAATATTTTCAGCTACAGTCAAATTCGGGAAAATTGCAAAATCCTGATAAATGACCTGGATGCCGTGTTCAATCGCTTGAATTGGCGAGAAACGAGAGACTTTTGAACCTTCAATATAGATTTCTCCTTGTGAAGGATCATGTGCGCCAGATATGACTTTGATAAGTGTCGATTTCCCTGAACCATTTTCACCTGCCAGACAATGAATTTCTCCGCTTCTGATCGTCAGGTCGACACCTTTTAATGCCTGAACGCCGCCAAAAGATTTATAAATGTCCTTCAGCTCCAGAAACGTCTCTGTCATGATGAACCTCCTAACTTATGAGCCATTGTGTTCTTTCAGTAATTCGAAATATGAAGAGAGTCTTACGTTCTCCTGATGTTTTGTACTTTGCGAAAATCATCAAATTAACAAATTTTCTCAAAGGTCTCAAAACGTCGATCTATATTTCGAATGGTTGTTTTTTTTTTAAGGAAGACCTCATAAAGAATCCTTTATGAGGTCTTCATCCTGTCAATCAAAAATGAATTCTCTCAAGTTGATTAGAAATTATAAGCGGGATCATCGACATTGTCTTTATTGACATCAACCCAAGCTTCTCCGGTCAGTACTTTATCGCCCAAAGTTAAATTGGTGTACCCATCAATCCCCAGATCCAAACCAGTCTCGATCTTTTCACCAGCAAGAACCTTCTGTGCCAAAGCAATCATTGCCTTGCCAGCCATTGCCGGATCCCAGAAGGAAATCATGTCAATGGTTCCTTCTCGAACATATTTGCCAGAAACGGATACCAGGGAAGTACCAACAATGTTTACTTTTCCGGCTAAACCAAGTTCTTCAACTGCCAGCGCAGCACCGGCAACGTCAGCCATTGCAGAACCTTGGATTGCTGCAATATTCGGATTGGCAGTTAAAACTTCCTTAATCTTTTCATAAGAGACAGACTGATCATCTTTTGTTTCAATCTTATCGCCATATTGTTTCATATTCGGGAATTTTTCTTCCTGTAATGCTTTCGATCCATCCACCCATTGATTATGTGATGCAGAAGTTAAAGCACCGACCTCAAGAACATATTCGCCTTCTCCACCCGTCAATTCTCCAATACGTTCCATGAAATGTCGTCCATAGGCATCATTATCAAAAGCTTCGATATCATAATCGATATTTTCCATACCGGCAGCTTCATGTGAAATCACAACAATTCCAGCTTCGCGTGCTTTTTTCAAAACCGGTTCAAGGGCTTCTGTAGAGAACGGAACAACACAAATTGCATCAACATCCTGTGCGATCAAATCTTCGATGACCTGTGCCTGTAAAGCGCCATCACCTTCTGATGGGCCTGTATAGAAAGCATCAACACCGGTTTCATCAACATAATCGTTGACTCCGACTTCCATTCTCTGGAACCATGCGATACTGGTCATCTTCGGGACAACTGCTATAGTGTAATCATCTGCAGCAAGGACTGTCAGCGATGATACCAACAGAACAAACAACACAACAACGAACGTGAAAATGGAAAGCTTTTTCATTTTTTTTTTACCTTTCTTTTTTTTCTTGAATCTCCCGGGCAAAATTTCCTGCAGGAGTTTTTCACAATCGAATTGCTATTATTTGGAACAATTTAGTAAATTCAATGCAATTATTTAGTTCTGGTTATCACCGGAATTTTCCGTATGAACGGATTAAATTTCACATAAGATGAGAAACATCCAAAATATGGAAAATTTGATTCATTTTTTTCCTTAGAATTTGTTTGTGCCTGATGATTAACAGTCTATCATTTAAAAAAACAATGTCAATAGTTCATATAAACATCTGGCTCATGTTTACTAAATTAATAGGAATTAATTCAGTATGTTTCAATGACATTTCTCATAATAAATATTTCCAACTGATCAGAATCAACAGACCAGTTTACCGATTAAGATGCAAATGACATAAAGAGTAAGATAAAAATTCTGCAAGGCTGATGTTCTGAATGTTTTGGGATTAACAAAAATAATAATTGTAAGGAAATCGCATGATACACAGCGATTCCAAATATTTCTTTCCATATTTGGAATCGCTGCATTATACAAATCCTTTCTTTCCATAACGAAAGAATGACCATGGTTAATTAAAAAAATCATTCTTTTTCAAAAAGAAATGAAAAAGAATGATCAGAGAATCACGAGGAGAGAAAAAAATTTTTTACTCTCCGAGAACCGGTTTTTCCGGAGACTATTTTACAGGCAGAATCTGATACGCAAAGTGATATCCGGAGTTTTGTACTGTCGTTTGAACTTTTTCTCTGATTTCTTCATAGCGAAATTGATAGGTAAAATCTTTACCAAACAGAGCAGATTGTTCTTCGATGGAGCCCTGACGTGTTCCGCCAAACGTATTATAGGTTTCTTTTTTGAAGCCAAAACCGGATGACATGTCGCTGTCAAAATCCCCTCCTGTTGACAAACCGGATCCGGCTTCAGCCAACATTTCAGAAAATTTCACCGTTTTCAGAACATCATCGATTCGAAATTTCATCGAATAGGTGATCTTTTTTTTGGATAAAAAGACTTTTCGTTCTGCAATAACAACAGAAAATTCCCAGAGACCTTTCTTTTCGGTCCATTTGCCGGAATACACACGCAATACATTCTGGATTTCATTTACGATGGCGGCTGCAGTCATTCTTATCTCCATTTCTTTTTTTTATCCAATCCTATTTTTACGAGCGATTCCTATGAAAATAGAATTCAATTTTCATTATCGGATGTGTAGTTTCTTTCATCTGCTGTTCGAAATAAAGAAAGAAAATTTGTTGTTTTTATATTTCGAATTACTGATCATCATCAATTAAAATGCAATCTACTGCGATGAATCAGAAAAAAACCGGTCAACGAGTACTTCTGAAAATAAATCCGCTTCTGTAACCCATGGGTTGTGCCCGGATCGTTCAAACCAGATCAATTCTTTTTTTGGCGCTTGAAGGATCTGATAATACTCCTCGGTCAGAGCCGGAGGTGCATTTACATCTTGTCTGCCGATCAGAAAATAGACTGGTATCTCAAGAACTGGCGCCTGAATGCGAAAATCAACTTCCCATAATTGAGGATAAACGGTATCCATCGTATCCAGCAGACCGCGGAACCAGTTGACTTTATCGAGTAATCCATACTCTGGTCCGGCCAGATCCTGAAAGGTGTTGAATCCGTCATCCGAGATATTGGGATCGGCATTCATAAATCGAAAGGTTTCCATTAAAAAAGCTGATTCTTTTAAGGCTGTTCCTTTTCCATAATACGGAGGAGGTCCCTGTTTTTCAAGTGTCTGGACTTTTTTACTATCTCCGCGTTCTCGTGCAAGATCGACAGCAAATTGATAACACATCAAATCATTTTCCAGAAAAGCGACCATCTGGCCGGTACCCGCAAAAGCATAGAAAAGATCCGGATTCTTCTGAATCAGCCAAATACCTAATGCACTGCCCCAGGATTCCCCTAACAGAAAGATCTTATCTTTATAAAAACGATCGCGCAGATAAGCTGCTAACGCCAATCCATCCTGAACATATCGATCCACTGTCAAATCTTTTTGATCAATTGCATTATACGATTTTCCGGCACCCGGCTGGTCCCAATTGACAACGACAAAAAATTCCTCAAGTTTTCCAAGCGCTCTGCGCTCCGTTACGAGTTGGCTTCCACCAGGACCTCCGGAAAGGAATAACAACACCGGATTTTCTCTGTTCTTTCCACGAATAGATATCCATTGATCGCTGTCATTGATTGTGACCTTTTCAAGAGATGCAATCGCTTGAGAAATAGTTTGGCCATTGGAATCCACAATCGGTGGTGTAGTTGCAAAAAATTGTGATGCCACCACTGCACAAATGGCTATAACAAGCATACCAACAACTCCTGTCAGTCGCTTAATTCTTACCGGTTTTGATCCAAATTGAAATAAAAAAAAGAAAAGCGCAACCAGAGCAAGCGGTACCCAAATCCAAAAAGGGACTGCTGTAATCAGCGGCAAGAGGATTATTGGCAAACAGAAAATGATCATCAGAATCAAGATGACAATGGAATAGAGAACTTGCATATTAACCTTCCTTTGGTTAATTCCGAATTTTGGGTTTTGGTTTCCAGAAATTTCAGTTTAATAACATTGTACAGATAAAAAACTGCAAATTACAACGGTCGGATTGAACAAATTCTCTATTTTCAATATTTCCTTTAGAAAGCTGTTATAGCCTACTCTGGTTTCTTCTCAATAGGGTTCTTCATAAAATTTTCGATCAAAATTCCGGCATTTTGAGAATCAACCGGTTTTGCAAAAAGGAAGCCTTGTACAAATTTACAGTTCAACATCTTCAAAGTAGATAACTGATACGGTGTTTCAACGCCCTCGGCAATTACCTGAATTCCGAGGCTTTGAGCAAAAGCCAGGATGGTTTGAATAATTTCAACACTTCCGTTTTTATTTCCCAATTGGCTTATAAAAGTTCGGTCGATTTTCAATGTGCTGATTGGTAGCGACTGCAGAGAACCTAAAGATGAATAACCAGTACCAAAATCATCGATCTGAACTTGTATACCCAGCGTTTGCAAACGTTCAAACAAATCGGAGGCAACAATAGAGTCATCCACTACCATACTTTCGGTCAGCTCCAGTTGTAAGCAGCTGGGATTTAACTGGTTTTTTTTCAGAGCTTCTACGATTTTGTCGACAAGATTTCTCTCAACGCACTGTCTCGCAGAGAGGTTGACATTCATCGTAATAGGTGGATCCGAAGGATACTGATTCTGCCATTTCCGGAGTTGAAGACAGGCTTCTTCCAGAACCCATTCTCCAATCGGAACAATTAGACCGGTTTCTTCAGCAATCGGAATGAAATCCCCGGGTGCAATTAATCCGCGGCTTGGATGCTGCCAGCGGATTAACGCTTCAAATCCAATAATCCTCTCATTGCATAAATCAAGAATCGGCTGATAATGAAGGACAAATTCTTTCCGCTCCAACGCTTTGCGTAAATCATTTTCCAATTCCAAACGTGACATGACACCTTCGAGCATGGAAGGGTCAAAAATCTCGTAGCGTCCCCTGCCCATTTTTTTCGCCCGATACATTGCAATATCTGCATCGCGCAAAATATCTTCCGGCTTTAAATAACGCTCATTTCCCAATACCACACCCAAACTGATGGATATAAATACCTTATGCCCCCCTAAAACAGCCGGATTGGAAATTTCATGGATAATTCGATCGGCGATTGGTTTAAAATCTTCCGGTTTTTCCAAATCCTCCAGTAAGACCACAAATTCATCCCCGCCTAATCGGCCAATGGTGTCTTCGGTACGAACACTGGAAAGGAGTCTTTTTGCTCCTTCAATTAATAATAAATCCCCGATATTGTGCCCAAGGCTGTCGTTGACCACTTTGAAATGATCCAGATCCATAAAAAACACGGCATAAGAATGGTCTTGATGGCGTTTGGATCTTTCCAATACATGAAGCAGCCGATCCATGAATAATGCACGATTGGGGAGGTTTGTCAAACGATCATGTAAAGCATTGTAGGATAATTCAGACTCAACCTGACGTCTTTCTTTGATCTCAGCCTGCAGTGATTGGTAACCTAATTCCAACTCCTGTGCCTGATTGTGCGTTACTTCCAGATTCTTCTTGAGTTCTTCATTCAACTGCTGATTTTGATGGAGCGTCAAAGCCTGTCGTAAAATAATCAGTAATGTAATGATACCGGCCGAATAGGCGATAAATACCGTATTCATCAGGAGTGGAATTGAGTAACTTCGGATCAGCAGTGTGTAGACGATAAGGATTAATAGTGAAGGGAATATCGAGATGATTGTCCGTAACCACTTCGTGATTTGTTTTGAAAGAAAAGACCATTGGCTTTCCCGTTTTTGTTCCACATTCGATATTTGAAGTACTCCAGCCAGTTCGATCATGAGAACACTTAAGACGAATCCGGAATCAATGATATGTCCGCTATAATAAGCTTCTTTCATTTCGAGAGTGCTATACGCAACATCGCTGATGATCATAACCAGGCCACTGGCTGTCAGTAACAGGACAGCACTATTGGATATTTCCCTTTTCTTTCCATAAAAGATGATCACCAGGGCTCCAATTATTATTAAATCACCAACCGGATAGGCCGTTAAAATTAGTCTTTCCAGCAACGGATTGTTTCTGGAAGCAGATACTAACGGTCCAATCAAGAAATTCCAAAAAACAAAAACTGCAATCGACATCACAATCGTGATATCCAGTATTGTATTCAGCCATTCCCATTTCTTCAGTTTTTCGGTTGGTATTATTAAAATACCGAGTAAAAAAAGTGGGTAAAAAAGCAAATAATAAAAATCGGATATTGACGGGAAAGGGGGTTCCTGCAAGAAACGTTCAATCACGATCCATGAAATGTCTCCCAAAGCATATGAGAAAACAGCTGCACAGATGACGATCCACGCTACAAATTGGCGTTTCGAACGCAACTTCAATTGCCGGGAAACTAAGAATAAAACCACTACCGCAAACAATTCTGCAATCGGTGTGAGAATATCTGAAAGCATCTTGCGAATGGCCAAATCCGGGACGAAGACCAGAGCACAAAAAAACACCCCCCAGACAATGAGGGGTATCATGAACGTGGCCCAAAAGAATTTTTTACGTAACGAGGAGGTTTCAGGCATATCTGTGATTCCTTGTCAAGATATTTTCAATTTCAATTTGTTTTTTAAAATATGGTTCTGTTTATTGCGTGAATTAAATTATTTTACCGTGATTCATCGAAAACATAAAACTCGATCGGGCAATCAGCCATTTGAAAACTCAATAAATCGCTTGAAAGAAGAGCGAAAGTTGGCTTTTGCATTTTTTACATTCGGAAACCATGCATTATCGAGTAAACCGGGTATTTAATAGCGCAAGGATATTTTCGTATTCATAACGATTTGCAAATTCCATCATCTTTTCACCAACTTGATGATGACTTACCGAAATCTCCTGAATCATTTCAATTAATTGAAAATAATCTGCATTTTCAGCAGCTTTTATACAGTCTAAAACCACTTTTTCCGGCAGCTTTTGGATTTCTTCATCCAAAATTGCAGGTTCTTTGACTTTTGATAAAGAAATTTCAGATTCTTCGTCATCAAAACGAAAAGTAATTCCGGTAAGCTGCCTGATTGTTTCATACAGGTTTTCTGATTTAAATGGTTTTGAAATGTATCCATCAACACCGGCTGTCATTATTTTTTGACGATCATCCTGAAAAGCACTCGCAGTAATGGCGATGATGACCGGTTTCTGATCATCGGTAGCCTCTTTGATTTTTTTAGTAGCTTCATAGCCATCCATAACCGGCATCTGCATATCCATCAATATGATCTCAGGTTTCCAGTTTAAGAACGATTGGATGGCTTGTGCTCCATCTTCAGCTTCCAGAGTTTCAAATCCGATGGAAGAAAGCATCTGAGAGAGAAGATTGCGATTTGTCTCACTGTCATCCACAATCAAAATCCGGATTTTGTCCTGTGCGGATTGAAGACCAACAATTCTTGGTTTCTGATTCGTCTCGAAGACGCTGTCAGGTTTTCCTTTTTGATATGGAATGGAAAAACTGAAGACACTGCCTTTCCCGATCTCAGTTTCAACAGAAATGGTACCTCCCAATAATTGTACAAGGCCCTTACTCAAGGTCAGCCCAAGCCCGGTTCCACCTTTCTTTTCTCCAGAACTCGCCTGTTCAAAAGGTTCAAATAGCTTGTCTATTTCTTCATCCAGGATACCGGGGCCGGTGTCCTCAATATCAAACAATAATAATTTATTTTCTTCAAATTCTGAACTGACATCCACTCTGACAGTGACGCTGCCCACTGATGTGAATTTCACCGCATTTCCGATCAGATTGATCAGGACCTGCCTTAATTTATTTTGATCCAGGAGAATCCAATCCGGTACAGCTTCTGCAATTTCCATCCGCAACTGCAAACCTTTTTGATCCGTGTTTACGCGAAACATCAGCTCCAAATCAACCAGCATCGCATGAAGATTAAAATTTTTTGGCACTAAAGTGGATCGTCCGGCCTCAATTTTTGATAATTCTAAAATGTCATTGATCAAGGCGAGTAAATGTTCACCACTGTGATTAATGATTTGAAGATTATCCTTCTGACGTTCTGTCAAATTAGAATCATGTTCCATCAACTGCGAAAAGCCAAGAATTGCATTCATCGGCGTTCGAATTTCATGAGACATGTTGGCAAGAAATATGCTTTTTGAATGATTCGCTGTCTCAGCGAGTTCCTTGGCCTCCTGCAGTTTCCGTTCAGTCTCTCTAAGTTCGGTAACATCTTCCATTGCTTCGATCGCACCCTGAAGTTCACCTTTGGAATTATACAAACCGCTGGCAAAACCGATGAGCATAAGGCCATTTTCACCTAATTTTCCACAAAAATTTTCTGCAGACAGAATATTTCCATGATGTTTCACATGATGATATCTTTTTTTCAAGGTTTCATCTGAAACAGAGATGAGATCGATCAACAAAGGAATTCTTTTGCCATAAAAAGGAATTGCATATTCATAATTCCCCTTTCCGATCATATCTTCACTCTTTACGCCTGTCATGGCCTCGACAGCTCGATTCCACGCCGTGACACGGGACTGATTATCGATCACAATCGTCGCAATCGGTAGAAAGTTTATGATATCCAACAAACGTTGTTCTGATTCGCGCAAGGCCTCTTCATTCTTCTTTCTTTCCGTGATATCAGCAGCGATCACCAGGATCCCAATGGGTTTTCCCGCTGTATCCCGTAAAAAAGTCAATGCACTTTGGAAAAATACTGTTGAGCCATCTTTACGAATCTCTTCCAAATCCATTGTGACTGCCTGATCTCTGTCAAGATCGGAATTGAAGGTTTGCGATCCGCCATCCGTCAGAAACTGGTGTAATATCTGAATCGTTTCGGGCGAAAAATATTCATCCGGATTTTGTGCGAGTCTCTCCTCCGGAGTATATCCAGATAATGGAAATACAGAAGGACTGACATACGTACAGTGCAGGTTCAAATCGAAAATGGAGACATAATAGGAAAGATTCTGAACGATTTTTCGGAATTTCTCCTCACTTTTTCGTAACTCCTCCACCGCTTCATTGCGTTGTTGAGCGAGATGTTTTTTCTCAAGTGCTTCAGCCAACGAAATTGCAGTCGATTTCAGTAGAATTCGATCTATTTCTCCATAGGTATAATCTCCATTTTCAGACTCCAGCAGAATCGCGCCTAAAATGTGATGGTCTTTCCGAATGGGAACTGCGATTCCAGCCTTTGAATTCCTCAGGCAGGGAAGCAGATAATTCGCTTCATTTGATTTCCTTCCAGCCATGAAATATTCACATTGCGGATTCTCTCTGAATTTTTCGATGAGGTAGTTTAGATTCGGATAATTTGTAGGATTTTCTTCACTATTCTCTTTTTCAAATGAATAAAAACTACGAACCAGGTTGGATTTTTTCTCATAAAGATCGATAATGATCCTAACCGGATTAAATATCCCGCATAGCTTTTTGCCAACTGTATCGATAATCTTCTCAAATGATTCTTCCTCTGCCAAACCGGATTGAATCAAATTAACAATCTCCAATTCAGCCGATCGTTTTCTTTCAGCTTCCAGTGCAAAGAACCGTGTCAGCGCAGTGGTAATATGCGTAGCAAGAGAAGTTAGTATTTCTTCATCCCGTTCCGTATAATTAATTGTGTCGTCATAACTTTGCAGGAGGATGGCAC
Source organism: Flexilinea sp. (assembly GCA_026645735.1). Taxonomy (GTDB): domain Bacteria; phylum Chloroflexota; class Anaerolineae; order Anaerolineales; family Anaerolineaceae; genus Flexilinea. The sequence continues at coordinate 73,288 of JAPKMT010000008.1, forward strand.
CGATTACTCGATTTTCGTTTTTGAGCGGAGTTCCAATTCCATCTTTGAAATCAAAACCGTAAATCTCCACTTCTCCGCTGGATATCAATTGATTGATCTGATTTCTACCATGTTTGATTGAATTTCCGGTTCGAATCATATAGCCGGTTATGCCATGAAATTCTTCCAGGGGTTGCGTCGCAAATATTTCATCTTTTTCATCAGAAAAATAAGGTGAGCTGATTATTCCTGTTTCGTCATCATACACGACAATCAGGAAATTTTTAGCATACATCAATTCATTGACAATTTGATGAACATTGGAGAAGAAACTATTCAAATCTTTTGAGCTGCTGGCTGAATCTGCAATTCTGTACAAAACAGAAAGAACTTTATTATTCCATTCCAGTTCCTTCGTATGATTTTTTTCTTCTATGCCTACACTGAAAAGTGGCATTCTTTTTAACTGCTGATATATTGAGTCAATAACTTTCCTGTCCAATTGACAACTCCGGATCTCTGCTTACAATCAGAAAAAACTTTACAGGCCAATTTCCTGATCGAATCATCACATTACTTATTCTCTTTTTCGTTTCCTAACCAATCCGATCTTAAAATATTTTTTCACATATTTTTCGATCTAAAGCAATAAAAAATTATTGGGAAATAAACGATTCTGTTAAGTTCATTATATGATTTTTATTGATTAAATAAATTCACGAAATATTCAAAATATATAATAATCTTCTTAATCTTCAACGATTCGAATTTTCCTGAGAATGATTTGTTGTTCTTAAGTTTTTTGCTCTTTGCGTGAAATCTTAAGAACAGAAGATTTGCACTGAATATTCGAAATGCTGTGCCCTGGCCTATCGTTTCGCAATTTTTGTATAAAAAAGCCTTTTTGCAGATTCAGTAGCAAAAACATAAACTATCGTCAGGCCAATCAATGCCATTAATAATGGTAGCGGCAGCGGGACAAAGCGAAATATTTTAAGAAACGGGATATAGGGAATCACCAAGGTTAATCCGATAAAAAACAAAGAACTGGCCAACAGAAAATTTCCCGGACGACTGCGGAAAAAGGGACGTCCGGTTCTGACAACCAGTGCGATCACCAACTCTGTTAATAAAGACTCAATAAACCAGCCTGTCCGAAATTCTTCCGGTCGGGCATGAAAGATAAATAATAAGATCCCAAATGTCAGAAAATCAAAAATTGAGCTAGTCATTCCAAACAGAACCATATAATTACGAATAAATTTTGTATTCCAGCGGTTTGGTTTTTCAATCATTTCAAAATCGACATTATCACTGGCAATGGTCAAACCGGGAAAATCGGACAGAAAATTATTTAACAGAATTTGGGAAGCAAGCAATGGCAAAAAAGGCAGGTAGATAGAAATTCCTGCCATGCTGATCATATTTCCAAAATTTGCACTGATGGTAGTAAGGATATACTTCAGCGTGTTGGCATACGTTTTCCTCCCTTCATCAATACCATTCTGTAAAATGGATAAATCCTTCCTGAGCAAAACAAAATCCGCAGCATCCTTCGCGACATCCACCGCCGTATCAACGGAAATACCAACATCTGCGGACCTTAGCGCAGGAGCATCATTAATACCATCTCCCATGTATCCAACCACATGTCCGGTTTTTCTGAGGGCGTGAATAATACGTTCCTTCTGATTGGGATCCATTTCCGCAAAAATTGTCGTGTTTTCAGCCATATGCCATAAAACCTGATCATTCAGTCCGTTCAGGTCATTTCCGGTGATCACATTCTGAACAGGAATTTGCAGATTTGCCGCAACATGTCTGGCCACTTTCGCATTATCACCCGTAATGATTTTTATCTGCACATTACGTTTTCTCAACTCCTCGATTGTCTGTTCAACACCATTTTTTGGTGGATCCAAGAAAAGCAAGAAACCGATAAAAGTCATTGCTTGCTCTTCTTTATAGGTATGAGATTCTGATTGTTTATCTACTTTTTTGATTGCCAAACCAAGAACCCGATAGCCTTCTTCGCTCCAGTCTCCAAATTTTTTTTCAATTGAATCGCGGATTGCAGAATCCAAGGGGACAGCATCAAAATCCGACCAAATACTTTCACAAACTGGTAAAATTCTGTCCATTGCACCTTTTGTAATCAGATATCTTTGATTTTGGTCATTTTCCGCAATGATGCTGAGAGATTTGCGAATAAAATCGTAAGGGATTTCTCCAATCTTTTTTTCGCCATGAATATCGATGCCGGCATTTTGAGCAGCTAATTGGATTGCATCATCCAAAGGATTATCCAGTCCGGTTTGAAAATGAGCATTAATCATGGCATATCGCAAAACTTCTTTTGATGAGTTCCCGTGTATATCGAATGCATTGTCAAGATGTACAACGCCCTCTGTCAGTGTTCCTGTCTTGTCTGTACATAAAATATCCATATTTCCAAAGTCTTCAATCGCATTCAACCGACGAACAATGACGCCATGTTCATTCATTTTTTTTGCGCCATGGGAAAGGGTTATACTGGTTATCGCAGGCAATAATTCAGGTGAAATTCCAACTGCCAAAGCCAACGCGAACAGGAGAGAATCAAAAAATGGTTTGTTCATGAAAAAATTGATGGCAAGAATTGAAATGACCATAACCATCATGATTTGTGTTAACAACGTGCCAAATTCATGGAGACCATGTTCAAATTCAGTTTCTGGCGGTGTTGATACCAGTCTTTCAGCAACTTGTCCAAATATTGTTTCCTTACCAGTCTGAATGATTAATATCCGCGCTATTCCACTCCGAACATTGGTTCCCATAAATACACAATTAGTCCGCTCTGACAGACTTGCCTTTTCGGAAACAATGCCCGGTTTCTTTTCTACAGGGAACGTCTCTCCCGTAAGGACTGCCTGGTTTACGAAAAAATCATTCGCTTCCAAGATTATCCCATCAGCCGGAATCAAACTGCCTGCTGCCAGCAGGACAACATCACCCGGAACCACATTTTCAGAGGGTATAACCTGAGATTCCCCATCTCTTAAAACATTCGATTTGATTGTCACTTGTTTTCGCAGCTTGTCGATAGCCACACTGGCTGTATATTCCTGTGAAAAACCAAGGAGCGTGCTACCTGTTACAACAACCAAAACAATTAAGGCATCCACCCACTCCCCTACGATTCCAGAAATAATGGCAGCAAAAATAAGAATTAAGACAAGCGGGCTCTTAACCTGATTCAGCATCATTCGCCATACGGAATTGTGTTGCTTCGCACGGATTGTATTGTAACCATACCTGGTAAGTCTTTCTAATGCATCACTTGCCTGAAGTCCATCCACAGAAGCATTTAATGCCACCAACACCCGGTCAACAGAGATACTCCAATATTTCTCTATCCCCATTTCGATCACGGGTTGTTGAAAGCTCAGATTTCTTTGATAATCCCCAAATAGTTTCATAATCGCTCTCCGATTTTATTCGATACAAAAAAAAGCAATTTATAAAGGAATTTACCATTTAAAGCATACATAATTCAATTATCCTACGATTACCATCCAATGGGTCTTACCAGCAATTTAAAACATGAAAAAACAACCGTTTTTCTTTTATTATTCGTATAACTGGTCGATATTTCAATCAGCGATTCGAAATTGGAGCATTCTTTTCAACTAATGAGAGAAAGTTTGTTGTTGTGTTATTTTTGCGCGAAGCGTAAAAATAACACAACAACAAGTAATTCTTTCCATACTTGGAATTGCTGTATTTCAATTTTTGCTGAAAAAAAAGAAGGATTGATCAATGATAAAATTTATGCGTATTTTGAATTTTATTTGGAACAAACGATTAGTCCATCAGAGATCGAAAAAAAAAAGGAAAAGGCTCATGATCATTGGCGGTGAATTCTTCTATGATGATCGATGGTATACAGCCAGTTCGCCGGTTGCAAGAAAGGATCTGATTTTTCTCAATGGAGGGAAAGCTTGTCTGATCGTAATCAGTCGATATCTGCTCGATCACGGGGTCAACCGCATTTTGCTGCCTTCTTATCTCTGTCCAACCATCGTTTCTACGCTGGAACAATGCGGATTGACTTGCGATTATTATCAGATTCTCCCGGATTTTTCCATCGATTTAGGTGATCTGGATCAAAAAGCTGCTTTTCATCAAGCTGTATTTTTTATTAATTATTTTGGCTTTTATCATTCAGCATCCGAACAGTCCTTTTTAAAAAATATCCAGCAAAAAGGCAAACTTCTGATCGAAGACAACGCTCAAGCCGGGTTTAATCCACAGCAATTCGGGGACTTTGTATTTAATTCGATTCGGAAACTGGCACCTTATGACGGCGGGTATCTATCCACAACAACTGATCTGCAAATTAATTGGGACCAATATAACGATCGATCCAACCGGAGATTGCCGATTATTCGCAAATATCGCAATCTTTTAGCGGATTATCATTTTCGCGGGTGGGGACGGTACGAAGCGTTGGTTGATTGGTATAATCTTGCAGAAAAGTTCTACGAAACGGATTGGATTATCAAGGGAAATCCTCAGGAACATTTTTACATAGAACAACTGGATTGGGAACTGATCAGAACAAAACGTCGGGAAAATTACAATTATTTATTGAAACAAATTTTAGACATACCGGTTATCAAACCAATTTTCCCTTCCCTTCAGGAAGACAACATGCCGCTTGGGCTGCCTGTTTATATCTCCCAAATCTCAAGGGACTGGCTTTTCAATCAATTAGGGGAAAATGGCATCGGTCTGACCCTCCATTGGAATCAATTGCTTTCCGATCCGCGTCTCAATCAGAATGCAACGGCGGTTCACATGGCGCGTACGATCATGACGCTTGCCATTGATCAGCGTATGAATCGGACTCAACTGGATTATCTCGCCCAAAATCTGGCTGATCTGTGTGAAATCGGCGAAGAAAAAAAATGACAAAACACCACTTTTATATACAGACTTTAAAATCTCCAATCCGCTTTTCCTATCGATGCTTTTTGCCATCAATTACCCGCACAAAAAATGGGTTTTGCCTTCAATCCCTTACGATTTCGTGAAAGAATGTCATAATGCCTTTACATCGAAACTTTCAGTTTTACGTATATACCATAGACAATTAAGCATTGTTGATTGTATTCATCGATCGCGTGAATCCAACTTTTCCTCGACGAAAGAAATGAACGTCCGATGAATCCGAATCGAACAACTATTCGAAATATGGATGAGCCTTTCGAATAAAGAAAGAAAATTTGTTGTTCTAATGTTTTTGCGCTTGGCGCAAAAACATTAGAACAACATAGAATCCTTTTTACATTTCGAATTGCTGCGAATCGAATAATAAAATCGCTACTATTTGGATCTTTGGTAAAATTTATAGTAAATGGAATCGAGACTGGCAGATACACATAGGATTTTATGATAGTAATCGGAATCCGTTTATAAAACTCGAATCATGCAATATTTATAATAAGGAGAATGAAATAATACAATGAATATTTTTTCTTTTTTAGTTGTCGGCTTAATCGCCGGATGGCTTGCCGGTAAAATTATGAAAGGCGGTGGATTTGGCCTGATTGGTAACTTAATTGTCGGCGTCATCGGTGCAGTGATCGGGGGGTATGTATTTAGTTTCCTCCATATTTCCTTTGGCGGTTTCATCGGATCCGTGGCTGCAGCGCTGGTTGGGGCAATTTTACTGTTGTATCTGATTCGTATATTTAAAAAAGCATAAATCCGGTTTTTCAATGAGCTCAGTCTATGTCATTGCAAATGCAGTTATGAATTAGAGCTCATAGGCTGATCGAAATTTTTTCGAATAATAAATTGAACAAAAACTTCAATTCTTTAAAAAAAAGATTGAAGTTTTTTATTGCTGCCAGATCTTTCGAAAGGTGACCATGAAGAACACAATTGTTACCAAAGATGCTGTGAAGTCAGCCATTGGCGTTGCCCAGGCAATACCGTCCAATGGGATAATTTTACTTAAAAGGATCATCATCGGAATATCGACAACACCTTTACGCAGTACTGCCAAAAGAGTGGCGGGGAATCTTTTCCCGATTGCCTGAAAAACTGTAACTCCAGTATAGCTGATGGCAGTAAATGGAACACCGAGACTAAGAATCTTGATAAAACGAATACCATACATAACTGTTTGTTCATCTTTTATAAAGAAAGAAATGAAAACGTTCGGGTAGAGAAATGCCAGCACCATACTGCAAAAGGAAAAAATAAACGCAGTTCCAAATACAGTCGCAATTGATAACTTCATCCTGCGGAAATTCTTCGCGGCGAAGTTATAGCCGATCAATGGCAGCACACCTTGAGCAATTCCCTGTGTCATTTGAAAAACCAGCATATTGATCTTCCTGGCAATTCCCATTCCTGCAAGAATCGTATGACTGCGGTAAACAGAGATTAAATTATTGACAACAATATTGGACAATAAAGCCAGAAGATTCATCAAAGCTGCAGGAATCCCGACTGCAATTACTTCTCCCGGAACTCCGTTGCGATAATTATCCAGTGTCGGTTTGAATGTGATGACACTGGTCTTCTTGCGTTTGCGAATAAAAAGTACAAAATATATACTTGCGATTGTATTTGAAATCATCGTTGCGATCGCAGCTCCGGCTACTTCATTCCCTTTCGGCAAGATATAGAACATAAACAACGGATCCAGCAAGATGTTCAGGATGCCGCCCAGAGAAATACCCAATCCTGCCTGTCGGGAAGCTCCTTCAGATCTTATCAGATGTCCGAACAGAGAATTCATCACGGTTGGTACCGCGCCAATGACAACAGCCCAAAAAAGATATATGTAGCTATACGAATAGTCGCTTTCAGTACTGCCCAAAAATATTAGAATTGGTTTGCGAAAGATCATCAGCAAGATTGCGTATAGAATTGCCATACCAGCTCCATTGAAAATTGCAAAAGAGGCTGCATTTTTTGCCCGCAAATGGTTTCTTACACCTAAAGAACGTGATATCAGGCTTGCCCCACCGATCCCAAACAAATTCGCGATTGCAGTCAGCACCATGAATGCCGGCATACAGATGGTAATGGATGCCACTTTAGCTGGATCATTGGTCATCCCAATAAACCATGTATCCGCAAGATTGTATACGATCGTAATAATCTGCCCGATCACGGTGGGCACAGCCAAAGCGATTACCGCTTTCGGAATTGGCAACGTCTCAAATATTGCTTTTTCACGTTTACTGATCGATTCAATCATCGCGTATTCCTGGTTTTCCGATTATTCCAGATTTCATTTTGATGCACTCTCTGCTCGTCTAATGCTTTATTATTCAAATAACAATTCTTCAACTTCGGATGTAATGGTATTTACTTTTCCTCAGGTGATTAATACACACTCCAATCCTGTCCTGAATCAAGAATTTCCCATAAATAATTCAGATTGATCCAGGCCGATTCATTCACTGGTATAAATTTTTCGTTTTCAGAAATAGGAGGCCTAGATCTTTGTGTTGCTATCAGTTGAGCATAATAATTTTTTTTTGTGAAGGAATAGAGATATCCTTTCATCAACCGGTAGCCATAACCG
>JAPKMT010000009.1 GCA_026645735.1 Flexilinea sp.
TTCCTCCGCAGCTTATGGTAACAATTTATTTTGATTCACCGATACTTCTTCGGTAACATTAATTATGATTCACGTCGACAATAAACGATCAGATCAGGAATCCTGCAAATCATGATACGATTATGTTTTATTTTAAACTGCCTGTTGATCAAATATCAGAGAATAAAAGTTGCTTAATTCGAATAAGAATATTTTTTTGGTTCATTATCAAAAAAATCGGCACTTCTTTTCATCGAAAATTTCAGAAAAGAAGTAATGGAAGAAATTTACAACAAAGAAATCCATCGTTAGAATAAAAAGGAAGGACGGCAATCACGATGAGTGAGATACGCCTTGGAATAGGCTTTGCGACCGGAAGAAGGAATTTTAGAAAAGTTCTAAATTCTTACATTAATACATGGAAAATATCAAAAAAGAGTCTTTCAGAAGAAGATCATGTCAGTCTGCATCTTTTTGTATCTTATGACTTGGAATACCATAATACGAAATCCACAGATTTTACAAATCTAAGCCAGGAGATCGTTGATGCATTCGACAGTATTACATTTCTTGGTGCAAAAAACGCATTAAGAAGTATAGAAATGCTTCAAAAAAGCAGTGAATTTAGCCAAAGTGAATTAAAAAGTGTTTTCGGAGGCGGTTATGCAGGAAAGCGAAATGCAATTCTTTATGCTGCAATCGAAAATCAAATGGACTATCTTCTGTTTCTTGATGATGATGAATACCCGATGGCAGTCAGCAATAATCGAAACCTGTGTCTATGGAGCGGGCAACAGGTATTTCTATCCCATCTGAAAGAAATTGAAAATGCAGATTATTCCAACGGGTTTCATTGCGGGTATGTTTCACCGATTCCGCAAATTACATTTAATGAAACACTCAACGAACATGATTTTCGAGTGTTTATCGAAGCAATCAGTAACGATATTATTAATTGGAACAGCATTAAAAACCTCATGAATTCAGGCGGTGTGACATATGCATCAACAGATGTATTGTTGAGTGACGAAGCAACCGATGTTCCTTATGCTGGTGGATGCAAGTTCATATCAGGCGCAAATCTGTGTATCAATCTGAAGAACCCTCAGCTTTCGCTGCCATTTTTCAATCCGCCCGGAGCCCGTGGAGAGGACACATTTCTTTCTACGATGTTGAAGGAACGTATTGTGCGCAGAATCCCCTGTTATACGTTCCATGACGGCTTTTCCATTTACCAAAACCTGTTGGATGGAACACTGCCTATTCAGCTTTCACCAATTACGACAGGTTCATCAACGGTCAATACACGATTTCTAAATGCTTGTATCGGCTGGGTCCGTTATAAGCCATTGCTGGTTTATATCACTGCACCCGATCAATATCAACAAAGGATGCAGTCAATCTTAATGGCCTTACAGGAAACATTGCCCAAGATATCCGAATACTTTATGGACCAGCGTTTTATGACGATCGCTCTTGAATTTGAAAAATATTGCAAAAATGTAAAAAAGCATCATGAACAATTTCTTCGGACACAAATAACATGGAAGAAAATTGTAAACTCTATCAACCAATGATTCGTATTGAATCACCTGAAATTATCAGATCAGTCTTCAAATCAAATAAGCAAACAGAAAAGTTCAGAGATGTCGCCGATAGACCCATCGGCTAATTTTGGATTCAAACAGCCATTCCAGTCCCATTAAGCCAGCTCCGCCCAGGAAGATAAGCCAGTAAATATTTCCTCGAGAGACTTCATGGCTTAATCCAAGCATTCCCTTCAAATTTGCGCCTGTATATGGATCTCTTAAAGCGATCACTGCAGAGAGAGCCAGAAAAAGCAGCAAAATCATCAAATTGCTCCATTGTACAATTTTCAATTTATGGTGAAATTGAGCAGTGGAAACCTGATTCAGCCTTGAATTCAGACCGCACACATAAGCCATCAAAATTCCCGGTAGAATATTGAATATGGGAACGCCCATGAAAAAACCGAACAATCCAATCATCAAAATTACATGCACTGTCAATTGAAATCCGGTATGATTCAACAGCAGATGCAACAAACGATCGCAATAGATGCGCCAGACTATACATCCAACAACCAAACCGATCATTCCAGTGAGCGGCAAAAAACTGCTGTTTACTGGGTAAACTGCAAGAAAGCATATGGCAAAAGCAGAAAATGCTACTACAGTGAGATTTGTTATATGGAGCAAAATTCGCTCGCTTTTCCTCATGGACATTGGATCTACCTCAACTCTTTTCCTATTAATTTGATTCTGGTTCAGTGATACCTGGACAAACCAGTGGCCTATCTGTAAAGTAATACTGTACAGATAGGAGTAAGAATGACAATTCAAACTACATATACACAAGCGCGTGACGGGCTGGCCAAGCTGATGGATCAGGTAACACAAAACCGTGAAGTTGTTGTGATACAACGCAGGGGCGAAGAAGAAGTAGCGAGGATCGCTGCTTCAGAATTAGAAAGCTTGATGGAAACGGCTTATCTGCTGCGCTCACCAGCTAATGCCGAACGATTGCTTTCTGCGCTTGGCAGAGCATTGAAAAATGAAACTCACCCAGTGACGGTTGACACGTTGCGGTGCGAGGTTGCTCTTGAGTAAAAAGGTGCTCACCGCGGTATTCCAACCAGAATTTATCGAAGATCTGCGTTTTGGGGTGGAAACTGACCGGAAACTTGCGATCAGAGCTTTTGATCTGATTGAGGCCATTTTACAAGATCCATTCAAAGGAATCGGCAAACCTGAGCCTCTTAAGTATCTCGCTCCGGGAATATGGTCAAGAAGGCTAATCCAGGAGCATCAAATTGTTTATCTCGTTCGGGATAATCAAATTGATTTCTTACAGGCAAGGTACCATTATTAAAATTATGTTTCAATAAAAAAGACAACATCTCGCGATGATTGAGTGAGACGCAGTCTTTTTTGATCATTGTTAAGACTCAGATTCAAACCATCAATCGGAATATATATCAGGAAATTCAACTCAATCCTATTTTGGCAGCAAAAAGAACCTTTTTCTATTTGCTTAACATCGATCTTTTTTTCACAGATTGCATCGTTGCTTGACACGGCAAAAACTTCAATAATAGTCGAATCAGATAGAAGCAGTTGTCAGGCTAATATTCATTAACATTGACTGCGATTTTCTCCAATAATTCTTTTGTCAATTGCCCATTCTCATAAATACTCTTCCCGCATAAGCGCAAATAATTCTTGTACTTATCCGCCTTTGCATGATCGTCAAAACCATCACTGGTGAGTATTTTTCCATTCGTCGTGTAGAATTCGCCGATCAGTTCACCATTAAGCATGTTCGTGAAATGTTTTATCCATAAAGAGACCACATCAAATTGCTTCCGAATCGGGAATCCGCAATTTGACATCATGATAATTTTCACTTTTTGCGGATTTTCGTTTTGGGCCTGATGAGGATTTCCGCCTAATGCAGTAAGCCGGTCAATAAAGTTTTTCAAAGTACCGGATATATTATTGAAATACAACGGACTTCCAAATATCAAGATATCTGCAGTCCGTACGATTTCTAATGTATTTTTCATGTCATCCTGAATGACACAAATGCCGGGCGTCTTTGTCCAACAGGAATAACAGCCGGTACAATTTTTTATCTTGAGTTCACTCAACGTTAATGTAATGCAATTTTCTCCCAGGAATGGTTCTGTGAGAGATTCAAGCATAACTGCCGTATTACTATTTTTACCCTTAGGACTTCCATTAATGCAGACAACATTCATCCTGTTCTATCCTTTTTTTTTGCGTTCTTCAAACACCAGTCTGTTTTTATAAATCCTGGATTATTGATATGCCGGTATTCATTTTATCGGCCAACCCAATGCATTGCGCTTTCCTGAAATGATGGCTGGTCATCACTGACAATCGGCTGCAAATGTAGCTCCATTGATTATACGCCTGCAGCTTCTAAAGCGAAACGCCCAAAGTTTTGACCAGTAATTCCTACGAAAATTGAATTCAATTTTCATAATCGGATGTGTAATTTCTTTCATCTGCTGTTCGAAATATGGAAATGCATTTCTCAAATGCTGAATTTTTTTACCTCTTTTGAATCAACCGAGAAAAAAGTTGTTATGTCTATTCCCCATTTACAGGTGATACCAATAGCTGCATAGCACATCGCAGATCGCCAGGAATTCCATGGTTGATTTCATCTTGAAGTATTTGATCAAGTCGCGGTTCCACCTTTGTCGATTCAATAATTTCGAATCCTAATGAGCGATAGAAGGGCTCATTCCAAGGCACTTCTCGAAAAGTAGTAAGCGTTACAGATTCGAGTTTGTTGGAGTGTGCATGATCGATGGCAGTTTTCATTAATCGACGACCAATACCATTACCTTGCCATTCCTGTCGAACTGCCAATAACCAAATGTGCAAATTTCTCTCCACGATTTCTGCACATAAGAAGCCAACAATTTGACCATCCGCAACAGCTACCCAGGATGTTCCATTTGTAACATACTTTAAGTGAGTTTCGCCTGCCATAACATCATCGTCAGCTATCCATGCGAGATCAGGCAATTCTCGAAAGCTTTCACCGGCAGAACGTTCTATGTTCGGCAGTAAACTGACATCTTGTTCTTGTGTCAGTCTAATATTTGTGTTGATCATGATTTCAGTCCTGTACCAGATGCCTAAATCGTGTGTTTATCGATCTGCCGTTGTGATATTTTGAACTTATCCTCAAACTGAATTTAATAATAAAGTTATATAGTAAAGTTACCCTTAAAAAAATTCTCGTTTCCAAGTTTCTTTGCAGTCATCCGAAACATAACACAACCATCCGGGCAAACAATTTCTTTGCTATATTTGCTGTTTCCACCGATGTTCTCTAAGTCTCCGCCACTTCGCACAGCCTCCATAATGGGGAACATAATCATCATGACTTTAGAGCAAATACCCTGTCCATCCTGATTGACAGGGCAGCCATAAGTGCAGGTGTACTTATCTCCAATTTCTTCGCCATTTCGGCAATACCGCTCTGTACGGTCACCTCGAAGAAAATCCGTCACTTCGATTTCCCATTCATACTCTTCGTCATACCATTTCTTCACGATCAACCTCCAGATAATTGTTTGTCAAATTGGCATATTATTTCCACGTTATATACTTTATGAAAAAACCTCAAAGAGGATCATACTGGAGAACATAAATTCTGTACAGCCGGTAGGCGGCAATAATTATTCTATGATTTGGATGGTTTTAATCTTTCCATCAGACGAACAGCCCAGGATTCAAATAATTTTTTGATCTGTTGGGGATTCCATTGAATAAGCATATTAACAGGCCATTGTTCCGGTTCGTCAGGAAAGTCGAGGCAGCGATTCAGTGCAATGGCAAACCAGTATGTATCAAATCCTTCATCTTTTTGTGCTGCTCTCTCCAACAATTGGTCAAATGACTCAGTTTGTAAAATTGCATAAAGGTCTACCGCATCGCGTGGCTCGGCTCGTCCAAAATATGCCAAAAGTTTATCCACACAAAGATCTGAAAAGTTGTTTACCTGAATTCCTGGAGGACACAGTACAGGCGGCTCAAAACGAAAGGGAGAATCCAGCGCCAGGTCAATTTTGAGGATTTCTTCTTGTTGTGAAACAGATAATTCTACATAACTTGCAAAGCGGCGTAAAACCCGGATATGATGACCTTGTTGCTTCATAAGCTCTTCCAACTGAAATGAAAACGGTAGCACCAATCCATCCACACCTGTGAAAAAATCCAGGTCATATGATAGGCGGTGCCCCAAGTAAAACTCTGATAGGGAAGTACCCTCAGTCAGGTAAAATTGTTCCTGGTCGGGAAGCTCTGCAAAAACCTGTAAAAAAACCTGCTGCAAAGGTGTGAGCAAGCAGTGAGAATTGGGTAATGTGAGTTTTGGATTAGGGATATCGTATTTTAAGAAAAGAACGCCACAAGCGTTCAATATATAAAGGTAAATGGAGATAATTGATTTGTTGCGCTACTTCATCCAAATCCAGACGGCGAATATCATCAGCCGTTCCATAGAGCAGAGTTTGCTGCAATAACCAGCGTCGCTGAAAGGGGTCAGCGACATCAATTTCAGCCTTACTCCAGACAATATGACGAGGTGGAAAAATAACTTTCTTCATAAAAAAATTATACAACAAAAAAATCCCTCTATTTTTCTGAGATTTGTATTGGGTCTAGGAAGTTGTATGTTGCTGCTTTCAACACTTGCCGGAGCTTGCGACCGAAGGGATCACAGCGCCTATCCGTACATTCGACTCGGTCTGCAGGGGAGATGTCGGAGTTTCAATCTAACTGCTTGCGTTACCTGCGTGTGGGCGGGCGTGGACAAGGTTTGTTAGCAGGAAATACTCAAAGCGAGGAAAATGCCGCGGAATCCCACAGGTCAGGCGCACACTTTATCGGGTGGCGTTCGTAAATTCTTCATTATTGCCGTCCTGCCGAATGCTTCATAGTTTTTGATTTTATGATAAACAATGAGCCGATCATAAGCACTGTGATGAGTGTACCAATCGCAAATGCAACGAAAAAGTCAATCGAAGATATTTCTCCTGGTAGTAGTGAATAGCGAATGAGTAAGTAAGCCAAAATCCATGTTAATATGCTGGCAAGAAGCCCCGAAGAGAATTTATGGGTGACAATTGTTTCTCCGAAATGCCATATTCCGTTCAATATTCGCTCAACTGCCAGAGATAGGGGAAAGATGATCCATCTCCCACCGCCAATATCATATGAAATGATTGCCATCACATTTAGAGTTAGAAGAAAAGTGTTGAACCAAAAGAATTTTGTCCAGTCATAGACAGGAAAAAAGTTCTTGCGTACCTTATCGACAAAATTTTCGCCTAAGACCGACTCTTCAAGAATGTGAATCACGTATACGGCAACAAATCCCCAAAATAAAAGCTGGATTGGAATGGCGAACGAGGCATTTGGATTCGTTGTAAAGGTGATATTCATAAGAAATCTCCATCTATCGATATGGGGAAAATACGACTACCATAAAGCTCTTCACACAAAATAGTATATCTTTTTCTCTGTAGGAAATTCCAGAAATTTTTCAGCCGGTAGGTAGGTTCAATTTTTTCCCCACCGCTTTCACAAAGACAAATATTATTATACGCCCCAACATAAAAAAACGCCCTCCAGATGGAGAGCGTTTTGCATTACGCTTCTATTGCTACCCTTGCATCACCGGCCTGAACTTGTACCCGTATAAAATAACGCCGCGTTCGTTGCCATCGTCTTTAATCCTCCGTGTCACCATTTCCACCGGCATTCCAATTCGCACTGGTTCGGTTCCCAGGTCGGTTAATTGAGCGGTCACAATGGGACCTTCATTCAACTTGACCAATGCAATGGCATACGGCGCCTGATCCTGATAGCCTGCCGGAGCATCCGTGATAGCGGTGTAGGAAAAAACCTCACCTTTCCCACTGAATTGAAAAGCTGTTTTTGCCTCCTGTCCGCATTCCGGACAGACATCCCGCGGAGGGAAAATTTTTGCACTGCAATGAGGGCAAACCTCACCGGTCAGTGAATATCGCTGTTTTTTCAAACGCCAATGACGTGGAGCTTCCATTTTTCCTTTTGTTTCCTTTTTCTCTTTTAATCAGCAACTCAAAATAACATCTTGCCTTATAAATCAACCACAAAAGCATTTCACCACTTATTCGAATCGCTGCCCCTTAATCCAACATTACAAAATTATATGAAAAAAAAACGGTCAAAACCTATCCTGATAGTTATTGATAGTGCTTCAATGACCGAGAATGTGAGTAATCGCTGTAGATCCCAGACCTCCCAACGACTGAACGAAAGCCGTTTTGGGCAAATTCCCGATCTGACAAGCACCAGCTTCTCCTCGCATCTGCAAGACAGTCTCCACCAATTGATAAGCACTGGAAGCACCCAGAGGATTTCCGCGTCCCAGACAGCCTCCCATCGAACTGAGCGTGGTCATATCCGTCTGCCAACCTTCACCCTCTATCGCCAGACCGATCGCTTCCATGGCAAGAACAACATCGATTGCGTGAGCATCCCAAATTTCTAAAAGATCCATATTGCTCAATGACAAGCCAGCTTTGCGCAGTGCACTTGCCGCTGATTGAGACGCTGCCCTGTATTGCAATAATTGATGCCGGTCATGCAGTGACAATGGTGCAATTGCATTGGCCGAGCCTAAAACTCGAATCATATCATCCCGTGATTCTTCCGGTATTAATTCTTCCCGAGTCACCACCAGCGCTGCTGCACCGTCTGCCAGAGAAGAAACATCAAATAATCCAAGCGGATGATTTTTCATCGGTTGTTTTTGATAAATTGCTTCTGTTATACCGTTTCGGTACATGGCATACGGATTACCTTGTGCATGCTGGTAAGATTGAAGTGCAATATTTTGGAAGACACTGCGATCGAGATGATACTCCGATAAGTATCGCTGTGCAATGATCGCTGCGCCGGCTGAAACTGTCAGTCCATTCGTTCCCTCAAACTCGTAATTTAAGATTAGATCCTGAGCGGCCTGAGCAGTGGATCCGTCACATTCAGTGATTTTTTCAACACCCAGCGCAATGGCTATATCCACCAGACCGGATTGAACAGCCATACAAGCTGCACGAAATGCCGCAGCACCGGACGCGCCGGCTGCTTCGAAGGTGCAAGACTCAATTCCCGGAAAGCCGGCTTCATCACTGATCAATGCGCCCAAATTCGCCTGATGAGAGAGGATATTCGCCAGCCCGTTACCGATGTAAATCGCATCCGGCTGCAAATTTCCGCTGTCTGCAAGTGCCTTTCGGACAGCACGGGCGCCGAGTGTGCGCAGACTCAGATCCCAATGCTCTCCCACCGGCAGCATTCCGACTCCGGCTATGACAGCCTTTTTATTGTTTTGATGTGTATTCAATCCTCTATCCTTAATATACAAAGAGCGATCCAATTTTTTAAAATACCGGCTTGTTAGTCCTTCTTAAAAAGCTCTCTGAAATTGTTTTTTTGAAACAGAAATTCCTGATTTCTTACGCAGATGTTCTCCTGTTATTCAGAAAAAACGAGCTATTGAAACCACTTGAAGCCTGATTAATTCATGATATATTTTCCGCGATGGCGGGCATAAACTGCATAATCAATTTCTGTTCTGCGTTGGATATAAGCTTGTGTTGACGGAGCCAGGTTACGGCATGATTTTATCCGCTCAGTCACCGTAAAAGAAAATGCATCCGAACCGGCTCCAGATCCGAACGCGGCAGCGAAAATTTTGTCTCCCGGTTCAGCAATATCCAAAATCGCTGAAAGTCCTAACAGAACAGCGCCTGAATACGTGTTTCCGATCATCGGTGATAAAAGTCCGGTTTGAAACTGCTCTTTGGTAAATCCGAATTCTTTGCCAAGTTTTTGAGGAAATTTGGCATTGGGCTGATGGAACACAGCGAAACGATAATCTTTGGCAGAGGTCCCGGTTTCAGTGAAAAAAGTCTCTATAGAATTTTCCAAATGATGGAAATAAGCAGGGTCTCCGGTAAAACGCTGACCATGCTCTGGATATTTCTGTGTCTGACGCCGCCAGAAATCCGGAGTATCTGTCACAAACGAATACGCTGCGTCAATCACTGCCAGCGCTTCGGATGCAGGACCGATAATCACGGCTGCTCCACCGGCTGCGGCCGTATATTCCAGGACATCGCCCGGGCGTCCTTGCGCCGTGTCCATACCGACAGCCAGGACATAATCGCCCATGCCAGAACCGACAAAACCCATTCCGGCGATGACGGCTTCTGTGCCTGCTTTACAAGCAAATTCAAAATCCGCTGCGGAAATCGATTCGGAAGCGCCAATTGCTTCTGCCACCACGGTTCCGCTGGGTTTGACTGCATACGGATGAGACTCGGATCCAATCCAGACTGCCCGCAGTTCTTTTGGGTCAATCTGCGCCCTATTTAATGCATTTCTGGCCGCTTCGATGGACATCGTAATCGTATCCTCATCCAAACCCGGAACTGATTTCTCTTTAATCGGTGTTCCTTCGGATTCCCCATGCCAAATTCTGGAAATTTCGGATGCCGGAATCCGGTAACGCGGTATATAAGCGCCATAACCGATGATCCCGACTGGTTTTTCTGGAATTAATAATTTCATAGGTTCTTAAGTATCTCCTTTGCCCGGTCAATCCGAATCGTTCCGCTTTGTATCAATTCTGCAGCAAGCTGTTCAATTTTTTCACCGGTCGCACCGGCAGCCATGGCAACCTGTCTGGCATGCAGGATCATATGTCCTTTTTGAATGCCTTCTGTGGATAATGCTCGCAGTGCTGCCAGATTCTGTGCCAGTCCGACGCTGGCCAAGATTTGAGCCAATTCTTTGGAAGAGGACACCTTCATCAGTTTCAATGCAGCCCGCGCTCCGGGATGTACGCGGGTTGCCCCTCCGACAATTCCGGCAGCCAGCGGCAATTCAATGCTGCCGCACAGACAGCCTTCCGAATCCTTCGTCCAATGACTTAAGGGTCGTATGACTCCATCCCGCGATGCCCAGGCATGCGCCCCTGCTTCAATTGCCCGCCAATCATTTCCTGTCGCAATAACAACCGCGTCAATTCCATTCATGATTCCTTTATTATGCGTGACCGCACGATAGGGATCCACTTCGGCAAAAGCTGCCGCCTCAACGATTCGATCCAGCACTTCTTCGCCGGAGAAATCTTTCATCGTCAGAAAATCCGGATGAATTCTGCAGTATGCTCGAGCAAGACGCAAGTCGGCAAGGTTAGAAAGGATTCTTAATCGGACATCTCCACCGGTAATTTCCACTATATAGGGAGAAATCTTTTCTAATGCCGTATTGATCGCATTGGCGCCCATCGCATCCCGCACATCCAGGATCAGGTGAAGAACCATCATCGGACCTGCCGGAGTCTGCGGAAACAAGCGTACCTGAAGATCAACCGGCCCGCCGCCAAGGGAGACCAGAACTGGATCAACTTCAGCAACCATCTTGAGAATCTGTTCTTTCTGTGCCAACACATTTGTCTTCGCTTGTTCCAGGTCGGGAACGTGAACCAACTGTAGTTGGCCGATCATGCGGGGTTCATCCGAATCCGCCTCAAAACCGCCGCTGATAGCGGCCAGCCTCGCGCCATTGGATGCGGCTGCCACAACCGATGGCTCTTCAATCGCCATAGGAATCTGCAGCGTTTTGCCATTGATCCGAAAATTTTGTGCAATTCCGATCGGCAGTGAAAAGACGCCAACTGCATTTTCAATCATGTGGTCGGCAGTGTCATTTGTCAAACCTATCTCACCGCATAACGCCGCGATATCCGATTCCTCAAGCCGACTGTCTGATTTCAATCGTTCCAACCGGTCAGGTATTGTCAGTTGATAAAATTTTTTTGTTTCAGACATCTTTTTCCTTCAATCAAATCATTTGCCATTCGTTATTATAAGGAAAATTCTTTACTTTCATATTTTCAGTGATCCTGTATTTTATGTATGATTCCAAAGTGCACTGAATCGAATACAAATAGCAGCCGTTTTATCCAAAAACATAAGGATCAGAATTCTTTGTTAAAATCTGCTGCTGTACAATTTTATGTGGGATGCACTGGCAAAAACTATCAAGTACCAGCAAATCGAATTATGAAATAGCCTTATGTGAAAAAAATTTATTAGATTATTTTTGCAGAAAGAAGATCGGCTTTCACTGGTTTCTTGTGTATCATGGTCAAGATATACTAGAAATTCGCTGTTTAAAACCTGAGTTACTCGAATTAGTGTCCTTTAATTTCCAAATTTGAGTGTAATAAGGGATTATTTTTCAAAAAAAAATGAGAAACTCAAAAGCTCTCTTCGTAATTACAGTTTGTCATCCGAATCCATACAGTGGTGAGAATCCTGTCGTTTCGAGCCCACGAAGAGGTAAACCCTGTAAAATTTGTCATTGCGAGCTCTGGTGGGGCTTGACAATCTCCCTGCTCCATTGCGTTAAGATTTCCACACGAAAAGAGATTGCTTCTCTATGATCGCAAAGACAAATTGCTATGTGAGTACTCCTGAGTATCCTGGTTGAGATATTCTTGAAAGCCGCAGTGTAAAAGATATATTCCCATTAAACAAAAAAACGGGAAAAAAGCCGAAACTTAATCCCTGAAAAATGCCTTCTCCCGATTTCATAATAAAACCGGTTGTCCAACCTGTAATACTATTGGTTGAACTGCTGTTTTCTCTTTTACTGCTTTTTCCCAGCTTTGAATATCGACTGCAATTCGATCCCAGGTATTATAGTGCATCGGGATGACGATTCCAGGTTTGATCAGGTTGACAGCTCGGATGGATTCTGAAGGTCCCATGGTGTAAATATCCCCGACCGGCAGGATTGCCGCATCAATTCCTTCTTCACCGATCAATGCCATGTCGCCAAATAATCCGGTGTCACCGGCAAAATAGATTTTACGCCCGTCTTTTGCAGTCAGCACAAATCCCAGCGCCACCCCTCCATAACCGGCGTCCGGCAAAGCCGAACCATGCACGGCGTTGACCGCCTTCATGCTGCCAAAGGGCAGTTGTCTCGTTCCGCTGTGATACAGCGGAAGTGTTTTCTCCACACCATTTGCGGACAACCACTTGCAAATCTCCGTATTGCTGATTACTTCCGCGTGGCAGCGCCGGGCAATTTTTATCGTATCCCCGACATGATCCCCATGTCCATGACTGAGCAGTATGACATCAGGACATACCTCGGATTCTGTTATCAGTGCGGCAGGATTGTCACTCAGAAATGGATCTGTCAATACACGATATCCATCAAAGTCGAATAGAAAAGCAGAATGTCCAAGCCAGGTAATTTGAATCTTCATGGCTTTCTCACAAGTAAACCACTTTGCCATTGGAAGCAGATTCATATGCTGCCTGAATAACTTCCACTGCGCGCAATCCATCCTCACCGCTGATGGACGCCTGCCTTTTTTCACGGATCGAGTCGGCGAATTCATTGATCATGCCCTGGTTGGAATCAGAACTCCAGTCGACCAGCGATAATCCTTTCAAATCATGACGGTACAATGACAAATTTTGTTTGAAAGCATCGACCTGAATCGCTCCCCGATCTGTGATTACTTCAAACGACAGACCACCCCAAATCGGATAATAATCGGGACGGGACCAGGAACAGTCGATACTGGCAAAGACGCCATTTCTAAATTTCAGCATGGCCATACCACCGGTTTCCACATCTACTTCGCCATGATGAAAAACCTGGTTCGATTGAGCAAAGACTGATTCCACTTCAGAACGGGTGATCCAACGGAATAAATCTGTCAGATGAACCAGATGATCCTGCAACGAACCTCCGCCTGCCAATTCTTTGTCCACAAACCATTTGCGATACATTGCCGGCATACGTCCTTCATTGGAGGATTGAAAACAATAAATTTTCCCGTAATTTCCAAGCTGCAATTGTCTTTTGACTTCCATAACCGGCGCCGAAAACCGGACTGGGAAAGCAGTCATGAGGTTGACATGGCTTTCAGCTGCCAGTGTTGTAATACTCCGGGCATCCTTCAGTGTTGTGGCCAGCGGTTTTTCACAGCAGATATTTCGAATTCCGGCATCAATCGCCATTTCCACCATAGGCAGATGTGCATTATTTTCAGAGCATATCACGACACCATCCGGTTTCTCAGCAAAAAATTTTTCAAAATCGGTTGTGGCTGCAATCTGAAATTGTCTGCCAAATTTCTCAACTCTTGATTCATCCGGGTCGACAAACCCGATCATTTCAGCGTCGGGAATTGCTTTAATATTCTGCACATAAGCCTCTGCATGCAGATGAGCAAAACTCATAATTCCAATTTTCATCACGCAATACCTCCTTCCATCGGATGGATCATCACTGGCTCGCCGTTTTCAGCAGATTTCCTTGCTGCTGCGGCAATCTGAACCGCCTTCAGTCCGTCAACCGAAGTAACGCGTGATTCTTTGTGATTTTGAATGGCATCATAGAATTCCTTAATTTCTGTTGTATAAGGACTCTCCAAGAGATGAGATCCGACCAATCCGACATCCGGGGAATCCTGATCCGTCCGAATCAAAACGTGTACCGGATCGGTTTCAGCAGAATCCCAATGGATGTTACCCCGGTCACAATTGATATCAAATCCGGTCTGAAAATTCGGCGGAGGATACGCCCATCCTCCCGTGATATGCGTCAGTGTTCCGTTTTCATGTGTCAGAATTATTAATGCATAATCAATCGGGGCTTCCTGATCCATGGAACTCACCTTTTTTGAAAAGACGGTTTTTACGTCACCTGCAATCCAGCGGGCATAATCGAAATCATGGACGGAAAGATCCAGAAGCAATCCTCCCGATTTTTGCTCATCCAGAAACCAGTTCCCAACTGGTTTTTTCGGGCGATAATTACAGCGCCGCAGATGGATTGTCCCCGGGCGCCCGATTTGCCCGCTTTCAACAATCTTCTTGGCTTTTGCATATTCCGGGAAGAATCGCACAACATGAGCCACAAATAATCGGACTCCTGTTTGACGGCAAACCTGAACCATCTCGGTGGCAGATTCTACATCAAGAGCCAATGGTTTTTCACAGATGATATCTTTCCCGGCTTCGGCCGCTTTTCTTACCTGGGAAGCATGCAGAAATGTTGGCGTGCATAAATCAATTACGTCCACTTCGGGAAGCATCTCTTCCACTGATGTGTATATTTTCGAATGATATTTTTTAGCCAGTTGTGCAGCCTCAGCAGTGGTCTCTGCACAAAAACCGCTGATGTGAGCCGGTGTCTGCGACCATCCGGCAGCATGGGTTACACCCATGAAACCAGTCCCTACGATACCCACTTTCATAAATGATGCTCCTTTCACTTCAATGCGCCAGATGTAATCGACTTGATCATCTGCTTTGAGAAAATCAAATAAAAAATCAGAATCGGTACCATAGACATCGTCATGGATGCAAGTACGGCATTCCAATCAGTCATGTATTGTCCAAGAAATTGCTGAGATCCCAGAGTAACCGTTGCAGTTTCAAAACTGGGAGCCAATATTAATGGCCACCACAGATCATTCCAAATCGGTATCATCGTAAAAATACCGATCGCGCCTAAAGCCGGTCTGATTAACGGCAGAATCAATCCATATATACGGTATTCCGATGCACCATCCACGCGTGCCGCATGAATCAATTCCTGAGGAACCTGCCGCATGAAAGACGACACAATGAAAATGGTCATCGGCAGGGATTGAGCAACATAAACAATAATTAACGCAGCCAGCGTATTGGTCAGATGAAGATTCACCATCAGTCTTAAAATTCCGACGGTAGCCAACCGGATGGGGATCATGATGCCGATTGAAAAAACCAGATTCAGGATAGTTACACCTTTAAATTTATATTGCGCCAAAGCAAACGAAGCCATTGTGCCGATCAATAATGTCAGCAACAATGCGATAACAGTCACAAAAATACTGTTGAAGAAATAGGTTCCAAAATGAGCCCGCTGATTAACATTCTGAAATCCAATCAGGCTGAAAGTCTCCGCAGAAGGTACGTTGAAGGGAAGTTTAAAAATTGCTTTTCTTTCTTTAAATGCGTTCATTAAGATTAGATAAATCGGGAAAAGGGCAATCACACTCCAGAAGATCAGAATCAGAATTGGAATCATCTCTCCGAACCAATTCCGGATTCGATAACTGAACGGGGATTGCATACTTTTTTGTAGAACGGTTGAATCTACCATTAAATTCCTCCAAAATTTCGATCAATTCCGTATGATATAAATTGCTGACAACAGCATGGAAGCAAATAATCCGATGGTTAGAAATATCGTGAGTTTTCTCGATTGGATCGAGAGCCAAGTTGACATCTCGATTTGTTGTTAATACTCATAAACTGTTGTGCGTTTCTGCCAGATCATATAAACGATGACACCGATTAAAATGATAAAAAACTGCATCGTGGCGATTGTTGCTCCCAATGTAGGATTGGGCATTTGCTGTTGCTGCCCAAAAAAGGTTCGGTAAAAAAGCGTTCCCATAATATCTGTCGAAAAATTTGGACCGGCCAATGCTCCCTGCAAGGTATAAATCAGATCAAAAGCGTTGAAATTACCGACAAAAGTCATCATGGTCACCAAACCGACCGTAGGGATAATCAAAGGAAATTTTATCTTCCAAAAAATCAGCCAGGGATTTGCACCGTCTACACGCGCAGCTTCCAGCAATTCATCCGGAATTGCAATTAAGGCGGTATAAAAAAGTATCATCGGTGTTCCAATATACTGCCAGACAGAGATCAGAGAACAGGTAATTAGTGCAGACTCTTCCAGACCAAGCCACGGCTGGAACAACCCTCCCAGGCTGAACAGGTTCAGGATCGTTTTCGAAACTCCCCATACAGGACTCAGGATTAACTTCCACACAAAACCGACCAGCACGAATGAGAGAATCGTTGGAATAAACAAAACTGTCCGAAAGAATGTCCGAATTTTTCCACCTTTGCATAAGATCGCTGCCAGGAGCAAGCCGATTGGATTTTGAACCACCATATGAATCACAAAAAAGATCACATTATGTTTCAGCGCTGACCAGAAAATCGGAGAATAGTAATAATCTGTGAAAAGGTATCGATAGTTACTCAAACCGGTAAAAATCGTCTCCCTTGCATTTTCCGGATGTTCCGTGAATAAGCTCAGTGATAATGAATCTAAAAGTGGAATGACCATCACAATAATATAAACAACCAATGCCGGAGCAAGAAAAACGACAATGTGCCAGGGAAAGGGTTTCCGGTTTTTTCTGTATGCGACCATCCGTTATTCTCCTTTTATATACAAATTTTGATAAAAAAACCTGATAATAACAGAATAAGATATTAAAATTAAAATTTAAATTCAAATAGAAAACGATAATTAATTCCTGAGCACTTCATTGTAAATCAGAGAATTATTAAATTCATTCCCTTTATTCTATATTTGGTTGAGTTTTGAAAAAAAGAAAATTTTGAAAGATTTTTTTCCGAAGAACACAAACGTCTTATCCTCCAAACTATTCTATCTCACAAAAGAATTCATTCCAAACGAAGTCTTGTTGTTCTTCTTATTATAAAAAGAATTCAAATTTTCTGAATAACCAGTAATTTAAAATTCGGAAAGGCTTTTATAAAAAGAGGGAAAGTTTGTTATGGATGTGTTTTTCCTGAGAGGTTAAAAACACATCCATAACAAATAATCTTCTCAATTTTCGAAGGATTCGCCTGCATTTCGAATTGCTCATTACTAACCGATATGTGGATCGCTGAAATGACGAATTTCAATAAAGTCATGAATTCTTTAAACGACAGTAGAATGGCTACCATCAGATTTTCAGAAAAGGGGAGGCTGTATAGCCTCCCCTTTTTCAATCCTGATAAAGCGGAATGATCCGTTTTTTTATTTTACAGGTGGATACCATTTATCCAATGCGTCCTGGACATATTTGGCGGCATCAGCCGGGGTCATCGTTCCATTGATGACATTTGCAGAAGTATTCCATAAATCGGTATCCATACCCGGTTCACCACGACCAATGATGGACGCAGAAATTCGGATGCTGGATCCGCAATCTTTTCTCCAGGAAAGGAATTCCTGAGCTACCGGATTATCTACTGAATACTCGATATTTGCCAGCGGGAAGAAACCAACCATATTGTTCGCATACAATGAGGCAAATTCAGCCGAGGCAACCCAATCCAGGAATATTCTGGCTGCCTCCGGGTATTTGGTGGCAGAATTCATGCCAATACCAATATCGGTATGGTCGCTGATAAAGCATGCATCATCTGCTTTGTCCATCGGAACCCGGAAAGCACCCATTTCGAACTCGCCGGCGATCAGCGGTTCAAAAACTGAAATTTCCCAGGAACCAGTGGGATAGATTGCAGCCTGACCCATGGTAAATAACTGCTGTGCGTCTGAATACTGAACAGCCTGATAACCATCGGGCAGATATGGAGCCCATTTGGCCAGTTCTTCAAAGGTCTTAACAAAAGGTTCATCTATGAATTTCGCAGTTCCATTGATGATGCCGAGACGGCCTTCTTCACCTTTATAGTTCTGGACACCGATGTTATACCAGCCCATCGTTGCTGCTTCCCATAAATCATGTGTTCCCATGGCCAGCGGAATGTATTCACCATCCGCTTTGATGGCATCTAATAATGCGAAGAACTCATCCTTGGTTACCGGGACTTTCCAGCCCTTTTCCTCAAAAGCGGTCTTGTTATACATAAAACCATGAATCACGGAAGCCATCGGGACACAATAAGTTGTGGTTCCATCATCCGTAGTCCAGGCAACTTTCGCTGAATCACCGAAGGATGCCATTCCAGGCAGATCATTCAACGGTGCAAGAAAACCTTTTTCAAATAAAGCCAGAGAGGGATCGAATGGACGGCAGGTAATGATGTCGCCCGCTGTACCACCTTCCAGTTTTGTGTTCAATTGGCCGTTATAATCTTCCTGTTTGGTCGGCTGGAAGATCACTTCAATTTCGGGATGAACTGCTTTAAATGCAGGTAAAATTTTCTCATTCCAAATCGTGATATCATCCTGACGCCAGCTTTCAATAATCAGTTTTGCACCCGCTTCCTGAGCAGCAACAGGGACAACCAGAAGCATCAGCATAACCAATGCGACAAAAATAAAAAACTTCTTCATTTTATCTCCTAAATTGTTTCCACAATGATTAGTACCCCGATAAAACGGGTTTTTTAAGAAAGACTATTTTAATTCTAATCCGCAAAACCAATAGAGAGAAATAAAATCAATCACGAATTCGATTATGACAAAAGTCATATCTGCTATGAATTATTTTAAATTTTGTAAGATGATTCAATTCAATTGGTAAGTATAAGAAATTCATTATTAAGAAAAAAGACATTTTTCCAGTAATTTTCCTGTAAGGGGTTTTCCTGGTTTGTTTGTACCCTGCTTTTCCCAAAATTTGTAAAAAAAAAGAGGCGGATAAGGATTCCGCCCCTGTTTTATCGAGAAAGGATATTTGAAATCTTTAAGTATTCTTCAGGGAATCCGCGATGTTTTCCCACCAATTCCGGGATTGGAAGCGGCACAATATCCCGACCTTGCAGCGCTGTCATCACATTAATTTTTCCGGACGTCAAAAATTCAATTGCTTTAAAACCCATCCGTGATGCAATTAACCGATCAAAAGCGGTGGGTGTTCCTCCTCGTTGAATATAACTTAAATTCGTTCCACGTGCTTTAAACCCTAAATCCATGGCGTCCAATTGTACAGTCAGTTCATCCATTGGGATTGGGAATCCTTCGGCTACAACAATAATACAATGCCGTCTGCCGCGTTTATAAGAATTGGCAATCGTCTGTGCAATTTCCTCCACAGTGATGTCCGGGTTTTCTGGAATCAATGCCATTTCAGCCCCTGAAATCAGAGCCGATTCAACAGCCAGAAATCCGCTCTCTCTCCCCATGGTCTGGACCAGAAATGCACGGCTGTGTGATGCTGCCGTATCCCTGATTTTATCAATCGCTTCCATGATGGTGTTCAATGCGGTATCCACTCCGATACATGTATCGGTTCCATAAACATCATTATCGATTGTCCCTGGAATCCCAACAACTGGGAAACCTTGCGTTGCGATCGATTGAGCTCCTGCCATCGTACCATCTCCGCCAATCACAATCAGGCCATCAATCCCCTCGTGATATAGTTGACGGACTGCCTCTCGCTGCCCATGCGGTGTTGTCATCTCTGCACAGCGGGCAGTACGTAAAAAAGTTCCCCCGCGGCTGAGAATATTGCTGACATCCCGTCTTCCTAATGGTACAATATCGCCGTTAATCAATCCCTGATATCCATCCTGGATACCATACATTTTTAGTCCGGCAACAATCCCTGCCCGTACAACAGCACGAACACCGGCATTCATTCCTGGTGCATCACCACCGGATGTCAATACCGCGACTGATCGAATAGGCGTATCCAGTTGTACAGATTCCATAGCTCATTCCCTTTCATTACCGCAACCCAAAAGAATCGACAAATTATTAAATTATATTCAATTTTATATCAGTATTTCGAAATTATGGGAGTTTTTTTGCAGGACTTTTTTGTTTGCACAAAACAAAAAATTGAAGATTTGCAATTTTCCTCGATTATCTTGATAGTTCAGCGCAAATTTCAAATTGCAGCAAGGCGAAACGAGGCTGCAGGATTGATCACATTTCCGAGCTTAATCCTCGATTTGAATGTTTTTCTCACCAATTTCTTTACGGATTTTCGATAACAATTCTTCACAAATATTCGTCATAGTGTCCGGAAATTCCACCAGGTTTGTTTTTCCGCCTTCTTTAATCAGGAAAGCAAATTGGTCGCGTCCCGGATAAGAAGTTATCAAGCCGTGGACTCGTTTCATCTTTCGGATAATCGATTCAATCGGATTGTCCGGTTCTCTTTTAATAATAATGGTCAACAGTTTTGGTTTCTTTTTCGGTTTGTCCGGAAAAATCAGATCATCTTCATCTTCCTCAATTTCCGGGTATTCTGATGGATGAGGCTGAATTTCATGTGTATCGGATGTTTTTTGATCATCTGTCGAAATCGGCTGCATTGTATTGCTGGATTCTTCAACGTTCGCTTCTTCATCGTGGCTGCGAAAATTTTCCAATCCATCATGATCATTCACCCATATCTCCGATTTTGTGGAAGATAAACCGACTTCTGATGGACTGACATCCTGTGTCTTCATCGCTGTTTCGTTTTTTTGGATTGAATCTGAATGGTCAGTGTTTTCCAATCCATTCAGATCAATGATCGGACCTTCTGTCCAAGTGTCACCCGTACCAGGTTCTTCCAAAATTTGATTCCAGGGAACTTCAGGTTCTTCAGGAATATCATCGATTTCCTTTGCAGAACCGTTCTGATAGATGCCGGGAGAAGGGAGATTCTCAGTTTCTACAGGATCATTTGTATTGAATTGTTCGTCAACTTCATTGGTAAATGAATCTGCAAATTCCGCAACTGCCTGCGGTATTTCGCCTACCATCAGAGATTGAGCAGATGAACCGACGATTTGTATAGACATCCTGCTTTTATCCAGACGTCCTCCAATGATTAAAACAGCATCTGTTTTTACAACATCCTGAACTTTTTCCCATTGTTTCGGATAGAAAAGAACATCTGTCAAATCACCATGGATATCTTCCAATTTGACGGAACACATCGTTCGACTATCTTTTTTGGTCAGCATTATACGCATGCTCTGGACCATCCCGCCAATTGAGACCTGCATACCCTGGTCCAAAGGATCCAGTTGTTGGTGAGTTAATGCTTTTCGTCGTTTTAATACGGACAGATGAGCGTTTAATGGGTGATCAGAAACATACAAGCCCATCAATTCCCTCTCCCAACTCAATTTTTCATGGCTTTCTATCGGAGGTGTTTCAACAAGCTCAATGTGACAGGTTGGAATGGACATCATTTCAAACAAGTTGATCTGGCCGGAATCTTTTGATCGGATATTCGCTGTACAGGTATTGATAATCGCGTCCAGGCTTGCCAATAAAGATCCACGTTCTCCGAACTGATCCATCGCTCCTACTTTAACCAGGCATTCCAATGCTCTGCGTCCAACCATCCTTAAGTCCATTCGTTCTGCAAAATCATCCAGATTCTGAAAAGGACCGTTCTTTTCCCGTTCTTCAATAATCGCCTCAACTGCATTCTGCCCAACATTTTTTACGGCGCCCATACCAAACCGAATTCGGCTTTTTCCGTCCGGGTCATCTTCGACAGAAAATCCCCAAAAACTCGAGTTGATTTGAGGGGGAAGAACATCAACACCGTGCGTTTTGCACTCATTGATATAAAAAGCGATTTTTGCTGAATCACTGAGGTTGGCATCCAACGATGCCGTCATGTATTCGATGAAATAATGAGTCTTTAAAAATCCGGTTTGAACGGCCAGAACGCCATAATCGGCAGCATGGCTTTTGTTAAATCCATAATTGGCAAATTGTTCCCAATCACTGAAGATATCGACGGCTGTTTTCTCTTCAATACCATTTTTTATACAGCCGTCAATGAATTTTTTCCGGTGCAGTTCAATATCTTTTTTCTTCTTTTTTGAGATGGCTTTTCTCAGACTGTCAGATTCTGCCGCAGTGTATCCGGCAAGATCCATTGCAGCAAACATAATCTGTTCCTGATAAACCGGAATTCCAAATGTATCCGAAAAGATGGGTTTCAACCGTTCATGCCGATATTCCGGCTCTTTCTTCCCATGCAGGCAGGCGATATAATCCGGAATAAATTGCATCGGACCCGGACGATACAACGCCACCATCGCGATAATGTTATCCAGATTCCGCGGTTTCATTTCCATCACATACCGCGTCATCCCTCCGCCTTCCAGTTGGAAAATTCCTGCAGTATGACCGGCACTGATATAAGCAAATGTTTCCGGGTCATCCGTCGGAATGTTGGAAAGCGTGAAGTGAATGCCATGCCGTTTTTCAATCATCTGGCAGCATTTCTGCATCACGGTCAACGTTGCCAGTCCCAGGAAATCAATTTTCAACAACTTCATCGTATCGACAACATTCATTTCGAATTGAGATACAGATTTGATCGGATTGTCATCTGTCCCGTTTGTTGGTCGATGCAGCGGGGCATACTGAACAATCGGATAATCCGTAATGATGAGGCCGGCTGCATGCGTGCCGACACTTTTTGTGACACCTTCCATTTGTGAAGCGGTCGTCACCAGTTCTGTCAGAATTGGTTGTGCCTGAATCGCTTCGCGAAACTCCTGAACTTCTTCCAGACAGTTTTCTAACGTAATTGCTTTTCCGCTGAATGGCATTTTTGTTCCCGCCGGGATCAATTTACAAATACGATCCACTTCAGGAAGCGGAATATCCATCACACGGGCGACATCACGAACAGCACCTTTTGCGCCCAGAGTGTTAAATGTGATAATCTGGGCAACATGATCCGCACCGTACTTTTGTGAACAATATTCCAAGAGTTTAAATCGCTGATCATCCTGAATGTCCAAATCAATATCGGGCATCGAAATCCGCTCCGGATTTAGAAAACGCTCAAAAATCAATTTAAATGACAAAGGCTCAACCGGAGTAATGTCCAGTGTATAAGCCACCATAGAACCAGCCCCTGAACCGCGGACGTTATACCAGATGTTGTTTTCTTTTGCATGACGGACCAAATCATAAACAATCAAGAAATAGGCATCAAAACCCATTGTGTGAATAATATTCAGTTCTTTTTCAATCCGTTCACGGACAGCAGGATCATTTTCAACACGCTCGCCATATTTTTTTCTCAGACCTTGTTCGCAGAGTTTCCGCAGGGTCGTCTCAGGAGTCTCCCCTTCCGAAACAGGAAAAATCGGCAGATGATATTCTTTTTGAGTCAGGTCAATATTGCACCGCTCGGCAATTTTCAGCGTGTTTTCAATCGCACCCGGAATGTGACCAAACAGCCTTTCCATCTCTTCAGGCGAGCGCAAATAATACGTCTTGTCAGACATCCGGAAACGATTGGTATCACTCAATCGCGAGCCGGTTTGGATTGCCAGCATAATGTCCTGATATTTCCAATCTTCCGGATCAACATAATGAATGTCATTCGTCGCAACAAACTGCAGATTGTATTCTTTCCCCAGGTCAATCAGGGTATTATTCATCTTTTTGATTTCAGGAATGTCATGATCCTGAAGCTCAATATAAAAATGATCGCGGTCAAAAACTTGCAGATACCAGTCCAGTTTTTCACGAGCTGCCTGTATGTTCATCTGAAGAATACTGCGCGGAATTTCAGCAGCCATGCAGCCAGACGTACAAATCAGCCCCGCAGAATGAGATGCAAGGAACTCATGGTCAATTCTCGGATGATAATAATATCCTTCCAATTGAGAAGCAGTGGCAATCTGCAATAAATTCTGATACCCTTGATCCGTCTCAGCTAACAATAGAAGATGTGTTGAAGTTTTTTCCTGCGCATCCCGCACTTTCATATTGTCGGAGGCCATATACGTTTCCAAACCAATGATCGGTTTGATTCCCGCATTTTTGGCTGTTTGAAAGAAATCGATCACACCAAACATCGTACCATGGTCAGTTATCGCAATCGCTGGCATTCCCATCTCTTTGACACGGGTTATCAATTTATTAATTTTCGAAAAACCATCCAGTAGAGAGTATTCCGTATGAACGTGCAGATGGGCAAATGACATTTTTAAATCCTCCAAAAGATGTCCTTATTTTAACGTATTTTCTCAGTCTTCTTTAATCCGCAGCGATTCCTACAAAAATTGGATTCAATTTTCGTTATCGGATGTGTAATTTCTTTCATCTGCTGTTCGAAATATGAAAAGGATGTCATCATCTCATATATCTTTGAATTATGACATTTGAAAGAATTTTTCTATGACTTTTATTTATTTACAAGTTGATGAAAATCATTTACACTAAAAAAAGGACAATGCAAACGATTGCACAAGAACTGAGAGCAAATACCTGTTGATGGAAAATCGATCGATTTCATAAAGGATCAAAAAGATGGTTACGATCAACGATGTTGCGAAAGAAGCAAATGTCTCCGCCTCCACAGTTTCCCGTGTACTAAACAACACCGGGACGATCAGCCAGCTTACGACCAATACAGTCATCAGGGCAGTAAAAAAACTCGGATATGAACCGAATGTCCTGGCTCGCAATTTTCGGAAGAAACGGACAAGAACAATCCTCATTCTGACTCCCAACATGACAAATCCGTTTTATTCCAATGTAATTTCCGGCATCTGTGATTTGAGCAGAGACATGAACTACAGTTCCTTTGTCTGCAACACTACAGATGAAACCGAACAAATCAAAAAAACACTGGATATGCTGTATAAACACAAAGCTGATGGAGCGATTCTTCTGGCCTCCGAAAAAGGTCAGTTTTGGATATCAGATTACGCGGATGAATTTCCAATCATTCAGTGTTGTGAGTATGATCCGGATTTGGAAATCTCCCATGTTTCCATCGACAATTATCATGCTGCAGTCGAAACCGTTCGATATCTGATCGCTCTTGGTCATAAAAAAATCGGTACAATTAGCAGTACGAACAAATATCTCTCAACGGATAATCGCCTGAAAGGCTATAAGGATGCCCTCCATGAGGCAGGGCTTGAATCCACCGACCGCTTTGTCTCCTTTGCTGGAAAAGACTACAACTACCAAAGCGGATGCAGAGCCGCCGAAAAACTGCTTGCCCAATCTGATCGGCCAACTGCTTTATTCTGCATTTCCGATGTGCTGGCAATGGGAGCAGTCAACACGGCAAAAATTATGGGATTACGAATTCCGGAAGATCTATCCATTGTTGGTTTCGATGATGTGGAACAGACTTCCATGTTTACACCAAAAATTACAACGGTTGCACAACCATGCTACAGCCTGGGTCAAAAAGCAGCAGAATTGTTGTGCAAAAATCTTGAACAGAATGAATCGATCCCCTTAGAAACAATTCTTCCTTATCGGATGATTGTTCGTGAATCGACCGGACCCAGGCCATAAACATTAAAAATCACGGTTCACTAATGACGGTAAACCGTAGATTCATAATTATGTAGTAGGAGGAGAAAATATGTCGAAGAAATTGTTTGTTTTATCGATTGTGCTCGTTCTTGCGATGGCAATAACGGGTGTTGTCTCAGCAGCGGATTCTTTCAAAATCGGCGTTGTAACACCGGATGCTGATCATGGATTTACAGGCGAAAGTGTCGCACATGCACGCGCTGAACTTGAAAAATTATCGAAGGAACTTGGATTTGAATACAAATTCGAGGTCGGCGGCGAAGCAGCAAAACAGATTGCAGCTCTTGAAACCATTTTGGAATGGGGTCCGGATTGTATCGTCTTATGGCCGCTCGAAGGAGAACAATTAAAGAATGCAGCCACCACGATTATGGAAGCCGGCGTGAAACTGATCATCTATGATCGTTTAATTGATGGATTCAAACCGACTGCAGAAATCATGGGTGACAACGAGACCATTGGCAAATGGATGGGCGAGTACTTGCTGAAATATTTTGCTGAACAATTAAAAGCAGGCGAAACCATCACTTATCTGCGATTCATCGGCGACAGCTCAACTGTATCCATTCAGCGCTCCAAAGGTATGGATGATGTCATTGCAGCATCGGAATATGCCGCTCAATTCAAACAGGTTCAGGCGAACTATCAAACCGACTGGTCCAATGCCAAAGCCCAGGAACAAATGGAAAACTGGCTGACCACAGCAGACGCCAAAGAAATTGAAGATCTGGATCTGATCGTCACGCATGATGATGAAGTGGTTGACGGTATTGTCGTTGCTTTGAACAACTATTTTGGCAGCGATCCGGCAGCGAAACTGAACATCAAATTGATGACCGGTGTTGGCGGAAGACGTGAAACCCTGGCGACCTTTGACAAACCGGTTGCAAACGGGATTGAGCTCGATACCTACTTCTTCAGCCCATCCTTTATCCGCGAAGCCATCCGTCTGGGTGTGGCTGCTGCACAAGGACAACAGTATGCCGGAGAGGATATCAATGGACAGCTTTTCCTGATTCCTTCCATTGAAATCGACAAAAACACAGTCGAGAAATTCCGCGCCAGCAAAGAATTTGAAGAGCGCTACAGTATTTCAATGAACTAACCTGATAAATTAACAAACTCAGGTACAAGCCGTCCGGCAAGAAACCGGACGGCTTTCCTATATTCATTCAGTAATTTGAGATATGGGAAGAAATGTTTTTCAGAATGTGATAGTTGCACAAAGGTAGCAACCGCATTGCAATCACTTTTCTCTTTTTATTCGCAAAACTGTTTCTATTTCGAATAAAGAAAGAAAATCTGTTGTTCTTATGGTTTTGCGCGAAGCGCAAAACCATAAGAACAACAATGAATTCTTTTCATACTTCGAATTACTGAATTTCTGGTTATTAGTTTTCTATTACAATTATTCATATTTTTATGATAAAGGGAGGTGATTTATTTGCTCATAGAGATGAAAGGAATCGTTAAAGATTTCGGCCCTGTCAGAGCGGTTGATCACATTGATTTTACGGTTGATTCAGGGGAAATCATCGGTTTGCTTGGAGAAAATGGAGCAGGAAAAACGACCTTGATGAATGTGCTTGCGGGCACATTTCCACCGGACGAAGGCGAAATCTTTATCGATAAAAACAAAGTTCACATATCAAATGCCTTGCACGCGATGCGCATGGGAATCCGTTTTATCCACCAGGAAATCAGCCTCTGTAATGATTTGCGTGTTTTTGAGAATATATTTCTATCTGAAGAGATACTTCGAAAAAACGGACTTCTGGACAAAAAAGAAATGATTAGCCGTTGTCTGAAGGTTTTCGAACGTATGCAGGTCCACATCGATCCGAATGCCATCGTCGCCACTTTGCAACCGGCTGAAAGACAACTGGTTGAAATTGCCCGAGCCCTATTATTCAAATGCGACCTGATCATCATGGATGAACCATCTACCGCACTCGCAACGAAAGAAATACACAGATTATTCGACATCATGCGACAGCTTAAAACGGAGGGAGTCAGTTTTATTTATATCTCTCATAAGATGCCTGAGCTGTTTGAAATTTGCGATATTTACTACATCATGCGGGATGGGAAGCTGGTCGCACATGGCAAATTTGCAGATATCGATGAACAACAGGCGACAGAACTGATGATTGGCCGCCATTTGGCTGATGAAGAATTTTTGAACAAGCCATATTATGGAAAGGATGAAGTCGTTCTGTCTGTTAAAAATTTTTCCGGTCAATCGTTTTTTGATATCAACTTTGATCTGCACAAAGGGGAAATTCTGGCAATAACCGGCTTACAGGGATCCGGCCGTGATCTGCTGGCAGATGCATTATTCGGCGCAGAAGCGTATACCGGAAGCCTTGAGGTAAAGAACAGTGCACTAAAACCGGGTAGTACCATTATTGATCACATGAAAAACGGCATTGGTATGGTTCCAAGATCACGGAAGGAACGCGGCATTCATAATGATCTCTCCATCTACGACAATATTTCAATGGCATTCTTCAATACGAAATTTAGGCGCATACTGATTGATAATCGAAGGGAGAGAGAAAGATTTTTGCGCGAACAAAAAGCGCTTTCGATTAAAACAGACCAGCCCAAAAATCCCATCACGTCATTGTCCGGCGGAAATCAGCAAAAAGTGATTCTTGGTCGATGGCTTGAGGCGGATGCAGACATTCTGCTTTTTGATAATCCGACACAAGGTATCGATGTCGGAACAAAATTTGAAATTTATCGTTTGATCATCGATCTGGCAAAAAAAGGAAAAGCAATTATCGTTTTTAGTTCCGAGTTTCCGGAAATTCACAAAGTTGCCGATGCTTGTATTGTTTTATACAAAGGCAGAGTTAATGCCAGATTAAATCGGGAAGAAATTACGGAAATGAGTCTCATGTATTATTCTACTGGAGCAAATTTAGAGGCGGTAAAAAATGGTTAGTGTATTTAAAAAATATTCATTCAAAGATCTCATCAAAAAATTATTTGCAGAATACAGCTACTGGCTTTCTTTTATTTTGCTCCTGGTCCTGGCCGTCAGCGTCAACACAAATTTCCTTCGGTGGAGCAATATTATCAATATTTTTGTTCAGACAGCAACCACAGGAATTATCGCACTGGGCATGAGCATGGTGATATCAGCAGGTCAGATTGATATTTCTGTTGGAGCCCAAGTCGCCATTATTTCCGGTCTGGGCATCGTTGTATTGAATTTTACGAACAGTATCTGGCTGATGTTTGCATTCTGCCTTCTTCTGGGAACTGTAATCGGATCTTTAAACGGTCTCATGGTTGCAAAAGGCAATATGCCTGCCATGATTGCCACGCTGGCAATGCAGAGCATCTGTCGTTCCCTGATTAACCAGTGGGGGCAGGGCGGACCTTTTACGGTCAGTAATGCGAATTTCGATACATTTCGCCTTATTGCAGCAGGCAGCATCCGAATTTTCGGATTCAAAATCCCTTATCCCATGATCATGTTTATCGTATTCTCGATTCTTTTCGGGATCATTATGCGTCAGACAAAATTGGGAAAACATATTTATGCAGTCGGCAGCAACTCAAATTCAGCCCGACTTGCCGGTGTGAATGTCAAAGGCATTCAGATAATCGTATTCATGATCACCGGACTGCTGTGCGGTTTTTCCGGATGGCTTTATGCTTCCCGCGTGATGGCCGTCGCTGCAGCCAGTGCCGGAAACGCATATGAGATGGAAGTCATTGCCGCTGTTGCCATCGGCGGAACATCGATGACCGGTGGTCGCGGAAAAATAATCGGAACGTTTTTGGGTGCGTTGATGTTTAAAATCATCAACAACATTCTGACCATGGCAGACGTCCCGACATTTCTGAACGGCGCGATCAGCGGTGCGATCATCATCGTCGCAGTACTGCTTCAAAACGTTCAGAATAAAAGTAAGTAACAGGAGACACAGCAATTCGATATGTCGAGCAGATTATTTGTTGTTGTGCTGTTTATACACAAAATGTGAAACGGCACAACAACTTTTTTTTCTCGATTGATTTGAAAAACTGGTCTGAATTTCTGATTTGCGCAGGAGGTAGAAAAATGTATAGGATCGGTATTATTGGTTGTGGCAAAATCGCCGAAGT
Organism: Flexilinea sp.; assembly: GCA_026645735.1. Lineage (GTDB taxonomy): Bacteria > Chloroflexota > Anaerolineae > Anaerolineales > Anaerolineaceae > Flexilinea. Next base: position 29,781 of record JAPKMT010000009.1, read on the forward strand.
AAGGCATGCACCTGAATATGCAGAAAATCCGAACTGCTTACTGGCTGCATTTTTTGATGAAATTCCCGGAAGAGCTGAAAATTTCGCACAAAAATATGGTGGCAAAGCTTATGATACGATCGATGAACTGCTTGCCAGTGGTATAGATGCTGTCAGTGTTTGTGCTGCAAATATCGCGCACGCCGCCATTTCTATTAAAGCGCTTGAAGCTGGTGTGCATGTCCTGTGCGAAAAACCGATGGCCACTACACTGGCAGACTGTAAAGCAATGGTTCAGGCAGCCGACAAAAGCGGCAAATACCTGATGATTGGACAAAACCAGCGCCTGGCTCGTGCACACGTAAAAGCAAGGGAACTGATTCTGGCTGGGGAGATCGGGAAATTACTGAGTTTTCGGACGACATTTGGTCATCCGGGTCCGGAAGGTTGGACTGGGCAGAAGAATTCCTGGTTCTTCGATAAGAAACGCGCTGTCTTTGGCGCGATGGCTGATCTGGGAGTTCACAAAACAGATCTGATTCATTTTCTGACCGGTGACGTAATAACGGAAGTGACAGCGCATATTGGAACACTGGATAAAAAGTATCCCGACGGTTCGCCAATCCTTGTTGATGACAACGCATACTGTATCTATCATACCCGCAGCGGGGTAATCGGCACGATGCATGTCAGTTGGACATTCTATGGCAATGAGGATAATTCAACCATATTGTATGGAACCGATGGAATCATCCGCTGTTACAACGATCCAAAATATGCATTGATCGTCGAGAAAAAAGACGGTGCAAGAATTTTCTATGAGCTGGATCAGATGACATCCAACAAAGAACAGACTTCCGGAGGCAGGACCAATACCATGATCATCGACACCTTCATTGATTGTCTGCTGAAGAAAACGCCTCCTGCAATCTCAGGACGTGAAGCCATGAAAGCGATGAAAGTCATCTTTGCCGCAGAAAAATCCGCCGAACAAAGATGCACAGTCCAGATTGATCAGGAATAACGGGTTGAATTAAGATTGCTTCTCCATGATAAAAAAGGAGGGCTGCAAGATTTCTGCAGCTCTCCTTTTTTATAAAGCGATTTAAAATATGGATGAGATCATTTGTGTTTATTTTGTTTTCCACTGATCATTCAAATTCTTCCTTCTAAAATTTGCTTTTTCCCCGGGAAGAATTACCGCTGCACTCTGCCGGTTGCATTGCCCTTCATGAGGGCATTCACCTCCGCGACCGATACCTGATTCAAATCGAATTCAATTGATTGTTTCAGGCAGGAAGCAGCAACGGCAAACTCTATGGAATCCTGCGGCGCCATTCCTTCCAGCTCCGCATAGATCAGTCCGCCGCCGAAAGCGTCACCGCCTCCCACACGATCGACGATATGGATCAGATATTCTTTGGAAAACCAGGTCTGACCATCCCGAAACAACATGCCTGCCCATTGATTGTCATTGGCAGAAATGCTGGTTCGCAAAGTGATTGCGACCTCCTTGCAACCGAAACGTTTGGACAGTGTTTCTGCAACCTGAATGTATCCTTCTTTTGAAAGTTTTCCGGATATTACATCGGTATCTTCCGATTTGATATTAAAGACATCCGCAGCATCCTCTTCATTGGCGATGCAGACATCCACATATTTCATCAAACCACCCATGACCTGACTGGCTTTTTCTTTTGTCCAGAGTTTTTTGCGGTAGTTCAAATCGCAGCTTATTCTTATGCCCATTTTTTTCGCAGTTTTGCAGGCTTCCTCACAAGCTGCCGCCATATGGTCGCTCAATGCCGGTGTAATGCCGGTAAAATGGAACCAACGCACGCCATCAAAGATTTTCTCCCAGTTGAATTCGGATGGATCCGCTGCTGCAATTGCGGAGTTCTCACGATCATAGATCACTTTGGATCCGCGTTGTGATGCACCTTTTTCCACAAAATAGATTCCAAGACGTTTTCCACCCCGAATAATTTTCGAAGTATCAACACCAAACCTGCGCAGTTCATTGACACACGCCTGTCCAATCTCATTATCAGGAATTTTTGTTACAAAAGAAACATTTTTTCCATAATTCGCCAGCGATACGGCGACATTGGCTTCGCCTCCGGCAAAGGAAACCACCAACCGGTCTGCCTGAACCAGACGCAGATATCCTTCCGGATTCAGCCGCATCATAATTTCGCCAAAACAGACAATTTTATCCATTTGTTTTATCCTTCTCAACAATTCGAAATAGAAATCAACCAATAATCATCTTCATATTTCGAATTACTGGTCAATATTTTAAATATTTGTATCTTTCTCTATAAAGTTTCGACAAATCCCTTAATCCGTTTCAGACCCTCCTGAATATTTTCTTCAGAGGTTGCATACGTAAAACGCACAAATCCTTCCCCGCTCTCGCCAAAACCGGAACCAGGTACCGTAACCACTCCGGTCTTCTTGAGTAAACTCATACAAAAATCTTCCGAGCGCATGCCTGTTTTTTTAATATTGGCAAAGACGTAAAAAGCTCCTTTGGGTGTCTTGCAGGAAATACCGTCCACTTGATTGATCAGTCCGCAGATGATATTGCGCCGTTTTTCATAGATTTGACGCATCCGCTCAATTTCATGCTGATGTTCCCGAAGCGCAGTGGCAGCAGCAATCTGACTGGGCGCAGGCAGACAGGAAGCGCCATTTTCATGCAGTTTGGTCATGTTCCGGATGATATCCGGCTTGCTGACAGCGTACCCGAGACGCCATCCGGTCATGGCAAACATCTTTGAGAAACTGTTGATATAAATGATCTTATCTTCCAGCCCGTCAAAGGAAGTGATGCTGCAATACCGCTCCTGATCATAGACCAACCGGTTATATACTTCATCCGCAATGACAAAAATATTGCGGTTGCGGAATAAATCCGCCAGCTGTTGCATCGTATCCGCATCAATCACAGCACCGGTTGGATTTGAAGGAGAATTTAGAATGATCGCTTTTGTTTTGCTGGAAATGGCTTTTTTAATATCGTCGATTTCAGGGACGAAATGATTTTCCTCACGAGCGGGCACTTCTTTTAGAATTGCCCCGCACATACCGATCTGTCCAAAGTAATTTGGCCAGGCAGGTGTGACAACAATGACTTCGTCGCCGGGATCGACAATTGTGAAAAGCGCCATTTGAATAGCTTCGGTTGCACCACAGGTGACGATTATCTGACTTTCCGGATCCGGATTTAATCGCGTTTCATATTTCGCAATTTCCTGACGCAGAGATAGGACACCGGCATTCGCTGTATAATGAGTCAAACCTTTCTGCCAATTCAAACATGCATCATCAATAATCGGTTTGGGTGTAATAAAATCCGGTTCTCCGACGGTGAAACTGATCGTATCCGTCATTTTCAATGCTTCGTTAAACATCTGGCGAATAGCTGATCCACCTAAATTTTGTGCTATTTTTGATAGTTCCATATCGATATTTTCCTTTTTTAGCTCCATTCTTCCGTTGCGATTCACTGTTTATATCAGTTATTATTCATTCTTGAACATTATGACTCAAAATATGCTTTCTTAATTACGCACCCAAATAAGACTCCCGAACCCGATCATCCTTTAGAAGGTCTGATGAGTTGCCTTCGATAGATATCAACCCGGTTTCCAAAACATAAGCACGGGATGCAGTCTGCAAGGCAAGAAATGCATTTTGTTCAATCAGTAAAATGCTGGTTCCTGCTTCATTGATTTCTTTAATGATGCGAAAAATATCTTCCACGATAATCGGGGCTAAACCCATGGATGGTTCGTCCAAAAGCATCAGCTTGCCGCCAGTCATGAGCGCCCGGCCCAGCGCCAACATTTGCTGCTCGCCACCGGATAATGTGCCCGCCAATTGAGACTGGCGTTCTTTCAATCTGGGAAAAGTCTGATAAGTGCGCTCCAGACGCTGTTGAATGATGGAAGACTCTTTGACGATATTCGCTCCCAGCATCAGGTTTTCTTTTACCGTCAATCGAGGGAAAACACGACGTCCTTCCGGTACATGAGCAATGCCGGCTTCCACGATTTTGTGAGCCGGCAATCTGGTTAATTCTTTTCCCAGAAATTGTATACTGCCCGATTTTGCTTTCTCCAGTCCGGATATGGTTCTTAAAATGGTTGATTTTCCGGCGCCGTTCGCTCCAATCAGCGCAACAATTTCACCTTCATCGAGGTTGAAGGATACACCCTTGACCGCAGTGATCATCCCGTATGAAACTGCGAGGTCTTTAACATCAAGCATTCGTGTTGACATTTTTGTATCCCCCTCCTAAATATGCAGCAATGACATCCGGGTTATTCTGAACCTCATCGGCTGACCCTTCAGCAATCGTTTCGCCGAAATTCAGCACTTTGATTCTGTCGGCGATCGGCATCACAAAATTCATATGATGTTCAATCAGAATAATGGTCAGTCCCAGCTTGTCCCGCAATTCACGGACCATTTTTGCCATATCATCCAATTCCGTCGTAATCATACCGGCAACCGGTTCATCCAGTAGCAGAATTTTTGGCTCAAGCATCAATGCGCGCACAATTTCAAGGCGGCGTTGTGCTCCATAGGGAAGGTTTTTTGCGAGAATATCTGCCTTGCTGTCCAAGTCAAACTTTTTCAGCAAGTGTATCGCTCGTTCATCGATCATTCGTTCTTCCTGAACCATTTTCGGTGTGCGCAAGATACTCTCAAAAAAAGATTCGCTGCTTTTGTGAGTGTAGGCCATTTTTACATTGTCGATTACCGTCGATGCAGCAAACAAACGGATATTCTGAAAGGTCCGTGCAATCCCTTTTTGAGCAAATTGAAAAGGTTTTAATCCAAGCAAACTTTCACCATTAAGTTCGATCGAACCTTTTGTCGGCGCATATATTCCAGTCAGCATATTAAAGATGGTTGTTTTTCCAGCTCCATTCGGGCCGATAATTGCAATAATTTCACGTTCCTCGAGAGAAAGGCTGAAATCATCGACTGCTTTTAATCCGCCGAATTCGATGGAAAGGTTTTTGATTTCCAAGATTGACATCGGTTGATCCCTTCTCACTAATTTGATATTTCGGACGGATGAATGGTTTTTCTGCTGAAAATGCTTTTCTCATATAAAGATTTCCGGTTGATCTTCAAGAAAGGAAGCTCTTTTCCGCCGCACAAACCCAATGGCCTGTAAAGCATGATAATGACCAAAGTCACTGCATAAATCACGATTCTCCAATTCACGAGGTTTCCAAAAGCCCGCAATGCTTCCGGTAATACGGTTAATAACAGACCGCCGAGGACAGAACCGGTCAGAGATCCGGTACCGCCTGCATAGAGATATACCAACAGGTCACTCGATTTGACAAAACTGAAGGTGTCCGGCTGGATAAAGGACATGACATGAGCATACAAACCACCGGCAACTCCTGCGATAAATGCCGCAAATACAAAAGAAATGATTTTATATTTGGTCGTATTAATTCCCATCGCATCGGCTGCAATCTCATTATCGCGAATCGCAATGCAAGCTCTGCCATGTTTTGAATAGATAAAATTACGGGCTACAATCAGCGTTAAGACTACAAAGAATAAGACCCAGGCAAAATTTGTATAGGGAGGAATGCCGATCATGCCTCTGGCGGCACCAATTGGTTCAATCAACCGCAGCGTTGCCCGGACAATTTCGCCAAAAGCGAGCGTAACAATGGCCAAATAATCCCCTTTTAATTTCAACGTCGGAATACCAATCAGAAGACCGACAGCACCTGCCACCAGCCCTCCGGCAAGCAATCCCAGAAGAAAAACAGGAATTCTAAGGTTCGGCGCAACAGAAAATCCTCCAAAAATCAACGTTGTAACGATCGAAGCGCCGTAGGCACCTAAAGACATAAAACCGGCGTGACCGATACAGAACTGTCCGGTAAAACCGTTGACAATGTTCAAGCTGATGGTCATAATGATATTTACACCCGCAAACATCAAGACCTGAATGTGATACGGGTTCATGACCTTAATCGATTTGAGGTACATAATCAGGTAATAGAGCGCAACAACACCTATTAGAGGCAAAATCTTTCGAATTATGGATTTCATCATAGGCCTCTTTAAACCTTGTCAATCGTCAGCTTGCCCATGATACCGGCAGGTTTGAATAATAAAATCAGTATCAGAATCACAAATCCGATGGCATATCCGAGATTGGAATTCACGGAAGTCGCCAAAATTTCTGTGATACCCATAATAAAACCGCCGAGCATTGCCCCGCGAATATCCCCAATTCCTCCAATGACTGCCGCAATGAAAGATTTGGTTCCCAGCCACCCGCCCATATACACATCCACCTGAGGATAAATGCTGGCATAGAAAATACCACTCGCTGCAGCCAAAGCAGCTCCAACGAAAAATGTAATCGAAATCACACGATTGATATTGATACCCATTAATTGAGCAGCATCTTTATCCATGCTGCATGCCCGCATCTGCCTGCCAATCTTTGTCCGATTGACAACATTGTACAAGATGAACATGAATACAAGCGATAAAACAATCATGATAATCTGTGTGGTACTGATCATGACTCCCTGAATTTGAAATCGTTTTGCTGGAAACAACATCGGGAATGAACGGGGAGAAGGACCGATGAATGGCAAAGCACGGGGGAAATTCTCAAGGAACATTGAGACACCTACTGCTGTTATTAAGGCTGACATTTTGGGACGATTCCGCAGCGGTTTATAAGCAATTGCTTCCACGCTCACACCGATCAATCCGGTACCCACCATTGCAACAAATATGATCAAAGCTACAATCAATCCGGAATAGGTACCATTGACGGCAAACGATGAAAAGGCTTGAGAAAGGAAAAAGGTGCTCAGCGCCCCGATCATCAGGAAATCACCATGGGCAAAATTGATCATACCCACAATACCGTACACCATGGTATATCCGATAGCCAGCAAAGCATAAACGCTGCCTAATTGAAGTCCATAAACCAAAAATTGCATCAGGGTGGACAAGTTTATACCTCCATTTTTTTGCCGATTTCAGTCGAAATATTATGAAATGCCTGCCGCTGAAACAAGATCGGCAGGCATTTCCAATTTAGAATTTTGATTGATTATGGATTTACATTTTTAAGGAATGTTGCAACACCCTGATCGTTATACTGAAGAATGGCAGCACCTTTAATCGGGTTGCGATCTTCTCCCACAGTGACAACGCCGGAAGGCAGCGCCAGACCTTCAATTTGTGCAAGCGCATCGCGTACTCCGGCACGGTCTACTGTTTTGGCATTCTTAATCGCTTCCACTAACATCGCACCGGCTTCGTAAGCCAGCACGGCGTTGGAATTCGGTACATCGCCATTGTATGCAGTCTTGAAGTCGTTAACGAATTTCTGAGCGATCGGATCCGGATTATCAGGAGAAAATGCTGAGATATAGACTGAACCTTTAATATTTTCAGCTCCGGCAACCTGCGCGACTTCCGGTGTATCCCAACTGTCACCACCGATCAACGGAACGGTAATGCCATTGGCACGAGCCTGCTGGACCTGAAGCGGAACTTCATTTAACAGGTTCGGCATAAAGACGCATTCCGGTTTCGCTGCGGCAATTTTGGTTAACTGGACATTGTAATCCTTGACATCTGCACCGCTATAAGCCTGGGTTTCGACAATTTTTCCGCCAAGAGCTTCGTAGGATTGGACAAAAGCTTCATAAAGTCCTTTGCTGTACGCATCCGCATTGTTATAAAGCACTGCCGCGGTTTTGTAACCTTCACCCCAAGCATAGGTGGCAGCGACCTGACCCTGGAAAGGATCGATGAAACAGGCACGGAACAGATAATCACCAACCTGGGTTACGGCAACATTGGTCGTGAAAGTACCGATGGCCGGGCATCCGGCAGACTGCGCAATCGTTCCGGCAGCAAGAATACACTTAGACATGTCCGGACCTACAATTCCAATGACCTCATCCTGGTAAATCAGCTTTTGATAGACATTGGTTGTGATGTCTTCTTTTGCTTCATTGTCTTCATAGACGAACTCGATCGGGTATAGAACGCCATTATTCATGACGCCACCGGCAGCATTAAGTTCATTCTCGAGCAGCTTCACACCATTGACGATGTATTTTCCTGCCAATGCCGCACTTCCGGAAATCGGACTGACTACACCGATTTTCAATGTTTCGCCGGTCTCAGCTGCACTGACAGCAGCAACACTGACCAGCATCGTTAAAAGAACGAGAACAGATAAAACAACATAAATCTTCTTCATAACTGATTCCTCCATAGTTTTTGTTTGTTATCAGCAAAAGGATTTGCTGTAATTCCATTGTACGATAAAAATAAACCACTCCAATCGAAATTCAATAATTTTGACGTTCGGATCAGAATGCTTCTCTCTGTATCGATAAATCAGTTAAATCGCAACCTGTTGACCGAAATTCCATAGGTTGATTTTTCTCTCGAACCAATCCAATTCGGCATCAGATACTTACAAAAAACCGGTATTTCCTCTGTTAATGTAAAAATCGAAATTCGTTTATTCCATGAGTTGATGTATAAAATGAAAGATCGTGTTTGATTAGAAGAAATTGTTCCACATTATGGTATTGAATTTCATTATTTCGGAGTATATCATAAAAATTATTGGCATTCAAGCACTTTAATTTTCTAAAAAACAAAAAATTCATAGGAAAAGTAATAAACAGGATAAAAATCACAAGATGATTATTACAAATCAGTTTTTTTCGGTGTACTTTTATATGTAAGGTGTAACGATGTTCCATCATACGGATTCTATGCTATACTTTGCGGTAATTCTTGAAAGCGAAACTATTTGCAAAGGGGAAAACATGGAAGCGTCCCGCGTACAAGTCATTGACAGAGCCTTAGACATCATTGAACAATTAGCCACTTCCGAAAAAGGGCTCAGTATCACTGAATTAGCCCGTAGAACTGATCTGCCGAAGAGTACTGTACATAGAATTCTTAGCTCTTTCATCCCGCGCCATTTGATTGAGAAGAATGAACAAACCAACCTGTATGTGCTCGGATATAAATTTGTCGAAATTTCCAGTATTTATCTCAATAAAATTGTCCTAAAAACTGAAGCCGTTCCGATCATGCACAATATTGCAACAACTTTTAATGCGATTTCGTATCTCGGCGTTTTAGATCAAAATGAAGTCATGTATTTAGAAAGAATTGAACAGTTTAATAGCATTCGTCTGTATTATGATATCGGAAAACGTGAACCGGTGTACTGTACCGCTTTAGGGAAAGTGCTTTTGTCCCAACTGCCGGAAGAAGAATTTGAAAGAGTTGGCAAATCGATCCAGTATCTTAAAAGAACTACCAAGACGATCACTAACTTCGAGGAACTTGCACGGGAAGTGCAACAGGCCAGAATCGATGGTTATGCAATTGATCGCGGTGAACACGTCGAAAACAGTTATTGTCTGGCCGTTCCAATTTACGATTTTACGCGCAAAGTTGTCGCAGCGATGAGCGTTTCCAGATTGGAACTGTTTAAGGCATATAAACAGGAAGTTGTTCTGTCAAAAATGCGTGAAGCGGCGGAACAGTTATCGTTACGAATGGGATATACCAGGCCAAAATAATGAATAATGAATTTTAACCGCAGCGTTGCTGCGGTTTTTTGTTGTATCGAATTGAACTTAAAAAATATTCATGATTCTGCAGCTGACTGAACCTGCGAAATATCAGCAATTGGAAAATGCGAAAAAGTATATGTTGTTGTGTTGTTTTTGCGCGTAGCGCAAAAACAACACAACAACAAGTTTTCTCGATCGATTCGAAAGGTTGGTTCATATTTCGAATTACTGGTGAAATATTTGTATTTGACTCTTTTATTGGATTGCATATAATTCCTTATTATGGAACAGGATTTCAATTTTTTTTTCGAAAAGGAATCTGCTATGACCCAGGAAATTCAAAAGTTAATAGAACAACAGAAAGTGATTGCCATCTGCCGAAAAGTATATGGAGCGGAATTGTCAGCCTTTGTCTCTGCGATTGAACGCGGCGGCATTCAGCTTGTCGAGGTCACCTTCGACCAGCAGGACCCTCTTTGCGTTCAGAAAACATCCGGAGCGCTTCAAATGCTGAATGTAACCTTTTCCGGACGTGCCTTTGGAGCCGGAACCGTGCTGACAAGAGATCAGGTAAAAGCAGCTCATGATGCAGGAGCAAAATATATCATTTCGCCTAATACGGACATAGAAATCATCCGCTATACGAAAGAATTGGGAATGGTTTCAATTCCAGGCGCCATGACACCATCAGAAATCATCACAGCCCATCATGCCGGGGCGGATTTTGTGAAATTATTTCCGTGCGGAAGTCTGGGCGCTGCATATATTAAAGAAGTGATGGCGCCGATCAACCACATCAAAATGATGGCGGTTGGAGGAATCAACATCGAAAATCTGGCAGCATTCATGAGCCTGGGTTTTGCGGGTGTCGGAATTGGAAGCTCGTTATGCAACAGGAAACTCCTGAGTGAAAACCGCTTTGACCAAATCGAAGACAATGCAAGGAAAATTCGCGAGATTTTATCAAATATTTAAAAAGAGGATCCAGCATGGGAAAAGTAGTTGGTTTTGGGGATATGTTAGTCAGGCTCAGTCCGCCGGGGTATCAAAGGTTTTTACAAGCCGCTTCGTTTGATGTGAATTACACTGGTGCAGAAGCAAATGTTTTGGTAGGTCTGAGCAACAACGGAATTGACACGGAATTTGTCACGCGCCTGCCGGAAAATGCAATTTCAGCCTGCGCGGTTTCCATGCTGAAACGTTTCTCGGTAGGGACTTCTCATATCGCCTATGGCGGAAACCGGCTTGGAGTTTTTTATTGCGAAAAGGGAGCCTCCCAACGTCCTTCCAAAATTGTGTATGACCGAAAAAATACTGCTATTTCGGAAGCGAAACCGGTTGACTTTGATTGGGACAGCATTTTCAAGTGTGCAGACTGGTTCCATTTTACAGGTATCACACCGGCTCTCGGCGAACACCTGCCGCAAGTAGTTGAGGAAGCATGCATAAAAGCCCATACCGCCGGCATGACGATCAGCTGCGATCTCAATTACCGCTCAGCGTTATGGTCCGAAGAAAAAGCTCAGTCCGTTATGAAAAACCTGATGCAGTATGTTGACATTCTGATTGGAAATGAAGAAGATGCCTGCAAAGTGCTGGGTGCTGTACCCGGTAACACGGATGTGAAAAGCGGTAAACTGGATTATTCAGGTTATATCAGTATCGCCGAACAACTGATCAACACCTATCATTTCAAGAAAGTAGCCTTCTCGCTTCGAGAAAGCATTTCGGCTTCAGATAACAATTGGTCTGCCATGCTTTTTTCGGATGGTAAATACTTCCCGTCGAAGAAGTATTCTATCCATCTGATTGATCGTGTTGGCGGAGGAGATTCTTTTGCCGCGGGATTAATTTATGGATTGATCAAAGATTTCGATCCACAAACAGTGATTGAATATGCAACCGCTGCCGCCTGTTTGAAACAAACCATGGAAATGGATTTTAACCTGTCAACAGAAGAGGAAATCTTCCGTCTGATGGGAGGGGACAGTTCCGGCAGAATCCAGAGATAAGTCAGCCAAACATCTCCGATTATGTCAGAAATTCTGAAATTCTTAATAAGGGACGAAAAATGCAAAAAGAACAGATTATTACGAAATTGAAGGATTGCGGACTCGTTGCCGTAATTCGCGCAAAAAATACCGAAGAAGCGCTGAAAGTAGCGGATGCCTGCGTCAAAGGCGGCGTTGCAGGGATTGAATTAACTTACACCGTGCCGGGTGTGACGGACATCATTCATCGGCTGGCTGAGGAATATAAAGATTCCACGGATTTCATCATCGGCGCCGGAACCGTTCTGGACTCGGAAACCGCAAGAATCGCCATTCTTGCCGGTGCACAATACATCGTCGGACCTGCTTTTGACGCTGAAACTGTCCGCTTATGCAACCGGTATCGTGTCCCGGTCATGCCCGGGGCCATGAGCATCCGAGAAGTGATCATGGATCTTGAGGCTGGTGTGGATATTATTAAGATTTTCCCGGGTGAACTATTTGGACCGAAAATTATCAAATCCATCCTCGGACCGCTTCCGCAAGCCCAGATGATGCCGACCGGCGGCGTGTCATTGGAAAATGTCAGTGAATGGATCAAAGCCGGCGCAGTAGCGGTCGGTGTCGGCGGCGCGCTCATCGGCGGTGCAAAAACCGGTGACTTTCAATCGATTACCGATTTGGCCAAGACATTCCTTGAGAAAATTAAAGAAGCCCGCGGGCTGTAAATCAAAAAGGGAGAATTACTTTTTTTTTACCCATCTAAATGATTTGTGAAAAATGAGCGCTGGTCTTTCTTTCGGGAAATGCATTCACAGCGCTCATTTTTTATGGAAAAACTCTCATAAAGGAAAGTCTAAAAAATTCACTTAATCGTTTTCTATATCGAGAAATGTAATGCTGATTTCGAAATTGACAGATTCTCCCGGATTTAAAAATCGAACCGTCGCGCTTTTTTCTGAATTTGCTATACTGTCATAAAAACTGGTCATTGGTTCCAATGCGCAATTATAATCGCCGCGAAAACCGCCGGCTGTCACCCAGAATCCCAAATATGGGAAAATTTGCGTATCATATTGAATTTGAACCGTGGTTTGTTCGTCTGGAAATCGGTAGCCGATCCGACCATCCCGAACGTTTCCCCATACAAAATATTTTTCGAAGGTATCATTATCGGGCTGAGGAACCCTTGTGAAATCATAGCGTACTCCCAGCGGTGTATCCTCCTCCGGGAAAGAATAGATCATTCCAGGATTACCAAGTCGTTGTGATTGCAGTCCGTTCATGATTTTCTCCGTCCCCTTTGGGAAAAGAATCCGCATATTCTTGCGGTAGACGGAGAGGCAATGAAAAGCCCAGAGGTACGGGAAAGCAATATCGCTTCGATTCTCAATCTGCCAGAATCCATAGAGGGTTTGATCAGAAAGCTGAAATTGTTTCTGGTAGGTATATCCCAGCAGTCTGCTCTGATAATTCAGAACGGCTTTCTCTTCATGAATAGTAAGATCAAAGGGAGCCGACCAAATTTCTCCATGATCGGGATAATGCAACGGATTGCCATCGATCATCACGGTTTCTTCAATAATGGTTGGAAATGCATCATCAAAACCGCAAGCCTCAAATGCTTCAAACGAATCCCCGATTGAAGCATTCGAATAACCGGATTTGGGATTTTGAAACAGAAACTCAAAATTCTTTTTTTTGTAAAAAAACGAGGCAACTTTTCCGCCTCGTTTTGGAAGGATCACAGCAGAGGCAGTATCTGTTGACAACAGAACCGCTTGTTCGCCTTTCCAACTTATACTGGTTATTGTCATAATCTTCTCTCTTTGGTCGGGTAGATTGACACCGGCAATACAAAATTATCAGCGGTTTTTCGAACCAAGATAGAAATAGTTCTCCTCATATTTCGAATCGCTGTTAAGAAATACGATTACTCAATTTTATCAAGTGTTTGTTATAATCATTTGCAAGATTATTAACAGCATCATCACCTGCAGATCTATTCATCATTCAAGTCACAGATGATAAAAAACAGAACCGGTTTTAACCCACATTTCAAATTATCAGCAGCAATTCGAAATATGAGAAGGTTTTCCTCTTTCTTTATTTGAAGATTAATCTCAATTTCAAATTACTGTTGCATCAGGTGAATCATGGAAGAAATTGAACTCATCTTTCCTGAAGAGCAGCATAAAATGGCTGCATTGGCTTATAAGCAGGAACACTTTGATCATGGAGAATTTTCCATCCATGGAAGCGCGCTGCTGGACAAAATGGATTCGTACGAAGAATGGCTGAAGATGATCCGGGATAATACGGATCAAAAAACCGTTCGCGAAAGTTGGGTTCCATCCAGCACCTATTTTGCATTCCGTAAAACGGATTGCAAATTGATCGGTATGATCGATTTTCGTCACCAATTCAATGAATATTTAAGGAATTTTGGCGGAAATATCGGTTATAGTGTCTGTCCATCTGAAAGAAAAAAAGGGTATGCGGTTCAAATGTTGAATTTAATTATGGAGAAAGCCAAACAAATCGGATTAAAAAAAGTGATGCTTTCCTGTTATCAGGAAAATGCCGCTTCAAGGAGAACGATTGAAAAATGCGGCGGTCTTCTTGAAAAAGAAATTCAAGAGCCGGACGGCAAAACGTTACAAATCTATTGGATTCAAATCCATTCCTGACACAGGAAATCCACCATGCAGGCTATCCACTCACAACAAACCAACGATTTGTCAGAACTTGAAAATTGGTTAAAACAAGCCCAAGTTCCATATACCATCCTGAGTCATGACCGGACAATTCACTCTGCTGAGGAAGGCGCTGCTCAGGGCATTGGAGCACTTGCCAATATGGCTCCGACTTTCATCCTGCACACTGAAAACGGCTTTCTGACTGCCACAATCTGCGGAGATACGCGCTTATCCTACAAAAAGATCAAACGGGCGCTTGGTTTGAAAAATTTGTGTCTGGCTTCTCCGGATGAAGTAAAGCAAATCACTGGCGCCGAAATCGGATATGTCTCCATAATCAATCCCGGATTGTCCACAATCGTGGACACGCAAATTATCGAAAAAGAAACCATCTTTGGCGGCTGCGGCATTCCCGAGCATACGCTGCAGATTAACCCGATGGATCTCATCCGTCTGACCCAGGCTTTCGTTTTTGACTTTGCTGAACCAAAAGAATAGCCCGATAAGAAGAGGGCTCCAATCAATTTCTTAAATTAACGTATCAAATAATAGAAAAAAATCTGCTTTTTCAAGCAGATTTTTTATTCATCAATGTTTTTTCAATCCCGCTTTGACGGTTTGCTGATCAAACTGGTCTTCCACGCCATCCCAGTCTGCGGGAATGCTGCCGGCGAGCAGGGACACTGCCAGCGTTTCCGTCTGGATGTATTCCGCATTGTCTTGGATCGCTTCCGCCAGCAGCGGACTCGCTTCATAGACAACGGCGATGCGATCGGAAATTTCCAGTCCGGCCGTCTTGCGCAAATCCTGAATACGGCGTACAAATTCGCGTGCCAGTCCTTCCTTGATTAACTCCGGTGTCAGTGTCGTTTCCAGCGCAGCGATGCTGGATCCGCTGGTTGCCACCACAAAACCGGCATGCGCATTGGCGCGAACTTCCACCTCTTCCGGAAGAATTTCATAACTTTCACCATCCATTGTTACGGTTACGGATTTTCCTTCCAATAACGCTTTACCGGCTTCCATCGGCTCTAACGATAAGATCGCTTTTCGCAGTGCCGGGAATAATTTGCCGTATTTCTGACCAAGTTGTTTCGGCTGCGGATTGAGAGTGAAGTCCATTGCTTCGGATGCTGCATCCAGCGGTCGTACTTTTTTGACATTCAGCTCTTCTTCCAATATGTCGGCATACTTCGCGATAATCGGCCGGTCTTCCGCCAGACCGACAGAAAACGCACATTCCGCCAATGGCTGGCGAACTTTCAAGTTTTCTTTGTTGCGTGCGGCATGACCCAGGGACGCCAGATCAACGACCAGATTCATCTCATGATTCAGTTGTTCATCAATCAGCGATTCATCAAAGACCGGCCAGTCCGCTATATGCACCGATTCCACAGCATTTGGATCGATGGAACAGACCAGGTTTTGGTATAGCGCATCTGCCAGGAAAGGCATGGCCGGAGCAATCAGTTTTGCCACAGTCACCAGCGCGGTATACAGAACCTGATAGGCTGCATTTTTATCGCCATCGCCTTCGCTCTTCCAGAAACGCCTGCGGGAACGGCGCAAATACCAGTTCGACAACTGATCCACAAATGCCTGAATCGGACGGGTTGCGGCATTGACGTCGTATTCCTCATACGCTTTGGTGATGTTTCTGACCAGTGCATTCAATGCGGATAAAAGCCAGCGGTCCAGATCACTGTACTCGACCTTCTGCTCTTTATTGGGAGTCCAACCGTCCAGATTGGCATACATCACAAAAAATGAATAGGTGTTCCAGAGCTGCAGCGTAAAACTGCGCAGTACTTCATTGACCAGGTTGGATGAGAATCGGCGTTCCTGACCGGCCGGGCTGGAAGTAAACAGATACCAGCGCATCGCATCGGCGCCATTGTCCTTGATCACATCCCAGGGCGAAACCACATTGCCGATGTGTTTGGACATCTTGTGCCCTTTTTCATCCAGAACCAATCCAAGACAAATCACGTTTTTAAAACATTCCTGATTCATCAGAAGCGTACTGACCGCGTGCAGTGAATAAAACCAGCCGCGCGTCTGGTCAATCGCTTCACAGATATAATCCGCAGGATATTGTTCTTTAAATTCTTTTTCGTTCTTGATCGGGTATCCCCATTGGGCGTAGGGCATGGCTCCCGAATCAAACCAGACGTCAATCAATTCCGGCACACGATGCATCGTTCCGCCGCATTGTTCACAGCGCCAGGTAACTTCGTCCACATAAGGCCGATGCAATTCCAGATCGGAATAATCTTTTCCGGTTTTTTGTGACAGCGCTTCCCGGCTGCCGATACATTCCTGATGACCGCAGTCATCACAAATCCAGACCGGCAGCGGTGTTCCCCAATAACGGTTACGGCCTAATGCCCAGTCGATATTATTCTCCAGCCAATTTCCAAAGCGGCCGTGTTTAATATGACCGGGATACCAGTTGATACGTTCATTCAGTTCCACCAACCTGTCCTTAAACTGACTGGTACGGATATACCAGGTGGGACGTGCCACATACAGCAGCGGCGTGCTGCAGCGCCAGCAGAAAGGATAGGTATGTTTGATTTTGCCATGTTTCAACATGCGGTCGCGGGAAACCAGTTCTTTGATGATCAGCGGATCCGCATCCTTGACAAAAAGTCCAGCCCATGGCGTGACTTCTGGTATAAATTTGCCTGCGCCGTCCACTGTCATCAGCAGCGGGAAATCTTCCCGTTTTCCAACTTCATTGTCTTCTGCACCGAACGATGGAGCAATATGGACCAGACCGGTTCCGTCTTCAGTCGTCACATAATCCGCCAGGACAATGCGATGTGCCGGTTTTTCAAGCGGCAGAAAACGATACAACGGTTCGTAACGCCATCCCTTCAACGCGCTGCCTTGATAAGACTCAAGAATTTTTACATCCTCGCCTGGCAGAACAACCGGAACCAGTGTCTCCGCCATGATCAATTTTTCAGAGGAACCATCTTCTTTGGTTCGTTCAATTTTTACATAGGTGACATCCGGATGCGCAGCGACACCGACATTAGCCGGAAGTGTCCACGGCGTCGTCGTCCATACCAGAAGGTTCGTATCCGGTTGATCGATCAACTGTAATCTGAAATAAATCGATGGATCCTCAGCTTCCTGATACCCCTGAGCAACTTCATGATCGGCAAGTGGTGTCCCGCAGCGCGGGCAATAAGGCACCACTTTAAATCCCTGGTATAACAAATTGCGGTCAAAAAAGTTTTTGAGGATACTCCACTCCGATTCAATATACTCATCCTTATAGGTCACATAAGCCGTACTCAGGTCCACCCAATAGGCAACCCGTTCCGTCATTCTTTCCCATTCCTGGATATTTGTAAAAGCGGATTCTTTGCAGAGTTTGTTAAATTTATCAATCCCATAATCTTCAATTTGCTGTTTGTTGGTAAAACCCAGTTTCTTTTCGACTTCAATTTCCACCGGAAGACCATGTGTGTCCCACCCGCCGCGCCGGCTGATATGACAGCCTTGCATGGTGCGATAACGGAGGATCACATCCTTGAAAGAACGGGAAAGGACATGATGGACACCCGGTTTTCCGTTAGCAGTCGGAGGACCTTCGAAAAAGATAAATTCTTTCTTCCCCGCCCGATTGTCCGTTGATTTTTGAAAAATATCCTTCTCTTTCCAATAATTGAGGATACCTTCTTCCATTTCATTCACATTGAGTTTTGCCGATACTGGCTTGAACATGTTGTTCCTCCGAAAAAACGAATTTCGTGTACTTAAAATAAATAACCGTCCCCATAAGGGACGGACAGATTCCGCGGTACCACCCTTGTTTTCATCATTAAGAAAATGATGAACGCTTTCATCCTGATAACGGTGGAATTTTGCCGTCTCACTTACTTGTATGAAGTTAATCATACGTTCAGATCAAAGCTCCGAAAGGATTTTCTCTCTGCACATCTCTGCCCGGCTCTCACCATTCCGGGTTCGCTGTAGATGAAATCACAAAGATACTCGTTTTCATCAACGCCAGATTATTGGCATATTTAACCATATTTTTAACAATTGGTCAAATCAGATACAAGCGATTCTTAGTATGGAAAAAAATAATTGTTGTTGTGGTGTTTTTGTGCGAAGCGCAAAAACACCACAACAACATATTTTCTCTTGAAATTCGAAAAGCATGGCCTTATTTCGGATTGATAATCAGATGCAATAAGAAACGAAGAATAGCCTTTCGAACTAACCGATAACATTTTTACCGGTATATCGCTGAAGTGATCTACTCAAATCTGCTTTTTTCGTAGTTATAGGGGATGCTGGTACCGACAACAACATCCTCAATTTTTTCAACGATCAGCCAATCATCCATGTTATTTTGATGGTCAAATTGCAGCGGATCGATTCCCTGAACCTCTTTAAATTCGACAAGGCACAGGCATTTTTTGGTCCAGCGCAGTATCTGCTTTTCAGAAAGATTCAGTTTATTTTGTCGGTCTCGAATAATTTTTTCAGCTTCCTCATCAGAAAGCTTCACAAAATTCTCCACAGCAGCCACAATTGCTTTTGCAGAAATCAAACCGGTCCCTTTTTTCATAAAAAACAGGATTTCCCCTGCAAAGACTCGCGAATGCGGTATTTTTCTTCCTGCGGCTCCGCGAATGATCATCGTCTTCGATCCCGCAAGAATTTTATCAAGCTCTTTTTCCTTGTCATCACAATAAACCAAATGCACCATCTCAGTTTTTCTCCTAATTATGTCTGATTCGTGTTTAGAAAAATCGCGAGGACTAATTATTGTTCCATTGTTATTGAACAAATCGCAATAACAATGGAACAACCGGTTCTCTCTCTTTATTGATTAAACTCAGAGACACTGATGTTTTTTCTCGATTGGATCATAATCGAAATCAAAATCAAAATGACGTGGTCCAAAAATATCGAGTCCTTTTTGCGTACGCCATTGTTCTGGTGCAGGCAATCCAATAATCGTGACATTCATTCCTTCCGAAAAGTGAGGGTTGATATTGGGCATGTTGGTGTCATCGTTAAAAATGCAAATTAAATCCGGCGCCATGACATCCACTTTGCCGTCTTTCCATGAGACAATGTGTTCATTCTTGTACCATACATGGTATTCGCTGCCGCTGAATTCCCCTTCGCCACGAAAATATGCATCACCTACTGTGAATCCCTCCACCGTATCATATTGATGTTTTGTCAGCTTACCTTGAAATAACAGGTAACCGTTCATTCCGGTTGCGACTGCCAAACCAGCCGGTTTCCCCTCTTGCAAAGCTTTACTAAAGATTTTCCCGATTTTCCAGGCATAGGAAATCGCACCCTGGATGACAGCATTTTTCAGCACGCCTGCCCGAGCCGGATGATCCGTTACACCAATACTGTTTTTGCTGGCAACTGCCAAAGCGCGAACCAGCGCTTCTGCACGAGTTTCATCAACCACTTGAGGAAATACTGCAACATCACCGAACTGATTGGCGCATGAAATCGGATAGATTGGCAGATCAAAAATGTTATACGTTGAGTGAATCAATTCAGGAACTGAACGGCCGGCAGGATCTGCATCCATAATAAACCGATCCATCAAGGCTGCTGTATAAAAAGCCTCGGCCGTGTTTCCACCGCCTAATTCCGTAGATACGACCCCATAAAAAGATTCGCCGATATAGGCTTCCATCGCCTTGTATGCCAGAAAACCCAGCGGTTCTTTCAACACCGGCAATCCGGCATAACGCGCCTCGAGCTCCGGTGTTGTTGGAGAAATGCTGCCACACACGTAGGGAGTTGCGATCCAGGCATCTTCCGGAACCTCTGAAAAATCTACCATACGGAAGCGTTTCCCCATTTCAAAAGCCTTTTCAATTAATCGGATTCCCTTTTCCGGAGATCCACCGCCGCCGGTTCCCAGAATGGTACAACCGTATAAAATTTCTTTAATGTCTTGTATCGATAATTCAATCATTTGAATAAGTTCCTTTGTTATTATTATTTTAATGAAACATCCAAAAAATAAACCTGGAAAACATCATAACTGCATTCCTGATAGTATTTTTTTATCATATAAAAAAAATAAAAAAGGTTATCCCCCGGTCAATTTTTTCGCGATTTCCAGTAAATCCGGATGAACGATTACGCCATTTTCCATGAATAGTTCATCATCCAGCCAAACCGAAGAATTCAGACACAATCCATCACAATGTGATTTTGCCTGGATTCCATCCGGTGGTGCATCAACCGGGCTGAGATAACCCATACCCCATTCTGTACATCCCCACACGCGCTCATCTTCCAATACGTTTCCGCACATACGCGCCCCCGGATTAAAGCCATAACATCCATGAGCCAAACGGAACATATTGGGATCATCAAAACTTTTCAGCCAGCGAAGCAATTCTTCCGCCTGATTTCCGCCATAAATCTTTTGAATGACACCATTTTCAATATCCAGAAAAACGGGCTCCTTAAGAAATCCGCAGGGAGGAGAAATTGTCCCGTCGAAAACCAGTTTCCCCTGAATGGAATCAAAATCAGGGAAAAAGCTGATTTGCCCGCTGAGGAAATGAGCTCCCGGGGTATCCGCCATTCCATCATCGCAGCCAACGATCCGTTCTTTGATCAACCGGAAAGAAAGATCATTCCCAGCAGGAGTGGTTATTCGCATCCGGCTGCTGTTTTGTGTCATTTCAGTTATCTGATGCAGAAAATCGGAAAGAAGCACAGCGTCAATTCTGCCAATCAGCCGAACCATCATATCGACTGTCATTCCCACCAGGCAGCTATAGCGCAATTTTTTATTTTCATTCATTGCTTTCTCAAACGGGGTGGAATAGAGCAGCCATTGCTGGTTAAATTCGACCCAGGCATCCGCATAAAGCAACGCTCCAGTCAATGAATCCACAGGGAGCATACTGTCCGCAGCTTTTCCAACACCCAGCGGTGATACAAGCGTAATGGTCATTGGTTTCGCACCGGCAGTGTGTGCTGCTGCGGCAACGGCATCGACTACACGCATGTCCGTCTGTGTATCGGCAGTAATGACAATCGTCTCCCCTTTTTTCAGTCGAAACATATCATTAATCAGGATGGAAGCTGCTTTTGCCAATTCATATTCAAAATATTCAGTCATAATCTCTCCAGGTTTTATTTTGAGTTACTTTTCTTCTGTCAAAGGCTGATGCCGAAATCTCAGGGTTTTAATAAATGACATGCAGCTTGATGGTCCTGATCGACAAACACAGCCTTTGGTTCAATTTCTGAACAGACAGGCATTGCCCTGGGACAGCGCGTATGAAACCGGCATCCAGTTGGTGGATTAATCGCACTGGGTACATTCCCTTCAATCGTACGCAGCTCCGATAGGTTGCGCATCGACAAGGACGGTATTGCATTGAATAATGCTTGCGTATATGGATGGACCGGCTCGCTGAAAATCGCTTCTGCTGGACCCTGTTCAACGATTTTCCCTAAATACATCACGATGATACGGTCCGACAAATAATGTACGACACTCAAGTCATGGGAAATCAGGATATACGTCAAACCCAGTTTTTCTTTTAACTGCTGCAAGAGGTCCAGAATCTGAGCCTGTGACAAAATGTCAATCGAGGAAGTCGGTTCGTCGAGCACCACCAATTTTGGTTCCAGTGCTAACGCTCGGGCAATCGCAATTCGCTGCCGTTGTCCACCGGAAAACTCATGCGGATATTTATACAGACTGTCCTTGGGCAGCCCTACCATATCCAACAGGTTTTCAACTTTTTCGGATAAAGTCAGTCCGGATAATTTCTGATGAACACTTAAAGGTTCACCAATGACATTCCGCACCAGCATACGCGGATTCAATGACCAGAAAGGATCCTGAAAAACAATCTGGATATTTTTCCGTACCTTATCCCGCAGCATTTTTTGTGAAACACGGGTGATGTCCAATCCATCAAAAAAAATTGATCCTTCTGTGGAATCCTCAAGCCGCAGCAATACATTGACGAGTGTTGTTTTCCCGCATCCGGACTCCCCAACCAACCCGATGGTTTCTCCGGATTGAATCATAAGGTCGATACCATCGACTGCCTTGACCCATTGTTTTTTGGTTTCAAATAACCGGTTGGATCGGACTGGAAAATATTTTTTCAAGGCTTCAACTTTAACCAGCGGCTGATTCATATCGTCTCTCCTGCATAAAAACATGCTGCTTTTTGAACAGAGATCGTCTCAGTATTCAGTGATTCTGTTGGTGATCCTGTCGGAAATTCTCTTAACATGGGGACATGGGCAAAACAATCTTCTTTTCCTATTGTACAGCGAGAATAATAGGGACATCCATTTTCAGCTTCCGGCTTGATTACGGTTTTTGAAAACTTCAATTTCTCTGATTTACTGCGTGGAATCGCAGAAATTAATGTCTGTGTATAAGGATGCAGCGGATTCTGAACGACACAATTACTTAATCCTTCTTCCACCAGCTTGCCGCGATATAAAATTCCTGCATTTTTGCAGAAAATGTTTACCAAACTCACGTTATTCCCAATGAAGAGGACACTCATCTTGAAGTCACGTTGTAATTCATCAATTAATTTAAGAATTCCGGCTTGAATCGTAACATCCAGATTTCGCGTTGGTTCGTCAGCGATTAAAAACTCTGCACCGCAGGATAATGCAATCGCGATGATAATCCGTTGTCGTTGTCCACCACTCAATTCATGCGGATATTTATCAATTAAATTTGATGTATCCGGCAGCTTGACCAGATCTAACAACTCAAGGGAACGTTTCAAACAGATTTTACCCTTCAGCCCTTCCTGTCGCGTGATGACGCGTTGAATTTGCTGCCCGACAGTAAAGACCGGATTTAATGTCGACATCGGATCCTGGAAAATCATGGCCAACCGTTTTCCACGATAAATTTCAGCCATCTGTTTATCTGTCTGTTTTAGAAGATCCACTCCATCGAACAGAATACTTCCATTCAGAATCATCCCTGCAGGTTTCGGCAGCAATCCAAGAATCGTCAATGCTAAAACCGTTTTCCCTGCGCCGCTTTCGCCCACCAAACCATAGGTTTCACCGCGATTGATCGTCAGCCCTTCAATATTGAGGACAGGTTTGATCCCTTCAAATGTCCGGAAACCAACTGAAAGATCTTTGATTTCAAAATAAGACTGTTTTTTCTGATCTGTCATATGGCTCTCCTTAAAATTTCCGGGTGCGCGGATCCAAAACTTCACGGATGCCGTCACCGATCAAATTAAAAACCATCACCGTTATAAAGATCGCAATACCAGGGAACGTGCTGTACCACCAGGCATTCAGGAAATAGGTGCGGCTGGATGAAATTAACAATCCCCATTCAGGAATCGGAGGCTGTGCACCCAAACCCAAAAAGCTTAAGGATGCAATTGTTAAAATGACTCCGCCAATATCCATGGAAGCCTGCACGATAACCGGTGCCAGCGTATTTGGAAGAATATGTGAAAAAATAATTTTGGGAAGCGGTGTACCTATCGCGCGCGCTGCCCTGACGAATTGACGTTCCCGGATGGAAACTGCCTGTCCGCGAATAATCCTCGTATACCATGGCCACCAGGAAATCGCGATTGCCAAAATGGCATTTTCCAAACTGGGGCCCAGGAACGAAGAGATGGCAATAGCCAGCAATAAAGGCGGGAATGACAGGAAGATATCTGTCAGGCGCATGATGATTTCATCCGCAATGCCCCCCAGACCTCCTGCAATAGCACCCAGCGGAGCTCCGATTAATAAAGCCAATCCCACTGCCAACAGAGCGGTTCGTAAAGAAATTCGTGTTCCAAAAAGAATTCTGGAGAACAGGTCTCGACCCAATTCATCCGTTCCAAAAAAGTATTGACTGGATGGGGGTAATAGTTTATCTTTCGGATTCGTATCGCTGATCGCATGTCCCGGATATGGCGCGATGACCGGAGCAAATATCGCAATCAGGATCAGCAGAAGAATTATCACCATTGAAATCCGCTGTAATAAATTTCGATTGAGAAGAAAAAATGTAACTTTCAACTCCCGAACAGCAGGCTGGACAGCTCGTAAAAAACTTGTACTTTGTGTCATTTGCCGCCTCCTTCAGGTTCGCACCCGGGGATCCAGTGCAATAATAATATCTGCAGCCAGATTGAGGAGCACGTATGAAAATGCCGAGAAAATCGTGACACCCATGATAGCCGGGTAATCATTTCCGATCACAGCAGAAGAAATATAACTTCCGATGCCAGGCCAGGTAAAGATGGATTCTGTCAAAAATGTATTTACCAATGTATATCCGATCGATAAAGCGACAACAGTTGATGTAGGCCCAATGGAATTTTTCAATGCATACGACCAGAGGACTGTTCTTTCCTTCAATCCATAGGATCTGGCGGCAGTAATGTAATCTTCATTGAGAATTTCAAGCATGGCAGAACGGGTCATTCTTGCGACGAGTCCGATCGGATACAGAGCAATCGTGATACCAGGAAGAACGATGTGCCATAGTGCATCCCATAAAATCGTGAAATTACCGGTAATCAAACAATCAAATATCAAAAAGCCAGTAACTTTCGGAATATCCATTAATATTTTAATTTCCGTACTCAACTGTCCGCCCATCGGGAAAATATCCAGAATTCGAAAAAAGACCAACTGCAGAATAAGTCCGATCCAGAAAGTGGGTAAGGAAACAGCTCCAATCGAAAAAAGGCGGCTTAAATGATCGATCAGCTTATCTTTTCGCTTTGCAGAGATGACTCCCAAAGGTATACCAATGAACACGGCCGCAATCGTCGATAATAAAACCAGCTCGACTGTAGCAGGCAGGCTTTCCAGTAATTCCTGTGTGATTGGGCGCCGGGTTCGCAGTGAGTTCCCAAGGTTTCCGCGGAATAAGTCCATCAGATATTTCCCGAATTGAACTACAAGCGGTTTATCCAGCCCCAGTTCAATCGTAGCTTTGGCTATCTGTTCCGGATTTGCTCTGGGTCCAGCCCATTTTGCAGCAGGATTGGATGGTACCACACGCGCTACAAAAAAAGTAATGAATGCCACTCCCAGGAGGACAATTATTCCTAACAATACACGTCGGAGAATAAATTTCGTCATCCAGGCTCCTTCAATAAAGAAATGAATGATAAAAAGACAGGGGATTCTTAAGCTTTTTCAAGAATCCCCTCAATTAACAAAAGATAATCAATCAGAAAACTTGCTGAGTTTGCACAGACTCAAAGCCAATTTTTATGATTATGAGTTCCCTGCAATTTTCAATTTATTTTCAGCAACAAAATCCAATGAAAACAAACGAATTCATCTTCATCAGATCAGTTCCATCAGTTCTGAACGGTCAACTCGTGGAAGAATACCACGGTCGGGTATGCCGGATTGAATTTGAAACCTTGTATGGTCTTATAGGTTACCCAAATATCCTGACGATCATACATGAAAATGGAGGCAGCATCATCCAAAAGCATTTTTTGTGCGTCAATGAACATTTGTTTTGCAGCCTCAATATCCGAAGAAGTCATTTCGTTTCCACCGTCAATTAATTGATCAAATTCAGGATTCTTATAATAAGCCAGATTGAATAAAGGCTCATCCTCAGAATGGAAAGTGGAATATAAGAATGAATAGGGACTTGGCAGATCCGGCCACCAGTACATCATTAATATGTCCTGACGCTGGGATGGATCACCCAGCGCCATTTCCCATTGGCTGTCCCACGGCATTCCGCGAATATCAAGATTGACTCCCAGTTTAGCCAATTCGGATTTATAAAGTTCTGCAGTGCTTTTCTCAGCTTCATTTCCGGCAGTATATGTCAGAACCAGGCTTAAATCTGATCCGGCACCGGCTTCTTCCAACAGTGCTTTGGCTTTTTCCAGGTCATATTCATAGCGCGGCAACTGATCGCTCCAACCCCATAAACCAGCTGGAACCATTCCATAAGACTGTTGGCCATAACCTCCGATGACTGTATCAATCACTGCCTGATACGGGAACGCATAAGCCAATGCCTGACGGAGTTTCACATTATCCAACGGAGCTTTTTGAGTATTGAACATACCAATCAAGTTCTGCAGAGAAGGATTGACAGAAACGACCACTTCCGGGTTGTTTTTTAGAACTTCCACATCCGTATATGGCAGCTCCACAGTAATGGCTGCTTCACCGGTTTCAATCATCTGTCTTCGAGTAGCAGTTTCAGAGACTTTCTTGAAGACGACGATATCAATGCTGTTCTCCTGCCATCCGCCCCAGTAACCGTCAAATTTCTGAAGAATCACTTCATCGCCCCATTTGGCGCTTCTCAGCATATAAGGTCCGGTACCGCAGCCAGGAGTTTCATCGATCCAGGTATTATCTTCATTCACGCATTTGGATGAATAAATGAAAGCCGCATAACCGGTTGCAGCCACCAGATCGAGAGGATTTTTATAAGCAAGTTTAAATTCAACCGTAAGCGGATCCACCACATTAATGGATTCAACAGCGGACCAGATGTAGGATGCACCAGCAGCAAGCTGCATCGTACGCTCAACCGAGAATTTTACATCCTCAGCAGTAAAATCATCACCATTCTGAAATTTCACGCCGGCACGAAGGTTGAACGTCCAGGTTAATCCATCTTCTGAAACGGTATAAGACTCAGCCAGCATTGGAATAATTTTTTCTTCGATCGAATCATATCGCAGCAATTGTTCATACATATTATTGTGAACATGAATACCATTCGAAAATTCTATCGCTGGATCCCAGTTTGTCAGCGGTTCACTGTTTAATGCATAAACCGCAAAAGTCGGGGTGTCCGCCGCAAAAGCCGAACCAGTAATTATAAAAATACTGATCAGGCTTAATACAATAAATAACTTCATTGTTTTTTCCATTTTTTCCCTCTTTAGTATATTTGATGAATGATACGATTTATTGAAAATTCTGGAATAAATCATAGCTTTATATTTTGTATTGATATAAACTAGTATAACAAAAAGGTATTACTGTTTTTTCATTGAGTTGAATATCTATAGGAAAATGATTATAACAAATTAAAACTATTCAATTTCAGAATCTGGTATATTTTTATTAATTTTATTGGTTTATCCATTTCGAGATAACCGAACATGGAAAAATGATAACAAAGACGAATAATACAGCTATTTTTTCTGTTTTTCCAGGATTTTTTAATAAATAACAGTAATTCGAAATTTGGAAAAACCTTTTGAGAAAAAAGAGAAAATTAGTTGTTATGTTGTTTTTGCGCAGAGCGCAAAAACAACATAACAATAAGTAATCTCTCTCATATTTCGAATTGCTGAATAAATAATGAATCCAGTCGAAAAATTGTTATGATCATCCTTTTTACGCTATGGATCCGGGATGATCCAGACAGGGTTCTGTATAAAAATATATTGAAGGATTATAGGTTTTAAATGAAAATCAGAATCATTGCCCCGATCACTTCTTCTGTGTACGCTTCCAGCGCACTTCCCGTTCTGCAAAAGTTTGTTAATGAAAATACACAGATCAGTCTTGTCAGTTTGTCGAAGGGACCCGCTTCTCTTGAATCGATTTATGAAGAAACGCTTGCCGCCCCTCAGGTCGTACAACGAGTGTTGGAAGCCGAACGGGATGGGATGGATGCAGTTGTCATTGATTGCATGAACGATCCGGGTTTAGAAGCAGCCAGAGAAATGACCAGAATTCCGGTAATTGGTGCAGCTCAGTCTGCGATGACACTGGCAGCAACGCTGTGTGGCAAATTTTCCATAATCGCAACCGCTAAACGAGACCGCTTCCCTTTCGAACTTCTCGTTAAACGATATGGATTGACAGAGAAATTTGCATCCATTCGATCTGTTGAGATACCTGTCCTTGATTTATATAAACTCAGCGAAAAACTGCTTTCCTCATTAATTACCGAATCCATTCATGCGATACAGGAAGATGGCGCCAGCGGAATTATTTTCGGATGTACCAGTATGCGTGAGATGAAACAGGATTTGAAAGACGCGCTTCAACAGCACGGATTGAATCCTCTGATCATCGATCCATCGTCTGTTGCTTTAAAATGGGCTGAAATGCTGGCAGGATTAAATCGCACACACAGTCAAAAAACCTATCCGTATGGCAAAAGTTTTCTGCTTCCGGAACATAAAACCCTGAACGCAGAATTAAACCAATCCAGGAATGGCACACACCATCGTTCGGTTAAAATTTGCGTGATGGTACCCGTCGTTCAGGGATATCGGGAAGACAGGTGGCTTGAGGACACGCGAAAAGGATATGCCGCTTATGCACGTCCTTCGACGCAAATTATGGTGGAGGCAATCCAAACCGGACCAGCAACCATTGAAAATCAGTATCTAAAAGCCATGTGCATCCCGGAATTGCTCCGAATCGCCAAAAATGCAGAGAAGAATGGCGCTGATGCACTGATTATCGACTGCATGAGTGATCCGGGTTTTGATGCAGTCCGTGAAGCAGTTACCATCCCTGTAATCGGGCAGACACACATTTGCAGCTTTCTGGCATCAGCGCTTTCACACCGCTTCAGTATTTTGGGAACCCGCAAAGATTATGGACATAAATTTGCCAACCAGGTTGCAGAATATGGAATCAGTGCCAAACTGGCATCCGTACGAACGATTGGCTTGACCGTTGAGGAAGTGGAAACTAATCCGGACAGGTTATTGAAAGCGCTGCTGGATGCAGGTGAACAAGCAGTTATTCAAGATGGTGCGCATTCCTTAATTCCAGGCTGCACCGGAATGATCGGTCTTGCGGATACGCTACAGGAAAGGCTTTCTGAGCGTGGAATCCATGTGCCCGTACTGGAACCGCCTGCGGTTGCTGTCAAATTTGCGGAATTATTGACCGATTTGCATCTCTGTCACAGTAAAATTACATGGCCGCTTCCTCCTGAAAAAGAAATCAGCGGTTATCCGGAAATCTTATAAAGGTCAAGGAAAGAAAAGATGGAAACACTTGAAGCAATCCGAACTCGACGCAGCATCCGATCCTATACTTCGGAACCATTAAAAGACGCTGACCTCCAAAAAATCATTGAAGCGGCTGTTTCCGCTCCCAGCGGCGGTAACAGTCAAAGCTGGTTGTTCTTCAGCGTGTGCGAACCGAAACGTATCGCCGGAATGCGCGCAATTTGTCCCGGGATCATCGGAATCCCTTCCGGAATTATCATATTATGTCTCGATTTCCGTGGACAGAAAAAGGAAGTGCTTCCAATCATAAAGTATTTGGATATTGGAGCCGCAATGCAGAATATACTACTGGCTG
The DNA here is from genome assembly GCA_026645735.1 of Flexilinea sp. GTDB lineage: Bacteria > Chloroflexota > Anaerolineae > Anaerolineales > Anaerolineaceae > Flexilinea. The sequence goes on from JAPKMT010000009.1 coordinate 59,382, forward strand.
CACATGATCTTGGCTTGGGTGGCTGTGCCATCGGTTCCTTTCATGTGGAAGGCGTAAAAGAATTTCTAAATATACCTGAACATGTAGAGCCAATTCTGTTGACCGTTTTGGGCAAACCAAAAAGTCTTCCTTCCGCTCCAAAGAAAAAGCCTTTACAAGAAATCTATTTTCAGGAAAGTTATAAAGAAAAATAAAATGGAATCGAAAGAATTGAAAAACGAATTGTTATTGCTGGTTTCTTTCATGATTACAAGCGCGCGCGGACTCTATGATGAGCCCGAAAATTATGGGACTTTTCGGTTAATCGATGCGGCTGGACGATTATTGGCCATCATGGAATCAGCAGGAATGTCTGATGTTTTTATCAGCGCACTCAGACAGCAAGTTGATGAAGAACGGGAATCCTCGATGGATGATGATGCCCAAAAAATGAACCTGGACAGGATGGTGTTAAAAATAGCCAGAGAACTGCAGAATCGTTGATGGATCAAATCGAAGGGAAAATGAATCAGGGTCCTTCGATCACCATCCAAAAATAAATTGGATGATAAAAAAATGGAGAAGATATGTCAAAAACAATACTGAAAACAAAGCAAGATTGTGTCGATTTTCTTACTGGATTAAAACTGCTCGGAACAGGAGGAGGCGGTTCGATAACGACTGGAATGGAATTGCTCACAAAAGCACTTGATGAAGGATTGACGCTTTCATGGATCGATGCCGCAGAATTACCAGAAGACACGTTCACTTGTACTGCGTTCAGCTCCGGATCAATCTCTGCCGGTCGTCCGGAAAGTGAATCGGATATTACTGAATTAGGGAAAAAATTGGGAATCGAGAATAAATTTGGTTTGCGGGCGGCTGAAATGGCGGTGAAGGAGTTGGAGAAGTACTCCGGTGTCAAAGTAGGTGCTTTGGTTCCTGTAGAGTTAGGTGCTGCCAATGCACCAGCTCCAATGGTAATTGCAGCCCGTCTGGGAATGAGTCTGATCGACGGTGATTACAGCGGGAGAGCAGTTCCACAGGAAATGCAGACGACCTATTTTCTGAAAGATTACAGCATTACGCCGGCAGTAGTGACAGACTGGTGGGGGGATATCGTTGTCATCAAAGAAGGCTCGGCGGCCATGGTTGAAAGGTTAGGAAAAATGATGGCCATCGCCAGCTATGGCGCTGTATATTTTGCATCGGTCCTCTTATCGGCCAAAGATACAAGAGAAACAATTGTTCCCGGCACTTTATCATTGAGCTATGAACTCGGAAAAGCCGTCCACAAAGCGGTTAAGTCCGCACAGAACCCTGTAACAAAAATTGTTGAACAACTGAATGGATGGAAATTATTCTCAGGAGTTGTTACTGGCAAAGAATGGGAGGATAAAGAGGGTGCCATGGCGGGAACAACCCACATCCGGGGAACAGGTGTTGATGAAGGTCACACGATGGATATCTGGTTCCTCAACGAAAACCACGTGGCATGGCTGGACGGGAAACCCTATGTTTTCAGCCCGGATATTATCATAAACGTCAATCCGAATACTGGTGAAGGATATTCCAATACGGAACTGAAAGAGGGTGATCCGGTCGCAGTCGTTGGCTGCAAAATCAATCCGGTTTTCCGTTCTGAAAAAGCAATTTCTTACTTTGGACCGCGATTTTGGGGCTTTGATTTTGACTACAAGCCGATAGAAGAAATGATGGCTAGGCGTTAAATAACACTGAATCAAGCACGATCAACGATACTTAAAACAGAGAATTGGTTTTTTGGGAAATATTCCAACGGCCAATTCTCTTTTTTATATCCAGTTTCAAGCATTTAGATGCATATCGGGACACGCACGAACATTTGCTGCTTGACAACGCAATGAAACTATTATACTATATATAATAGTATTTTACGATTAGTACTGAACTAACTTTTCTTACTCCCGATCAACAATAAAATCGAAAATACTCGAATGAAAACAAGAAAATATCGATTAGGAAAGGAGGTTGATTCATGAATATTCAATACAAAAAAGGGGTTCTGGAACTTTGCGTTTTAGCCATTTTATATCGCCATGACTGTTATGGATATGACATATCAGAATTTATTTCAAAACGGATCGATATCTCAGATGGAACGGTCTATCCCATTTTGCGAAAATTGAAGAGTGATGGAATGGTAACAACTTATTTATCGGAAGACAGCGGTGGTCCACCCAGAAAATATTACACGCTTACAGATCTCGGGGAAAAAGAATTTTTACAGTCAAAGGAAGAATGGAGCTCTTTTATCAGAGTCGTCGAAGAAATACTTACGGAGGGTTCGCATGAAAAAAATTGATTATTTGAAAACACTGCAAAAAGAACTGAACAATAATCATGTTGCAGGAATTGATGAAATTTTGGTGGAATATGACGAGCATTTTAACTACAAAATTGCTGATGGTTACAGCGAAGAAGAAATCGCAGCGAAATTAGGAAAACCGGAACAGATTGCTGCACAATTTGCTGCTATGGATACGCCCAGTTCATACCGCAGGGGAAATAAGATTCTGGCAGCGCTTGGATTCGGATTTCTGGATCTATTCATCGGCATTTTTTTTATTCTCGCATATGTCTGGGTTATTGGTATGGGCGTTTTTTCAATAACAGCGATTCTAACAGGATTCAGTTTGGGATTAAATTTCAACCCAGGCCATCTCGTCCCCTTTATGCCGTGGCAGAGTGCAGTCTTATTTGGAATATCGATTTTATTTTTGGGTTTTTTAGCAGCGCTTGGAACTATTTATCTATACTTCTACATCCGACAGCTGGGAAAGGCCTTTGTGCAGTGGCAGAAAAACACTTTCTCGGGAAATATGTATCCACCACTTTCAACAAATCCGCTCTTCAGCTCCAAAGCCAGACGATTTCTGAGAAGTGCAGCCCAGATTTCGCTCCTGGTTTTTGGAATAGCTTTAATTGCAGCCTATATTTTTTCAGCGATTCATGCGGGGAATCTCGAATTCTGGCATGTATGGCACTGGTTTGTTTAGAAAGGATATGATTCCATGAAGACAATCATCGTAACGGGTGCGACTTCAGGTATCGGATTTGCCGTCTGCAAATCCCTCCTTCAGGCGCAATATCGTGTCATCGGAATTGGCCATACATTCGATCATTGTGAAAAAGCAAAAACTTTACTGAGAACTGAAATACCCGATCAGGAAGTTGAATTCTTTTACGGAGATTTAATGCAGCAGCGTGAAGTTCATCGAATTGCAGATCAGTTGTCAGAACACATCGAAAAGACCTCGGATTCCTGCCTTTTTGGCCTGATTCATAACGTTGGCTGTGTTCGCAGCTGGTACAGCACTACGGAAGACGGGTATGAGCAACAGTTTGCATTAAATCACCTGGCAGGATTTTTATTAACCCATCGATTGCTAAAGTACCTGAAAAACGAATCCGGCAGAATCCTTTTAACCAGCAGTCAATCGCACCAGTGGATGAAAATCCATTGGAGTGACATCATGTTTCAAAAAGGATATCATCCGCTGCTGGCATACAAACAATCAAAACTATGCAATCTGCTTTTCGCTTATGCGTTGAATACGCGGTATCCCTCGAGAGAAATCCAGGCATTTTGTATCGATCCTGGACTCTTTCGAACGGATATCGGCAATAAGAAGACAGGGAAACTGGTCAGTTTTGTGTGGAATCTGAGAAAAGCCGGTGGCGTTCTTCCCGAAATTCCTGCTGAAACGTATCGATTTTTGTGCGATCAGAAAAAAAATCCGGATGGATTGTATTACAAAAATTGCCGAAAAATGCCTTTCAGCAGGCAAGTTAATCGACAAAATGCGGAGCAGCTCTTTGCCTTAAGTGAACAATTCTGCAATATTCAATTTGGAGTCTGAAGATGAAAGTATTCATTACCGGCGCAACCGGCGGGCTGGGACGCGCATTTTCCATCGAGTGTGCGAAACGCGGATTTGATCTGTTTCTGACGGATTTGAATCAATACAAGCTGAACACACTCAAAAAAGGCCTACAGTCACAGTTCCCGCTAGTTGAAATAGAGGTCTGTGCAAGTGATCTGACCAATGAAGAAGATGTGAAAAGGTTACTGAAATTTGCAGACACGAAACAAATGAAGTTTGACATGCTGCTGAATGTAGCCGGTGTAGATTTCGAAGGCGCATTTCTGGACTGGGATTCTTCTCACATCTTGAAAATCGTTCAATTGAACATTGAGGCGACACTGCGAATAACGCACGAAATTCTGAATCGAAGGAAGGATCAAGAAAAATTCTACCTGGTGTTCGTGGCAAGTTTGGCTTCGCTGTATCCGATGCCGCTGAAAGCCACTTATGCGGCATCAAAACGATTTTTGTATGATTTTTCAATTGCTCTGGGAGAAGAGCTGAAAACAAAGCAAGTCTCTGTTCTTTCTCTTTGTCCCGGAGGATTGCCCACCACAGAAGAAGCGATTCGCGGCATTCAGGTTCAAGGATTTTGGGGAGAAATGACAACCAACCGGCTGGAAAGTGTGGCAGCCATGACAATTTCCAAAGTCCTTCAAGGAAAGAAGATTTATATTCCGGGTGCAACTAATAAAATATTCAGTGTGTTGGGCAAATTTATTCCAAATACACTCATCGCAAAACTGCTGTATAACAGATGGAGCAGGGCACAGAGCCATTGGTTGAGCATAAAGCCGCAATTTTAAATATGGAAAAGAATAATTGTTATTGTGATGTAGTTGCGCGAAGCGCAACTACATCACAATAACAAAATCTCGTTTTTTTCTCAAAAGGCTATTCCAAATTTCGAATTACTGAGCGTAAAGCCGGAGGATACCAGCGTTTATATCGTATCCCAATAAGGAATCCTTTACTTCGTCGGAAGAATTTCAATCCAGTAACCATCCGGATCAACGATAAAATAGATTCCCATTTTTTCATTTTCAAAACAGACACAGCCCATTTCTTTGTGTTTTTTTAACGATTCATCAAAATCATCAACCCGAAAAGCAAGGTGAAATTCATTATCACCCAGGTTATACTTCGGTTTACCCCAGTCACGCAACCATGTCAATTCAAGCTGCTGTTCTGTTATTCCGTCCTCTAAAAAGCAAAGCACAAAACTCCCGTCGTCGGCTTCCTTTTTTCTGGCGACCTTCAATCCAAGTGCTTCGTTATAAAACTTCAGGGATTTTTCCAAATCAATCACATTGAAATTGTTATGCACAAACCGGTATTTCATTTTTCATCTCCATTTTTTTTATAGTGTCAAAATTATTCAGATGATTTCCATCGCTTTAATAAAATTCAACTTATACAATAGAGTTATTTTAGTCCATTATAGATTAAATCGCTTTCATAGGAAGAGTAATATTCTGCCAGGTCGTCATTAAAGCTAACTTTTTATATTATGTTTATTGTAATAAATGGCAGAAACTCAATCAAAAAAAAAGAATCGATAATTGATTGACATAGTCGATATTTGTATCAATTGATGAGAACATCGATAAAATTTTGCTGATGGACTATTATTAAGATAACTGCAAATATTAGGTCAGGGAAAAAGGTTATACATTCCGGGATTTACCAATAAAGTGTTCAGTATCCCAGGGAAGATCGTATCATGCATAATAATCGCCAACAGCAATTCGAAATGTGGATATGCTTTTTGAATAGAGAAAGAAGATAATTCGAAAAGCTGAATCGCCAATGTGATTTTTTAAGGGCGGAATAAAGTTCGGAACATGCATTCTATTGAATCAGGGTAACGGATGAAGAGGATGGCAAAGCATCCAATCGAAATTTTGAACCACTTTCCCAACAAAAAAAGAAAAAACTCTCCTAAAAAATCGGATCAAAAAAAGTTCCGCGATTGGTTATAATTTTGGAGCAAAATTTCTGCATATTTTTCATAAAAATTCTTTTTTTTCCATTGAAAATAATCCCGTTGTGGTAATATTGCTTTGTTAAGGTTATGCCTTAGGCAAAAATCACATCGGGGGAATTCATGGGAACCAAATTTATCTTTATCACCGGAGGCGTTGTCAGTTCTGTCGGAAAAGGTGTCACAGCTGCATCTTTAGGCCGTTTACTGAAACAACATGGTTTTAATGTGGCAATTCAAAAATTGGATCCCTACATTAATGTGTATCCGGGATTACTAAGTCCCTTACAGCATGGTGAAGTTTTTGTTCTCGATGACGGCGGTGAAACCGATCTCGATCTGGGTCATTATGAACGATTCATTGACATCCGACTGACGAAAGCCAGTTCTGTCACAACAGGAAAAATTTACAAAGCCATTCTTGAAAGCGAACGTAGCGGAGGCTTTAATGGCGGCACGATCCAGGTAATTCCAAACATCACCAATGAGATTTGTACACGGATAAAAGCAGTGGCCGAACAAACAGGAGCCGATTTTGTCATTGTGGAAGTTGGTGGAACGATCGGTGATATTGAAGGAGAACCGTTTATTGAAGCGATCCGACAAATTCGGAGTTCACTGCCCAATGAAGATACATTAAACATCCATGTCACCTGGCTGCCGTATATTCGTGCAACCGATGAGTTGAAGACAAAACCCACCCAGCATTCGGTCAGAACGTTACGCTCCATGGGAGTCGCTCCCGATGCAATCATCACCCGGTCGGATTATCCTGTTTCAGATCATTTGTGCCAAAAAATCGCTGATTTTTGCGATGTTGATGTTCATGCCGTCATCCCGATGGTCACTTGCAAACAACTGTATGAAATCCCGCTGAAATTAGAAAACTCGAAGATCGGTGCATATATTGAAAAAAGAATGAAGATTCAATCCCCTATTGCTGTGCCGGACTGGTCAGAATGGGAATGGATCTTGAAAGAATCAACCCGCAAGAATAAACCGATTGTCAAAATTGGTCTGGTAGGTAAATATATTGATTTACACGATGCCTATCTGAGCGTGCGGGAAGCAGTTCATCATGCAGCGCTGCATGAAGGTGTCAAACTTGAACTCCACTGGATTCCATCGCAAGGATTGGAAAACGGTGAATACTGGGATGAAATCCAATCGATGGACGGACTTCTGGTTCCAAGCGGACTTGAAGCAAGCGGTACTGAAGGGATGATCCAGGCCGCAAAATTTGCGAGAGAAAACAACATTCCTTTCTTCGGAATTTGCATGGGTATGATGGCAATGGCAATAGAATATGCCCGGAACGTATTGCAGCTTCAGGATGCGAATTCTATTGAATTTAATGCAGACACGCCGCATCCGATATTTTATCTGCCGGAACAGCACACTGATCCCGATCATTATGGAAATGGAATGATGCGGTTGGGCTTATATCAGGAACACCTGCATCCGGGAACGAAAATTGAATCCATTTACCATGCACCCGATATTCAGGAACGTCACAGCCATCAGTATGATTTTAATCAAATATATCGAGATGTCTTTGAAAAAAGCAGTATGGTTCTGTCCGGCAACTCAGCAGACGGGAAGTACCTTGAATCGATCGAACTGGCCGATCATCCGTTTATGGTCGGTGTGATGTTTAATCCGGAATTTTTATCCCGCCCGAATCGCCCGCATCCAGTCTTCTCGGCTTTTATTCATGCAGCTTTCGTCAAATCGAATCCTGAAGAAAACATGGGATGAAATAATCTGATTCGCAATAATCCCAGGCTGACAAAAATTGTCTGGTATGATCAGATCTGTTGCAAAAAAAATTGTTTTAATATAAATTCGGAGTTATTGTGATTGATATTCTTATTAGTGCAGTTTCTTTAGGCATCTTATGGGCAATTATGGCGATCGGTGTTTTTCTAACGTTCAGAATTTTGGATATCGCCGACCTTTCCTGTGAAGGTGTTTTTCCTTTGGGAGCTGCTGTTGCCGCAAAAATGATTTCTCAAAATGGAGACCCATTTCTGGCCTGTCTGGCTGCAATTGGAGCCAGTGTACTGGCAGGGTTGGTCACCGGAATTCTGCACACCAAGTTGAAAATTCCCATTCTTCTGTCCGGTATTTTGTCCATGACCGCATTGTATTCCATCAACTTGCGAATCATGGGAAAAGCAAATATTTCTCTGCTTCGAATGGAAACAGTCTATACAAAAATCGGAAATTTATTCCATCTGGGCGATAAGGCATCAATCATTTTTGTTGGATTAATTTTTGCTGTTGTGGTCGTAATTCTGCTGTGGTGGTTCTTGAATACAGAATTAGGTTACTCTGTTCGTGCTACCGGCAATAACGTCTATATGATTCGTGCCATGGGTGTCGATACGGACAAAATGTTTATGATCGGCCTTATCATCGGAAATGCGATGATCGGACTGGCAGGGGCATTAATCGCACAAAATCAGAGTTATGCGGACATCGGTATGGGTACCGGAACGATCGTCATTGGTCTGGCATCGGTGATCATCGGAGAAGTTCTTTTTGGAAAGAAAAGCGTCTTTCAGCACATGATTTCCATCTTACTGGGCAGTATCGCATATCGCATCATCATTTCGCTCGTACTGGAAATAGACTTTGAATTAAAAATCGCCGGTCTTGTCATACCGATTTCTGTTGAACCAACGGATTTAAAACTTTTTACATCGGTCATTGTAGCAATTGCGCTTTCCCTGCCTGTTCTTAAACAATTATCTGCAGGGAAAAAAGCTGCCAAAGCAGCAAAATCCTGAGAGAGGAGGATGGTCACATGCTAAAAGTCGAAAAGATAACAAAAATATTTGAACCTGGCACAGTCAGTGAAAAAATCGCCCTCAATCAGGTGGACCTGGTGATGAAGGAAGGTGATTTTGTCACAGTTATCGGAGGCAACGGGGCAGGAAAATCCAGCCTGCTGAATGCAATTGCAGGACGATTTGAAGTAACCTCCGGAAGTATTTTCATCGATGGAACTGATTTGACACGACAACCGGAATATAAAAGAGCTCAATGGATCGGACGCGTTTTTCAGGATCCCATGATGGGCACAGCCGCAAACATGACAATTGAAGAAAATCTATCCATCGCGCTGCGCCGTGGAAAAATTCGGACGTTAAACTGGGGTATCGGCAAAGGTGAAAAAGAGGTCTATATCGATCACTTAGCCCAATTAGATCTTGGCCTTGAAACGAGAATTAAAACGAAAGTCGGGCTCCTTTCAGGCGGACAGCGGCAGGCTCTGACACTGCTGATGGCAACAATTAAAAAGCCAAAGCTGTTGCTGCTGGATGAACACACGGCCGCACTCGACCCCAGTACCGGCAGAAAAGTTCTCAGCCTGACCGATAAACTGGTAAAAGAAAACCATCTGACAACATTGATGGTTACGCATAATATGAAAGATGCAATTCAATTTGGGAATCGGATCATTATGATGGATGAAGGCAGAATTATCGCCGATATCCCGCTTGAGAAAAAGAAAAATATTCAGGTGGAAGATTTGATTTCCTTGTTCGAAAAATCCAGCAGATCCGGAATCGCTAATGATCGATTGCTCTTAGCCTGAGAGTCTGTGATGATTCAGATCATTTTCGGGGACAATCTTACAGAATTGAAGAAATTGGCAGACCAATCTGTTAATTTAATCTATATTGATCCACCTTTTAATACCGGAAAGGTACAAAAAAGGACAGCAATAAAGACTACACGCGATGAAAATGGCACCCGGATCGGTTTTCAGGGACATCACTACAATAACGAAAAAATCGGTTCAAAAAGCTATCTGGACTCCTTTGGAGATTATTATTCGTTTCTGCAACCCCGAATCGAAGAAGCGTACCGGATTTTAAAAAATAACGGTTCCTTCTATTTCCACATTGATTACCGGGAAGTCCATTACTGCAAGATCTTAATCGATGAAATTTTTGGAAGAAACTCCTTTCTGAATGAAATTATCTGGGCTTATGATTATGGAGCACGGACAACGAAAAAATGGCCTCCGAAACACGACAACATCCTTCTGTATGCCAAAGATCCGGAACACTTTACTTTCAATACGCATGATATGGACCGGATTCCTTATATGGCTCCGGGACTGGTGGGAAAAGAGAAACGTGATCGCGGCAAACTACCCACAGATACCTGGTGGCATACCATCGTTCCGACTAACAGCAGGGAAAAAACAGGCTATCCAACACAAAAACCGTTAGGAATTTTACGCAGGATTATCCGTGCCTCATCCAATCCGGGAGACACTGTTTTAGATTTTTTTGCCGGCAGCGGCACAACTGGAGCGGCATGCGCTGAATTAGACAGGAATTGTATACTGATGGACAATAATTCAGAAGCAATACTTGTGATGAAGGAAAGATTGGGGGCTGCAGCACAATGCTCAATTTAGTAGCAACACCTATCGGAAACCTGAAAGATATCACGCTGCGCGCGCTGGAAACTTTACAGATAGCGGATTGTGTCGTCAGTGAAGACACCAGAAAGACCGGCATGCTGCTGCACCATTTTGAAATTAAAAAACCGCAGATATCCTTCCGGGAGGACAATGAACAAAAAGCCTTACCCAAGGTTATGGATCATTTAAGGGCAGGGGAAAATGTTGCGCTTGTCACCGATGCCGGATCACCATCGATTTCAGATCCGGGATTCTTGTTAGTCCGCGCAGCGATTGCAGAGGGAATTCCTGTCAGTGCAATTCCGGGACCTACCGCTTTGATCATGGCGCTGACATTATCCGGGCTGCCTGTTCATTCATTTACATTTCGCGGTTTTCCTCCCAGAAAACATGGACCGCGGAAACGATTTTTTGCTGTTGATGCTGAGAGTCCACACACGCTAATTTATTATGAAAGTCCATACCGTCTGATTGCTTTTCTGCAGGATGCGTTGGAAATTTTCGGTGATCGACCTGCAGCTGCAGCCAATGACCTGACAAAAATGTTTGAAACAATTGACCGCGGAAAACTCAGCCAATTGCTTGAAAAATTCCAGTCAGAGTCTCCGCGTGGCGAGTACACACTGGTCATCAATGGTTCTGACAGGAAGGCTTCTGAAGTTTCCGAAATGATCACAGATGAGCAGGAATCGGACTGATGCACCGTTTTTTCCTCCCTCTTGAGAATTTCACTGCCGATATCATTCCACTTCCGGCAGATACAGCCGATCAGATCCGAAAAGTGTTGCGGTTAAAAGATGGAGATACCATCTGTTTGCTGGATAATGTCGGAAAAGCATTCGAAGCAGAAATTGAATACACCGATGCAAAATCCATCTGTGCTCATGTGAAGCGATCTTATACGGTTCTGAACGAACCCGGATGCAGAATAAGCATGTTCCTTTCTCTGACTCAGCGGGAAAAATTTGAGTGGATGCTGCAAAAGTGCACAGAAGCAGGAGCTTTTGCCATTATCCCCATCTACTCCGAACGCAGTCTGGTTCGTAACGGGGATGATGTGATTCATAAATATCCTCGCTGGCAGAAAATCATCCAGGAAGCCGCAGAACAGTCGGAACGCGGTATTATCCCCATATTGCACAAACCGATGAAGTTTTCAGACGCTGTCCAAACGGGTTCAACCGATACTGTTCGTCTATTTTTTTGGGAAGAAGAACGGCAACAAACCTTGCAGCAAGTACTCCAACCCATGAAAGCCGGATTATCTGCAGCATCAATCATCATTGGCCCTGAAGGCGGATTTTCACGAGACGAAGCCGATCTTGCCACATCCACGGGCTGGATTTCTACAACACTGGGAAAACGGATTTACAGAGTGGAAACCGCGGCAATTGCATCGGTCATTCTGACTTTGTATGAGTTGGATCGACAATAAGAATATTTAAAATATAAAGTTCCATAAAATGCTATTTGAATTTGAAAAAAAAGAGAAAACTTGTTGTTGTGTTGTTTTTTCGCTTCGTGAAAAAACAACACAACAACAAGTAATTCTCCCCATATTTCGAATCGCTGAATTGTTATTGGTCGCCCAAAAATCTAAACTTTATTATGATATACTAAAACTTGTCAACAATTGCTAAAAAGTCGTATACAGGGTCTATTGGTTCAGGAATCTTTTCCGGATATACAGAAGGTGTTCCTGAGCTAATGATTGATCTGATAGATTAATAATCCGGATCAGCCCTCAAAGTGAATCCTCAGCGCACATGCTGAAGGGAATTGGAAATTTTGAGGAAATTATGTCTTTAACGAATTCGAATCTTTCTTATGAACTCCCGCAGAAATTTGAAAAACGCATCGGCTTAAAATTTAATGACACCCTGTTGTTGTGCAGGGCTTTAACCCACCGGTCCTTTCTAAACGAGCATCCGGACGCAATTGAAGACAATGAGCGGCTTGAATTTTTAGGAGACGCTGTTTTGGATTTTGTTGTCGGCGCATGGCTATACAATGAGCTGCCGGAAATGCCGGAAGGAGATTTGACGAAATACCGGTCAGCGTTGGTTCATACGGAACAGTTGGCTGAATTCGCCCGAAAAATCAACCTGGGCAAAGCGCTGCGGTTAGGCAAAGGAGAACTGCAAGCAGGAGGCAAAACAAAAACTGCGCTGTTGTGTGATGCTTTTGAAGCAGTCATCGGTGCATTATATCTAGACCAGGGAATTGAAGCAGTGCAAAAATTTATTCTGCCATTCATCTCGGAAGCGCTTGAAGATATTGTGTCCAATCATAAAGGGGATGATCCCAAAAGCCGTCTTCAGGAAATTGTACAAGCCCAGGATCTGCCGATACCGCATTATGTCGTCGTTAAAGAGTTAGGCCCCGATCACTCAAAAATTTATGAAATTGAAGTAGTTGTCGGAGAGAAAACACTTGGCAAAGGGCGCGGAACGAGCAAACAACTGGCAACGAAAATGGCAGCACAAGATGCGCTGATTAATTTGGGATACGGAATTTATGGTCAATAAGCGATGCCCGCTATGAAAATAACGCCTGATTCACAAAAATACGATCGATTCATCAATCATTAAAGTACTGTTTTTTACTGAAAGAAGCGATGGCACCTCGATTAAAATCAATCGAACTCCAGGGATATAAAACATTTGCAAACAAGGTCCGTTTTGAATTTCCGGCACGCATCACAGCGATTGTCGGACCCAACGGGTCCGGCAAATCGAATATATCGGATTCAATCCGCTGGGTATTAGGAGAACAATCCTATTCATTGCTGCGAGGCCGTAAGACAATGGATATGATTTTTACCGGTTCGGAGCAAAAAGCACGGGCAGGTATGGCTTCTGTCTCAATCCTCTTTGATAATCAGGATCATTGGCTTCCAATTGATTATGAAGAAGTATCAATCACCAGACGTGCTTTTCGGGATGGCGATAATGAATATGCCATCAATGGTCAAAAAGTTCGCCTGAAAGACATCAATGAACTTTTAGGCCAGTCAGGACTTTCAGAACGCACCTACACAGTCATTGGACAGGGCTTGATTGACACAGCACTTTCTTTAAAACCGGATGACCGCCGAAAATTCTTTGAAGAAGCAGCCGGCATCGGTCTTTTTCGCAGCCGAAGAGAAGAAGCACTGATCCGCCTGGAAGCTACACGCAGAAACATGGAACGTATCGGGGACATCCTTGGTGAATTAGAACCACGCGTACACAGTTTGGAACGTCAGGCGAAAAAAGCACGTGAATTTGAACAAATAAAACAAGATTTAAAAAGCCTGCTGCGGGAATGGTATGGTTTTCATTGGCACAAATCTCAACAACTCCTGGTCAATGCCATGAATCATCATTCCGTTCAGGAAGAAAAAACAAATCAAATAAGACTGGAATTTGCTGAGTTTGATCATCGGTTGTCGAGTTTGCAGGAAAAAGTTCGAACATCCCGTCTTAATCTGAGCCTTTTGCATAATCGGTTGTCTGAAGCTCATCACAACCTCGAACAATCGACCCGAAGTTCAGCGATTCTTGCAGAACGTCTGAACACAAACAAAGACCAGGTGGCTGAACAACTGAAAGAAATAAATAACGCAGATGCAGAGCTGGAAATTCTCGAAAACCGCAAGAAAAAATATGAGACTGAAATAACCGAGTTGCAAACAAGCTGTGAAACTGCTCTGCAGCAAAAAGACCTGGTCGACCAGGAACTGCAGGGAAAACAGAGTGAATTAAGACGACTTCAGAGTGAACGAACAGAAAAAAGAAACAACCTGACGAAAATTGAAACATCGCTGATTCGTCTGAATGCGCACAAAGATGAGCTGCAAAATCAGATGAATACCGTGGCACTATCCATCGATAAATTAAAAATCACGTTAGTTGAACATGAATCCAGTTTGGCTTCTATCCGAAATGAATCTTCACATTACGACGCAGAACTTCAGAGCGTAGAAGCATCACTCAAGGAAAGCCTGCAAAAACAGATTCAAATCCGAGAAGCCCTGCAAAATCTCGAAAAACAACGCGCCGATTTATTCTCTGAACATAATCAAGCGGAAGTTGAATTCTCACGCTGTACTGCCCAAATCGAAGTAATCAAGAATGCTGATCAGAGTTTTGCCGGGCTGAATCAGGGAGCGCAATATCTGGTGAAAGTCGCAAAACAAGGGAAACTGCGCCAAAATTTGCGGTCTCTGGGAAGCCTGTTCATCATTTCAAAAGAATATGAAGTCGCAGCGGCAGCGGCATTGGGAGATCATTTGGATGCAGTTCTGTTAGATCCGGATGATTTGAAATTTGCGATGGATTTGTTATGCAGCGGGGATAACGGCCGAGCCGTGATGATCTCAGAAAAAATCTGTCCGTCAGAACACCAATCCAAAACGAAAAATCCAATTTTTTATACCTTGCCGTGTCTGATGGACTTGATCCAATTCGATGAATCAGTTCAACCGATAGCTAAGCAACTTTTCGGCAGCGTTTATGTAGCCCAATCGAGAGAAGAAGCGATGAAACTGCAGCCTGAACTGCTGCCGGAACAGATGATCGTAACACAATTCGGTGATGCATTCCGTGCGAACGGCAGTATTGTTTCAGGCAACGAAAATCGACATCAGGTGCTTTCGAGGCCCAGAGAAAAGCAGGAACTACAGAATAAAATGGTTGCTGCACAAAAAAATTCAGCCCTGCTTAAAAAAGCATTACAGGATTTGGATGCAACAATTGAACTGAAGCACAAAGAAAATCGGGACATCAGCGTTGAAATATCGGAATATCGTGCTTCGCTGGAATCTATTCAGAAGAAAATATCGCAATATTCCATGGAAATCCAGAAACAGGAACAGACGATAACATTTCAAAACCAGCGAATTCGTGAGTATGAAAAACAAATCCAGTCATCCAGTCAGACAACCGAACACGACGAAAGTGAGATTGCCAAACTGGAAAATGAGCGGAATTCGCTCCAGGAGACTATTCATCAACTCACCAATTCAATGCATCAAATTCAGTTGGATGAGCTGCAAAATCAGCTTCACCATTGGACTTTGGAATGGACTGTTGCGGAAAAAACAATCCGGGAAACGCAATATCGAATGTCAGATTTAGACGCTCAAATACAGAAAAATCAGCAAAAAAAGCAACTGAATGAGTCAAAAATTGCAGAGTTCAATCAGCAAATTGAGCAAATGGTCCAAAAAGAGACTGAAATCAAAAACGAATCCGAAAAATTCAATTTGCTGGCAAAATCTATCGAATCGGAGATTGCTCCGGAAGAAATTCTGTTATCCAGGCTGGAGGAAGAACATAGCACAGCACAAACAGAATTCCAGGCGTACCAATCAAAACTTACTGCAACAGAAAAAGCTTCAGCACAATCTCAGTTTGAAGTTACCAGGCTAAATGATCAGCTTGAAATGCTGCGAAAACAAATCGAGGATGATTTTGGATTGGTAGCTTTTGATTATGTTGACCAGGTCCAAGGCCAAACACCGCTGCCGCTTGGGGATTGGGTCGACAAATTGCCAAAAATCGAATCAATCCCTTCAGAAATGGAAGAACAAATCACGCGTCAAAAAGCTTTTTTGTATCGGATGGGTTCGATCAATCCGGATTCAATTACGGAATACCAGACCGTCAATGAAAGGTTTATATTCCTGAAAACACAAAAAACCGACCTTGAAAAAGCTGCCAGTGATTTACGAAAAGTCATTAATGAACTGGATGAGATGATGAAAAATGCATTTCAAAATACATTTGAAAAAGTTCAAATTGAATTTGCAAGCATGTTTACTCGGCTTTTTAATGGCGGATCGGCAAAATTAGTTCTGACCGATCCGGATGATCCCAATCAATCAGGAATTGATATTGAAGCAAAATTGCCAGGTCATCGAGAACAGGAACTTTCTCTGCTTTCCGGAGGCGAGCGCAGTTTGACCTCTGTCGCGCTGGTGTTTGCGCTTCTTCGAGTCAGTCCGACACCTTTCTGTGTGATGGATGAGGTGGACGCTGCACTGGATGAAGCAAATGTCGGTCGATTTTGTGAATTATTAAAAGAACTCAGTCAGGAGACGCAGTTTATCGTCATTACACACAACCGAAACACCGTTGAAACAGCAGATGTGATCTACGGTATCACTATGGGACGGGATTCAGCCAGCCAATCGGTCAGCCTGCGCCTAGATCAGGTAAGCAAAGAAATATTAAATTAAAGAATTATGGGTTTATCGCAGCATTGGAGGATGCAGACGAATCGATTTCCTGATCACGTTCCAATGTCCGAATTCCATTCCGAATCTGGTTGATGGAACGATCCATTTCATATTCCAGCCTTTTTAAAGTATCCAAAGCATATTTATCGGCTTCACGTTTGATAACCTCAGCTTCCGTGTTCGCCTGAGATATTATTTGTTCTGCTCTTCTTTTTGCTTCAACTGTAATTTCGTTCGTGGAAATCAGTTGTTCCCGTTTTTCTTTGGCAATTTCAATAGTCCGCTCATGTTCTTCTTTTGCCTGTGCTAAAATTCGGTCTCTTTGTGCTAAGACTTGTTGACTTCGTTTTACTTCATCCGGGATTGAGACGCGCATTTGATCGATAATATCTAACATGCGGTCTTCATCTAAAATTACATTATGGGTCAATGGAATCGAACGACCTTGGCTGAACAATTCTTCCAGTTTATCCACAAGATTCAAAATATCCACGTTCCCTCCAATTTTCGATCAATATCAACCAATATTATGCAATAAATGTGCCATCTTTATGTGTTGCCGAATCATCTGATTATTCCATAATCAATGAGCCAAAGCATCAAGTAATTTGGTTTGCAGCTAAAGCCGGATGGGAATTGTATTTCTCCCTGTGTTATTGATCGGTACCCCGCCCGATTTTTTTTACCCTACTCATCCGGAGTCTGGAATGGCAACAACTTTTTCTTCATTGCCGCTTCCACGTACGGGGGAACCATCGTACTGACATCCCCGCCCAATGCTACAATTTCTTTCACAGTAGAGGAAGAAATAAATGTGTATCGATGATTCGTGATCAAGGATACGGTTTCAATACTCATATCCATTTCCTGATTTGCAAGTGCCATTCGGAATTCATAATCAAAATCCGAGAAAACACGTAATCCACGCACCATCACTTTTGCATCAATCTCTTTAACGTATTTTATCGTAAGCCCTGAATAACTGACAACCTTGGCATTTTTAATATCGGAAGTGGCACGACGCAAAAGTGCCAGACGCTCTTCAACGGGGAACAGCACATCCTTTTGCGGATTCTCATAAACAGCGATCACCAATTCGTCAAAAATCAATGCCGCTCTGCGTGCAATATTGATATGTCCGTAATGTACCGGATCAAAACTTCCTGGGAAAACGGCGCGTGTTAGCATCAGCTGATCTCTCCTGATCGTGTCTGCAAAGTTTTTTCAACCTGTTCCTTCAAGAACTGATTCGCTTCCGATGAAAGATCCGGATCCTGTTCAAAAAGTTTCTCTGCTTCCGTTCTGGCTCTTTCAATCAGTCGAATATCGGTCAGGGAAGCAAGACGTAAATCCATAAAACCGGATTGTCGATTTCCAATAAAATCTCCCGGTCCGCGCATATTCAGATCATATTCTGCCAGTTTGAAACCGTCATTGGTCTCCGTCATGGCTTTCAGACGTTCATTTTCTGCAGCGGAATCATTCTCAGGGATAAGGATACAAAACGACCGATCAGAACCACGACCAACACGGCCACGAAATTGATGCAGCTGCGCCAATCCAAAATGATCCGCACCTTCAATCAGCATTACCGTTGCATTGGGAACATCGACACCCACTTCGATCACGGATGTGGATACCAGAACATCCGCCTCACGGTTCTTGAATGCCTGAAGAATCGCATCTTTTTCTTCCCCTTTCATCCTGCCATGCAGTAAAGAGATCCGTAAATCGGGGAATATTTCCTGCTGCAATTTGGATTGTGCTTCAATGGCAGCTTTTCCCTCACGCTCTTCGTCATCACCCTGTTCCACAAGGGGATAAATGATGAAAGCCTGATGGCCGGATTTTACTTCTCGATCAATTAATTGATAAATGCGCTCGCGGCTGATGGCCTGCATCACAAAAGTTTCAACCGGTTTGCGGCCTTCCGGCATTTCATCAATCAGGGTCAGGTCAAGATCTCCATAGATGGTCAAAGCCAGAGAGCGTGGAATCGGTGTAGCTGTCATCACCAGCAAATGAGGATTCGTCCCTTTAGACCTTAATGCTGCACGTTGTTCAACGCCAAATCGGTGCTGTTCATCAATGATGACCATTTGCAAGTTCTGAAATTTGACCGGATCTTCAATCAACGCATGTGTTCCGATTACAATCCGGATTTCCCCGCTGCTTAATTTTTCTTTTATCTCCCGTTTTTGATTTTCGGGAGTACTGCCGATCAGCAATGAAACTTGCTCAGGTTGAATATGCAAATTTGTATCAGCATCCTGAATTTGTTCCAGGAAGAGAAGAAAATTTCGGTAATGCTGCTCGGCTAAAATACTGGTTGGAGCCATGATGACCGATTGACCGCCAGAATTGGACACCACGGCAGCTGCGATACAGGCTACAATCGTCTTGCCCGAACCAACATCTCCCTGAATTAATCGATTCATGGGAGCACCGGAGTTGAGGTCCTTTCGAATATCACCGATAGCCTTCATTTGCGCAGTGGTCAATGCATAGGGAAGGCTTTCCATCCAATGGTTCAGCAGATCATCCGTTATTTCAAAACGATCGGCGATATTGGATGTCCAAAGCTTCTTTTGCAGGAGAACACAGAGCTGTAAAATAAATATTTCATCAAAGGCAAGACGTTTTCGTGCCTCCTTCAGCATGTCCTGATTGGATGGAAAATGAATTTGTTCGATAGCTTTGGTTAACGGCAGCAGATTCGCGGATTCCATCACTGAATCCGGAAGAAATTCCTGCAGATAGCCGGACCAGTGACGGACCGTGTTAAAAGCCATCCTGCGAAGAAAATTTTGTTTCAGATTTGAATTAACGGAATAAATCGGAACAATTCTGCTGGTATTTAGATTTTCCTGATCACTGGGTTCCCATTCCGGATTATTCATGACCGGACGGCCAAGATAAATATCAATTTTCCCTGAAAGGACGATCGGTTGGCTGACACGAATCTGGTGAACCAGCCAAGGTTGATTAAACCAGGTCACCCGGATATATCCTGTGCCATCACCCACCACTGCTTCAGTGATCTGATACTTGCCGCGTGTCTGGTTTTCAATGGAATATACAATTCCGATAACCGTCACGGACTCTCCCGGGATCAGTTTATTGATGGTTACAAATTGAGAATAATCATCATATCGACGGGGAAAGTAATACAGAAAATCGCGGACAGTATATACATTCTGTTTTGCCAGCGCCTTGGCATTTTGGATTCCGATTCCAGGAATTTTAATAACTGAACTGTCCAATGAGGGATCGTTGGTTGCGTGTTCATGCTTGTGATATAACTTACGCTCGCGAGATGCGAGATCATCAGCTGATTTTTCAGGAACTGGTGATTCGTCTACTGTTGGCACTGCAGGATTTAATTCAATAGCGTATGCATCTGCAGTTTTTCGTACTTCATTGTGTAAGGATCGGGAATTTTGAATGATCTGATTTTCAGGTCGATCCCTAAAAGGAGTATTTGTCCGATTGGATTTTGGATGTTTTGCAGTAATATCGGTTTTTTTTATGACACTTTCCGGTAGTTGGTCCATCTTGTTTAATATGTTTTGGACCGATTGCTCTCGTTGACTGAAATCCAGCGTACCGTAAGAGGAAAGGAAAACAGAAACTGTTTCAATCACATCATTTGTTATACTCGCACCGGATGCTTCCTTTTGCCAAACTGATTGAAATTTTTCCAGACCGCCTACTACTGCACGGTTATCATAACCACGATTGATTTCCAGATGAATAAATCTTTGTAATTTCTCTATTGGTGACAACATAATTCTATTTTATCGTATTTTATAAGTCGTAATTTTTTCATTCGATATCCAGGTTTTGAAAAAAAAGAAACCTTGGTCATCAGTGCCTCAACGTTTTCGTACACCACAACTGATGAACAAGTAACGATTCGAAATATGGAGAGAATTATCTGTTGTTGTGTAGTTATTGGGCGAAGCCCAATAACTACACAACAACAAGTTTCCTCTTTTTTCTCATATGGCTTCCCCAAATTTCGAATTACTGATGACCAAGCCTATTGATAATCTTTTGAAAATTTTAAAAACCGTTTTGTTTTATGGAATCATCAAAAAAAAGAGTCCAAACCTTGCCAATCCGGTTTTTATGATTCGATTTTGGACCGATTCATCCTCCGATTCTCAAGACTCAGGTATTTCATTGAATCTGAATTTTCTGATATTTGGAGAATCATATATCGTTATTCAATAGCAATAATGAAAAAATAATGCGGTTGACCGCCAAAATGGTATTCAATTTCATGATCTGGATATTTCTCCTGAACCAACTTTACCATTCGGCTTACTTCAGTTTCTTCGATATTATTACCGTAGAAGATGGTAATCCGTTCAAAATCTTCGACTTTCGCCTCCTCAAGAAAAGCAAAAAGCGCTTCTTCCACAGTATCGCGGGATAAGACGAGATCGCCATTATGAATGACGATAATTTGTCCCTCATTGACCTGAACGCCATTGATTTCCACGGTTCGTGTTGCAACCGTGATTTCGCCTGACTCGACATCCAGTAAAGCAGAATTCATATCTTCGACAATTTTTTCAAAATCGCCATCCGGATCCAATCGCAGCAATGCACTGATTCCCTGCGGAACATTTTTACTACGAATCACAGCAACACTTTTATTAGTTTGTGTAATCGCATTATTGGCAGCCAGAATAATGTTCTTGTTATTTGGTAAAACGATCACCTTATCTGTTGGTAATTCATTCACCGCATTCAGGATCTCTTCCGTACTCGGATTCATGGTTTGTCCGCCTTTGATGATTGAAGCTACACCAAGACTGGCCAAAATTCTAGAAATACCATCGCCAGGAGATACTGCGACAACACCGATCTGTCCATCTTCAATCTGGGAAAGCGTAAATTC